>CAYZRZ010000063.1:0-11910 GCA_964480995.1 uncultured Christensenella sp.
GGTACGGCCTGACAATCCGATCTGTCTTGTGTTGCTCTCCCATCCCTTTTCAGCAAGCGGACGGGTGACAGCATATTCACCGCCCAGAAGTCCAGCCAATTCACGGACCAGCTCCAGATCTTCCTTCTTTTGCAGCCCGCGCCCGGCAACCACCAGGATCTCAGCGTCCGAAATATTGGCAGCCTTGGGTACCGGCTCGGTGGAAACCAGCCTGACGCGCGAATCCCGAACCGCTTTGGGCATACGCTGGCGCAGCACCTCCCCCTTCTCTTCCTCCATGCGCTTTGGGGCTTCCATCACTTTGTAGCGCACAGTGGCAAACTGGGGGCGCGTATTGGGCGTAACGATCTGAGCCATGATATTGCCGCCAAAGGCCGGGCGTATCTGCACAAGATCGGTGTTATCCTTGAGTTCCAGCTGCGTGCAGTCGGCCGTCAGGCCCGTACGGAATCGCGTGGACAGCCGCGGGGCCAATGAGCGGCCCAGCGCTGTCGCGCCTACCAGCACCACGGAGGGCTTCGTTTTCTTGATACAGTCCTCCACGCAGGCGGCAAAGGCATCCGCGCGGAAGAAAGAAAGTTCCTCTCCCTCATAGACATGAACCTCATCCACGCCGTAATGGCGCAGCTCCCGCGCGCAGTCTTCGACATGCCCGCCCAGGATCACCGCCTTCACCTTCTGATCTTTCCCGGCGGCCAAGCGCTGCGCCTCGCCGATCAGCTCCAGGCAGACGGGATGCAGCGATCCTTCCGATTGCTCCGCAAACACAAGGATATCGGACCATTTGGTCTTATCCACGCTGTCAACCTTGGTTTCCAGGCGGATGATAGCCCCTTGAGGACACTGCTTCAGGCACAGGCCGCAGACCTTGCAGGCCGCGTTCATCTGCGCCTTTCCTCCAATCATATCGATCGCCGAGAAAGGGCAGGCTGATACGCACTGCTCACAGCCGGTGCATTTTCTTTCAATAACCGCTATTTGCGCCACTTTACTATCCTTCCTCAGCCAACAAACTTGTGGCGCTTCAAATAGTCATAGAGCTTCTGCGCGCTGCCGGAACCTTCCCATATCTCGTGCTCCTGCTCGCGTTTGGGCGGGAAGATCCGCTCCACCTGGGTAGGACTGCCCGATAAGCCGTAGTGCTCGGGCACCGTGTCAATGAAGCCATCGAGACCTATCACAGGGATAGGCCAATCCTTGACCGTCTTTAAGCGCTTGAGTGAAGGCAGGCGCGGCGTGCAGGTATCCTGCTCAACCGTCGCCAGGCAGGGAAATCCCATCCACACAGTCGCGATCACGTCCTGCAGTTGCTGGTGCACCTGCACGCCTCCATCCACCGCCTCGATGTGTGATACCCACGCGGCGTGGGGTATGTTCATATGCTCGGCGATCGCCGGCCCAACCTGGGCGGTGTCTCCGTCAGTCGTTTGCTTGCCGCAAAGAATCAGGTCAAAATCGCCAACCGACCGGATAGCCTGCGCCAGGGTATAGCTGGTTGCCAGCACATCAGCCCCGCCCAGCCGCCTGTCTGAAAACAGGTATCCCGCGTCCGCCCCCATCATGAAAGCTTCGCGGATCACAGCCTGCGCCTGCGGCGGCCCCATTGTGCCCACCACCACGCGCCCGCTGTGTCGTTCCTTCAGGCGCAGCGCCATTTCCAACGCGAACAGGTCATAGGGGTTCATCTTGCTGTCAACCCCGTCGCGCTTCAACACGCCCGTTTTCTCGTCCACCTGCACCTTGTTGGTGGATGGCACCTGCTTGACGCAAACAAAAATTTCCATTCTTTCTCCCTTAAGCTTGATATGGCACCGGCGTGATGCAGCCCAGGATCACCGGTCTAGCCGCCCCGGTCGCTCCGGGCACGTTGGACGGCCTGCCGTTTAATGTCTCATGGGCCATCAGGGCGAAGGCCACAGCCTCCTTGGATTCTGAGCTCCAGCCCAGGTCCTCCTGGGTGATCACCTCGCACTCGGGCAGAAGCGCCGCGATATCCCGCTTGAGCGTCAGGTTGTAGGCCCCGCCGCCGGAGAGGATCACTTCTCTGACCGGACATGTGGGAAATACATAGGCCCGGTAGTTGGCCGCGATGGTTTCCGCTGTATAGCGGGTGGCGGTCGCCAGCCAGTCTTCAGGCGAGATACCGGGGTATTTGCTCAGCTGCGCCTGCGTAAACTGCGCGCCGTACAGCTCCCGCCCCGTCGCCTTGGGCGGCTTGGCCATCACATATGGAATGGCCATCCAGTCGGCTAAAACGGCCTCGTTGACCTTCCCCTTTGCCGCCAGCCTGCCTCCCTCGTCAAAATCGAGCCCGTAAAAATGCTTAACCAGCGCGTTGATGATCATGTTGGCGGGGCCGGTATCAAAAGCAAACACCTCATCCATCGCGCAGTTTGCCGGCAGGACTGTTACGTTGCCGATGCCGCCCAGGTTCTGCAGCGCGCGCGGCTTCCCGCAGCGGTAAAGCAGGTACTCCGCGTAGGGAACCAAAGGCGCTCCCCGCCCGCCGGCCGCCATGTCCATCGCCCGGAAGCTGGATACCACCTTCACCCCGGTTTCATAGGCGATGATGGCCGGTTCCCCGATCTGCAGGGTCGAGGCGAGCCAATCCCCGTCGTTTTCAGGGATGTGGTAGACCGTCTGGCCATGGGAGCCGATCACGTCCACCTCGCTGATATCCATGCCCGCCTTCTCGCACACGGCCTTGGCGGCCCCGGCGAACCAATAGCCCAGCTCGGCATTAAGGCTGCATACCAGCTCAACGGATGACTTATCAAGGGAACAGCAATCCAGAATCTTGCGGCGCAGCGCTTCTCCCATCGCCAGGGTCACAAACTCAACCGGCCTGACCTGTCCATTCTCAATCGATACCAGCGCCGCGTCGCAGCCATCCAAGGATGTGCCGCTGATCAACCCTATTGCGTAACTCATATTGTTATCCTTCTCCTTATTATGCATGATGGCATGCAACTTCATGGTATTCTTCCGCCACGCGGGACGCGGGCATCGATTCCCTGCAAACATCGGTCGCCCTGGGGCAACGGGTATGGAAGGGGCAGCCGCTGGGCGGATTAGCGGGGTTTGGCACATCGCCCTGCAGCATCAAGCGTTTCTTCTTATTGAGCGGATCATGCGAAGGCACCGCCGACAGCAAGGCCTGCGTATATGGATGCAGCGGATTCCTGTAGATGCTGTCCGTTTTTCCTTTTTCAACGATATAGCCCAGGTACATCACGCCCACGCTGTTTGAAATATGTCGCACAACGTTCAGATCGTGGGAAATGAAGATCATCGACAGCTCCATGTCCTGCTGCAACTGCATCAGCACATTGAGCACCTGCGCCTGGATCGATACATCCAGCGCGGAAACCGGCTCATCAGCCACCACAAAGCTGGGACGGCTGATGAGAGCGCGGGCGATGGAAATGCGCTGCTTCTGCCCGCCTGAAAACTGGTGGGGATATCGGTTTAGCTGGTCGGGGCTCAGCCCTACCATCTCCATCATCTCGGCCACCTTATCACCGATGTCCTTTTCAGACAGGTGATAGTGCACGCGCACCGGCTCACTGAGCAGCGTGCGCACGTTCATGCGCGGGTTGAGGGAACTGTAGGGATTCTGAAATACGAACTGCATATCCCGCCGCTTCAGGCGCATTTCCTCCCGGCTGAGAGCGGCAATATCCTGCCCCTTAAAGTACACACGGCCGCCCGTCGGCTCAATCAGGCGCAGGATGGATGCGCCTGTGGTGCTTTTGCCGCATCCGCTCTCTCCGACCAGGGCAAACACTTCCCTGTGCATGACCTGGAAGCTGACATCCTCCACAGCGTGCACATGCCCTACGGTACGGCGCATCAATCCCTCTTTGATAGGAAAATAGGTGCGCAGGTTCTGGACATCCAGCAATATCTCGCTCACGCCTCCACCTCCCCGCTATGCAAAAAGCAGCGGCATTTGTGCCCCGGGGCGACCTCTGCCAGGGCTGGCATGTCCTTTATGCACTTGTCCATGCGCTTGACGCAGCGATCGGCAAATCGGCAGCCTTGCCCCCACTGGCCGCCCGGCGGGACGATGCTGGGGATGGTATAGAGCTTCTTTTCTTCCCCGCCAAGGGATGTGACGGCACGCAGCAAGCCAATCGTATAGGGATGCGCCGTCTGATGAAAAATGCTGCCAACATCCGCTTCCTCCACTACCTGACCTGCATAGAATACAGCCACATGCTGGCAGGTCTCCGCGATAACGCCCAGATCATGGGTGATCATGATGATCGAAGTGTCCGCTGTTTCTTTCAGTTCATTCATCAGGTCAAGTATCTGGGCTTGGATGGTCACATCCAAGGCAGTCGTCGGTTCATCGGCAATCAGGAGCTTCGGGTTATTCATCAGCGCGATGGCGATCATAATGCGCTGCAATTGTCCGCCTGACAGCTGATGAGGATAGCTGTCCAGCGTCTGCTCGGGGCGGGGGATGTTGACCCGCCGCAGCATCTCAAGCGCCCGCTCGCGCATCTCTTTTTTATTGATGCTTGCGTTGTGAAAACGGATGGCCTCCTCCATTTGAAAGGCAACAGTGAAGATCGGGTCAAGCGCTGTCATCGGCTCTTGGAAGATCATAGCTATCTCCTGCCCGCGCAAGGAACGCATCCGATCCGCAGTCAGGCTCAGCAGCTCGACTTCGCCGTTTTTACTGTCAAAACACGCAGTACCTCCGCTGACTTCCAAAGGGTAGGGCAGCAGCTGCATCAGGGCATTGGCTGTAATGCTTTTGCCGCAGCCGCTTTCCCCCACAATACCAAAACTCTGCTTTTTGCCTACATCAAGATCGACCTTGTCCACCAGCTTAATGACATCTTTGCCTCGCGGGGTACGAATCTGCAGGCCGCGGATCTCCAACAGGTTTTCCATCTCTTCGCCTCCTACAGCTTCAGTTTGGGATCAAGCACATCGCGAAGCGCGTCGCCCAGCACATTAAACGACAGAATTGTCAGGATGATGAACAGCGCCGGAAATATGACCAGCCACGGCGCGATCTCCATGTATTTGCGCGCGTCCGAGAGCATGGAGCCCCAGGATGGGTTGGGCGGCTGAATGCCCAGGCCCAGGAAGCTCATGGAGGCTTCTGTCAGCACAGCGCCCGACAGCGCCAGGGTGGCCTGAACCGTGAAGGGCGCCAGAACGTTAGGCGTAATATGCTTAAAAAGGATCACAGCAGGCTTTAATCCCACTGAACGAGCGTTTTTGATATAGTCCATCGATTTGACGGACTTGACCGAGGCGCGCACCGTGCGCGTAAACACCGGTATGTTCACGATGCCGATGGCAATCATGGTGTTGACGATGCTTGTACCCAGCGCCGACACAATAAACAGAGCGAGCAGGATGGAGGGAAAGGCGAATATGATATCCATCACCATCAGGATCACGGCTTCGGTCTTTCCCTCAAAATACCCGGCGACCATGCCGAAAATATAGCCAAACCCAGCCGAAATGCTGACCGATACAATCCCCACGACCAGGGATACCCTCGCCCCGTGGATAATGCGGCTGAACACATCGCGTCCAAAATGATCGGTTCCGAACAGATAATCAAACGAAGGGGCTGCCAGCTTCGCTTTGGGGTGCATCTTGGCTACATCATAGGGCGAGATCAGGGGCGCCAGCACCGCCAGGATGACGATCAGCGTCACGCCAAGCAGCCCCGCCCTGCCAAGAGGTTCCTGCCATATCAGGCGGAGCACGCTTTCATTGCCGGGCAGCGCCCGCTGTTTAACCTGTGCTTGCATCGGCTGCCTCCTCAAGTATATTGGATACGCGGATCAACATAAGTGTACAAAATATCGACCAGCAGATTGATGATGACATAGACAAAGGCGATGAACAGTACCCCGCCCTGCACCACCGGATAATCGCGCTGGGAGATGCCCGTCAGCACATATTGCCCAAGGCCGGGGATCGAAAAGATCTGCTCAATGACTACCGTGCCGCCAAGCAAAGAACCCATCTGCATTCCAACGAGCGTAATGATCGGGATGCTCCCGTTTTTAAGCGCGTGGCGGAAGATGGTGATACGCTCCGTCGCGCCTTTGGCCCTCACAGCCTTGATAAAATCCTGCCGCATCACCTCAAGGATAGAAGATCGTGTCATGCGCATCAGGGAACCGGCCATGCTTGCGCCCAGGATAAAGGCAGGCAGTACCATGATCTCAAGGTTTGTCCCGGGGCTTTGCAGGAAGGATACATACTTGACAGGCGTAAAATAGCCAAAGGCTTTTGACAAAAACAGGATCAGCAGCGTGGCGGAGGCAAAGCTCGGCACTGATACCCCCATCAGCGCCGCCACACGCACCCCTTTGTCGATTGGCTGGTTTCTCTTGAGCGCCGAAATAATACCCAAAGGCAGCGCGATGAACAGGGCTGTGAAGCTGGCCAGAACGGCCAGCTCCGCCGTGATCTGAAAGCGGCTGATGATCTCCGGAAACACCGGGGCGCCTGTCCTGAAAGACTCGCCGAAGTTGCCCCGCAGCACATTGCCCATCCAGTTCAGATACTGCATATGCACAGGCTGATCAAGGCCCAGCTTCTTTTCCCACATCACACGCAGCTCCGGTGTCTGCTCTATGCCCAGTATGCCGCTGACAACATCGCCGGGCACCAACTGCATGATCAAAAAAACGCTCAGGCTGATACCAAGCAGCACCGGGATCAGCATCAGCAGCCTTCTGAGGATATAATCGCGCATCGCAAGGCTCCTTCAACAAGATAAAGGGGAGCGCAGCGCAATGCCCGCGCTCCCCCGGGATCAATGTTTACTCGCCGAAATAGGCGGCGGACAGGTCGTAGGGGTTGGAAGCGCTGGGGGCATAGCCCTGCAGTTTGGGGCTGGCCATGAAATACTCACGGGGGCTGGCAATGACCACGTTGGGGGCTTCGGTCAGTATGATATCGATCGCCTCCTGATAGTAGCCGCGGCGGGTATCCACATCAGTCGTTGAGGCCCCCAGATTGATCAATTCATCCACGCGGGCATTGGAATACTCAGCAATGTTGGCAGAGTTGCCGGTGCGGAAGAAGAAGCCGACGCCGCGGCTGGGGTCAGAACCCGCGCCATTCTGGCATGCCATCATCTGGAAATCATGCGCGCTCCAAAGCGCCACATATTCCGCGTTTTCCTTGTTGACCACATTGACAGTGATCCCGATTTCGGCCAGCTGCTGCTGAACCACGGCACCCATATCGCGGAGGCTGTCAAGCAGGCCTACGATCAGCTCGATCTCAAAGCCATTGGGGCATCCCGCTTCTGCCAGCAATTCCTTGGCACGGGCAATATCCTGCTGATACATGGGGTGATTGGTGACATCCACCGCCCAGTGGCCCATGGAGGCAGGGACAAAGCCGGACACTTCCGCCTCGCCGTTGTAAGCCATGTCAATGATCTCCTGGCGATTGACAGCCAGCGAGATCGCCTGGCGTACGCGCGCGTCCTTGAGGTACTCGTTGTTGGTGTTCAGGCACAGGGCTGAGTAGTTGCGGCTTTGATAGTAGATCGTGTTGATGGCGCTGTCGCCCTGGGCCAGCACCAGCATGGAGGTATCGGCGTTGATCAGATCGACGCTGCCGGTACGCAGGGCCGCCAGGCGGGCAGAAGCATCGGTCATGACATAGAATTCAATCGTGTCAAAGGCCGGCGCAGCCTTGATGGTGTAGTCAGCAAAGCGGTGGATGGATACCATGTTGTCAGGCACCCATTCGCCCAGGGTGTAGGGACCGGTGCCGCCGTCAGCGCGCAGCAGGTCACCCGACTCCTCAACGACTTCCTTGGCCACGATGGCGCAGTAGTTGCTTGACAGGTTGGCCAGGAAAGGCGCGTTGATCTTCTTCAGCTTGATGGTCACCGTGAAGGGATCGTTCACCGTGACGGACTCTATATCGCCGGCGTAGCTCGCGCTGCTGCCCAGCGCGCCGACGTCGGGGTTGAGGATGCGCTCGAAGGAGTATTTCACGTCCTCAGCGGTCATTTGGCGGCCATTGTGGAATTTGACATCCTCGCGCAGCTTGAACACATAGGTCTGCTCGTCGGGCTGCTCCCAGCTGAGGGCCAGTTCGGGGATGACATTGAGATTCTCATCCACATCCACCAGCGTGTTATACATCTGCGACATCACGCGCTGGGAAGCTACGGCGGAGATGGTGTGCGGATCAAAGCCGATGGGTTCGGCATCGGTGCCGAAGCGCAGCACGGCGGCGCTCTCAGCGCTCGAAGCGAGCGCTAAACCCATTACCATCAGGGCGGCGAGAAAAAGAGCGGTTAGTCTTTTCATGGTTCTACCTCTTTCCTTTGGATAATATAATATGTCTACTCCACCCGTGGAGTAAAGCCCGGTTCAAGACACCAAAACACGGACGACAGCTTCATGCAGCTCCCGCCGGAATGCCTGCATGCCCTCAGGAAGCGGGTCCTTCAGATACAGGCGGTTGGTGAAGGCCACCACACCGATATTCAGCGCTTTGGAAAAAAAGATGCTGGTGCCGGTGAACCCCGTGTGACCGCAGCCCTGCGGATACCGTACGCCCGTTTCAAGGCCTAACCCGCGGCCCGTTTCAAGGTTCTGCTGTGCCCGAATCATCAGCGGATCATCGCTTGTCATATAGAAACGGCACAGCCGCTCGTAGCTGAGCGCGTCGGCGAATATGCCGGCGCTCCCCGCCGCGCCGCCAAAATAGTAATATGCGTTTCCGTCATTGCAGCCGCCGATCAGCGGCTCATGCGCCCTCCAGCCGTCAAAGGGGATGCCCCTTTGTGCGCACATCTCCTCCTCAATGGGGTTTCCATAGGATGTGGGGATGATATCGTCCGCAGGGTCTGGATGATAACCCATGTTTCCGAGTTTAAGCGGCAGGACCAGGTCCTCCCGCAGGCAGGCGTCCAGGGGTTTACACTGCAGCTGCTCAAGCACCTTGCCCAGCAGCATGAAATTCAGATCGCTGTATATCATGCCATCCACCCGGTCATAACGCTCAAGCGTTATGGCAAGCACCTCTTCAAAGGGCAGGTCCCGGTGGGCATAGAAAGGGTACCAATCCACAATGCCGGATGTATGGGTGAGAAGCGAGTAGATGTCAATCTTGGACAGCCTGCTTTTAAGCAGCCTGCTCTCATTGAGTGACGGGAGAACAGACAAAATCTTATCCGCAAGGCTCAGCCTGCCGGATGAGATCAGCAATAATACTTGTGTCGCCGTCGCGATCTTGGTGAGCGAAGCAACATCAAAGACACTTTGAACACTCGCGCCGCCAAACTCCGCCGTCATCAGCGTCTGTTCTCTGTCAAACACCCGCACGACAGCGGAGGGAAATAATCCTTCCGCCATCCGGGCTTCAACCACCTGCTTGACCGCCTCTTGCATGGCCTGAAAAAACAGCTCTTCTTCCATGTACGAATACTATCATATCAACCCATAAACGGCAAGGTGATTGGTGAACATACTTTATTTTTCCACCTTAATTCCCGCCCGCTCAGATCGGTGCTGACGTCATCCCGCAGTCTTCTGAATCGGAGAAAGAAAGGTTTGGCTTTTCACGATTAGGGTATATATTTGATAAGGGTCAGGACCCTCTTTAATGTTGAAATGACGAAGGAGAAAAACATGAAAGCCAACATATCCGAGATACTTTCCAAACAGGTGAACAAAGAGCTTTATTCTGCCTACCTCTACCTGGAGTTTCAGAACAAATTCAATGACCGCGGCCTGCAGGGCTTCGCCCACTGGTATATGATCCAGACACAGGAGGAGCGCGACCATGCCATGCTGTTCTATCAATACCTTCAGCACAACAACCAGAAGGTAGCCCTGGAAGCTGTTGAGAAGCCCGAAACCGCTGCCTCTTCCATTCTGGAGATCCTGGAGGCCGCTCTGGCGCACGAGGAATATATTACCGCCTCCATCAACGACATCTATGAGCTGGCTCTGCGTGAAAAGGATTACCGCACCAAGGAATTTCTTGATTGGTTTGTCAAGGAACAGGGTGAGGAGGAAGCCAATGCCCAGGCCCTGATTGACAAAGTCAAGTTCCTGGGTGAAGATCCCAAGAATATCTATCTGCTTGATCAGGAACTGGCCGCCCGCGTCTACACCGCTCCCAGCCTGACCGTCGGCTGATCAGCGTTTTGCGCTGATATCCCCGCGACCAGATAAAACCGCCGGATCATCCGGCGGTTTTATCTGTGTTCCGTCTTTGTACAGCCGGAATGCTGTGCCGCAGCATGTCCTGGCGTTACTGCGCCGCTGCCATCGCCTGCGTCAGCCTGATCATCGCGTCGATCAGATTGGCTGCGTAAGGATCTGCCGCCACAATGGCATTCAGGTCGCTGATGGCGCTTTGCAGCTCATAGAAAGCGGGGTGATCAGGCGAAAGCTGGGAAAGCTGCTGGGAAGCCGCCGTAGCGAGTGTCTGGGCATCCTGGGCAAGAGATGGCTGTCCATAGCCTGGGTCAGTCTCAGGGTAGTAGCTATCCTGCGGCTGCTCGAGGTACTGGGTGTATTCGTTGTGCATGGTACAGGTCAGCCCCTCCCCGCCGGTGAGCGAGCGGCCCAGATAGTCATTGAGCACGCCCTGGTATTCCGTGTTCAGGAAGCGCGCCAGCGGGTGCCCCTGGGGCAGCATCACCACGCCGCGCTGGCTCAGGTGCTCAGGCGGGCAGTAGGGGCCTGCCAGCATGCCGGATTCATCGCATATCGTCATGACCTGATGCATCTGGCATGACACTGTGGGCACAGAGCCCTGCGGCCAGTAATCGGTCACGACGCCGTACCCCATCGCGTCGTGGCGGCAGGCCTCGGTCGCCAGCTGGCCCGAGACCACGCAGGTGGTCGCCTGCACCAGCCCGTAGTCAGAAGGTCCGCCCGAGAGTATATCGCGGTTATCCAGCCCCTTTTGCTTGTGAATAGGCTCCATAAAGCTCTTCCAGAGCTTGGCGGCGCTGTTACCCCCCGTTGTCTTGGATGAAAGGGGCTTGTAATTGTCGTGGCCGATCCACACGGCGGCCGAATACCATCCGGTCATACCGGTAAAGAACACGCCTCGCTGCTCGGAATTGGTGCCGGTCTTGCCGGCCACAGTCTGGCCAGATATCTTCGCGGCGGTGCCTGTCCCCTTTGCCACCGCTTCCTTCATCATATCAACCGTCAGCCAGGCCGTAGAAGGCTGGAATACCTGCCTGCGCGCCTGGCGCTGATGAGCGTCGTAGATCACAGTACCATTGCTGTCAGATATACCCAGGAAACTGATGGGCTTCTGATAAATGCCGCCGTTGCCCATCACCCCGAACGCAGCGGCCATTTCAACCGCCGACAGCCCGGAGGAGCCAAGCGCCAGACCAAAGGGTGTCTTGTTGATATGCTTTTCGCTGACCCCCATACGCAGCAGAAAGTCAGCAGATCTCTCCACACCCACATAGGTCATCAGGGCCTGCGCTGTAGCCGTATTATCGGACTTGACCAGGGATGTGCGCAGGGTCTGCGGCCCGCGGTAGCTGGAACCTCCATAGTTTTGCGGCCAGCTGTCCTTCCCGCCGGAACCTGTCCAGCCCTGGATGGGCAGAGGCATGTTGTATACCACTGATGCCGGTCCGGCCCCCATCTCAATGGCAGGCGCGAATACAGAGACCGGCTTGATGGAGGAACCGACGGGCATGTTCATATCGGTCGCGCGGTTGAGGGTCAGCCTGGTCGCGGGGGGTGTACGGCTTCCTACAATGGCCTTCAGCTCGCCCGTGCGGTAGTCGATCACGGCTGCCGCGGCCTGCGGCTGAATGATTTCATCATAGGTACCGTCACTGTTGCGGGCACGATATACCTTGTCAGCCGGGTCGCGCAAGGCGGGATAGTCGCTGTAGTTATACAGCGTCTGCTC
>CAYZRZ010000064.1:0-11800 GCA_964480995.1 uncultured Christensenella sp.
CTGCCCTCGGCCAGCACGCCGCTCGGCTGGAGCACACTCCCCCATCGCCCTTCAAGCCGCGCGGTTTGCGGCTGGCCGTCGGGTCCGCCGGCTGACACGGAGATTCCGGGCGCGTAGGCAACCACACCCCAGGCGGACATTACGCCGCCCATCTCATCCATGCGCTTCTCCAGATTCTCCATCATCTCCCAAAGCTCAGTCAGCTGATCCTCCGGGGGAATCTCATCTTCCCCGGTCTGCCCATCCCCGGAACCGTCCGAGGACTGCTCCGGGGCTTCCGCCTTGGGCGAGAGGACATTGTACTCATATATCTCAGGCACGCCGGACAAGCTCATCAGAATGACACCCGCGCACAGCGCCAATGCAGCAATCAGGCTCAGCCTCTTAATTGACATCAACATATTCCATCACCGCCTGGCCTTCCGACAAAGTCCGGTCCTCCCTGTCGGCTATTTTAATATCGCTCAGGTCATCCTCGACCGCCGCCAGGCTGGCGGATGTTTCAATTACCGTGACTTCCCGCTTTTTGACCCTGTATGTGCTGTTTCCGAGTATTCCGTCCCGTTCTTGATCGATGACATACACATAATACCTGTCATCCCCTCCATCTCGCAGCGCGGTCAAAGGCAGCAGCGTCGCGGTCTTGGGGGATTTATAGAGGATGCTGACCGCTGGCTTTTCGCTCATCAGCCTGCTCAGGCCGCCCAAGGCCGATATATTACTCTCCTCCATCTCAATGATCGCGTAAGTCTTGCCGTCCGCGGCCTCATCCACGCCGCTGATCATCATCTCTCGCTCAGCGCCCTGTACGCGGGCCTTCATCCCCTTGCTGATGGATTTTCTTTTGGATATGTCGGTGATGTCACAGCGCAGCACAGGCATTTCACCCGGCGCGCTGAGCGCGTAGGCCGGCTTGCTGCCGTCATACCTGTCTCCCGCCTTCAGATTAAACTCAGTCAGCCATCCTTCCCTGTCCGCCCTGATGGTTTGAAGCTGCAGCTTCAGCTTTTCCAGTTCCAGCATCTCATCCAGATAACTATGGATCTCCTCATCCATCCCGTCGATCTTCTTGATATAATCAAACACGTCTCCCGACACCTTGGGCGCGGGTCTCCTGTTTCCTGTATAAAAGCTTTTGAACAGTAGAGATGCTTCATCCTTCTTGCGCATCGCGTCGAGGGCTTCCCGCATGGCGGCCTTCATGTTTTCTTCCGGCTCATCATCCCCGCCGTCGAACTTCTCCTGGGTCTGCGGCCCGGCTTGTACCGCCTGCGTATCCTCTGCCGTCCCGGCGGGGGGCAGGTTCCACTCATTGGGTTCGTCAGACAGCTCATGCCCGGCGGCAATCGCTGCCGCCTTGGCCGTAAAAAGCTTGTCCCAGTATTCATCCGTCGCCTTGACCATGGCATTGTAATAATCGTTCTGCTCGCTTGTCTGCAGGATGCGCAGGCTGCCGGCCACAGCCTCCGTACGTTCGCGCACCTTCTTCTCATACGCCAAGCGCAGTTCCTTAAGCTTGTCCTCAAAGTCGGGAATGGATCCCGTGAAGAGAACATCACCCGGTTTGATCAGGTAGCCGGCCCTCGCCATCACCTTGTCAACAACCAGATTCAATGTTCCTGCCCCCTTGATGGTAAAAGGTTCGCTGTTTGAAAAGCGGATCTCGCCCGGCACGGTGATGGTATCATCCAGCTTTCCGCGCGTGGCTGTTATGATTTGTACCTTGGCAGTGGCCGCGGTTTCTACAGTGCGCGCGAAGAACAGGCCGGCCAGCAGAACGCATGTCAGCAGCAGCAAGCCCTTTTTCACTTTGCTTCTCCGGTTCATTGCACATACCCCGCTTCATCCGGCACGACAAACACTCTTTGGCCATCCGAGAGGGCTTTGTTTTCTTTATGGGCGATTTTCAAACCGTCCGGATCCTCTTCCGCAGCTTCCACCGCGACCAATAGATGGGAGGTTTCCAGTACATTCACATCCAGCCTTTTTAAAATAAAGGGGCTCGTATCAAGCGCGCCTGCCTCCTTCTCCTCTATCACATAGACGAAATATTTCTTATCCGCATCGCTGCGAAGCGCGCCGGCGGGCAGTAGCGCAGCCGTACGCTCCGACACATACTGAATATCCGCCGCCGGCTTTTTCTCCATCAGCCGGGCCAGCCCGCCCAGGGACGAGATGACAGCCTCATCCAGCTTGATGATGGCATAGGTTTTACCGTTTCCCGCGGTCTGCACTTCGCTGATCATCAGCAGGGTCTCGTTGCCGCGCAGGCGAACCGTCATACCCTCTCTGATCCGCTTGGCCTTCATAAGCTCAGTGATGTCGCAGCGAATGACGGGATCTGTTCCCGGGGCGCTGAGCGAATAGGCAGGCTTGCTGCCGCTGTAGACATCGCCCTTTATGAGTGAAAGCTCCGTCAGCCATCCATCCCTTCCGGCCTTGATGCTTTCCAGCGTCAGCTTCTGTTTTTCCAGTGCCAGCATCTGGTCCAGCAGTTCGTAGGCCTTCTCCCGCTCCTCATCTATGGCCTTGATCAAACCGAAGGTACCGTCAGGCGTACGGGCCGCGGGCGGGTTCTGGGATGTATAGATACGCTTCAACAGGTCCGCTGCCTCATCCATGCCCTTCTTTGCTTCAAGAGTCTCCAGCATGGCGGCATTAACCTCGTCAGGCGCCGCGGCGTCAACCCACGCGCCGATATCCCCGGGGAGTTCAAAGCCGGCGGCCGCCGCGGCCAGTTTTGCTCCGAGCAGCTTGTCCCAGTAAATATCAGCCGCCCTGAGCATGGCATTGTAATAGTTGTTATGCTCGCTGGTCTCGGGAAAGCGCTTGCTGCCCGCCACCGCGTCCGCGTACTTGCGCGCTTGCCGGGAATAGCTGTCCCGCAGCTTCGCCAGCTCCTCCTCATATCCCGGGACGGACGCGGTGAACAAGATGTCCCCCGCCTTGACCCGGCTGCCGGGGATCGCCAAGACCTCTTCAATCAGAAGGTTCAGCGAGCCTGCCTGAGTGATGGTGAAGGTCTCGCTTTGCGGGAAGTATACCTCCGCCTCAGCGCTGAGGGTCTCTTCAAGTTTACCCCGGATAAGGGAAACCGCCCGCACTTCAGCCGCTGACAAGCTCCTGACCGCGCGCGCGGCGAACAATCCGGCCGTCAAAGCGCAGACAAGGATCAAAAAGCTATGCAGTGTCTTCTTTCTCATGCTCATCGCGCCGCTCACTTCATATCGCTCAGCTGAATGCCAAGCAGGATGTCTTCCTGAAAGTAGGTATAGATCAGCAGAGCAGGCAGTATATACAGCGCCGCCCCCGCGAACGCAATGCCCTGCTCGCCGGTCGACAGCTGGTTGAACATAACAGACAGCGGCATCGCCCCCTGGTCATTGCTCAGGTAGATCAGCGGCTGCTCCACCATGTTCCAGCTGTCAGCAAAGCTCAGCGCGGCAGACGCGCCCAGAATGGGCTTAGAGATGGGCAATACCATGTGCGCAAAACAGCGCCATGTCCCCGCCCCGTCCATCATCGCCGCCTCAAACATATCCGCGGGGATGCCCACCATGTACTGGCGAATCAAGAAGATATACAGCGGTGAAAAGATCATTGGCAGGATCACGGCCCACTGCGTATTCATCAGCCCCAGGGTGCGCATGGTCAGCACGCTGGGGGCCATCGTCACCTGGAAGGGCAGCAGCATCAGCATCAGTACCATGAAAAACAGCGCATCCCGTCCCCTGAACCTGAAGCGGCTCAGCGCGTAGGAAAGCATGGGGATCACAAGTGCCTGTCCCAGCAGAATGGACAGCGTATAATAAGCCGAGTTGAAAAACAGCGTCAGGTACAAAGGCTTTTCAAGCAGCAGGGCATAGTACTGCCGAAGAGATACGACCGACGGCGACAGCAGGATGTCCATCCACTGATCCTGCGCATAGCTGTTGCGTGTATCCAGGTAGGCCTTCATCTCAGTCGTCGGAAAGAAACTGTAAAGAAATGTCAGCACGATCGGCGCAAGCAGCAGCGCGCACACGATGATCAACACAGCGAAGCTGATGATACGGCCTGAGTGCAAGGGCCTGCGGTGATGCCTGTGTCCGGCGGCTTTACCTGTCATTGCCCCTCACCCCCCTGCTCAAATACAGCATGCCAAACAGTACAAACACGATCAGAGCGAAGCTGTAAGCGGCCGTCGTCACGTTTTGATAATCCAGCTTGGCGAACTGATTGTTCATATAATGCTGCAGCGTGTACACCGCGTCGCGCGGATAGGCGCCGCCTATAAAGTAGACTTCCTTGAAGATCTTAAAGGCGTTCACCCAGGCCATCACGAAGACCAGAAAGGCTGTCGGCAGGATCATCGGCAGGGTGATCTTCACCTCCTGCTGCACCACGCCGGCACCCTCCAACCTGGCAAACTCGTACAAGGCGTCCGGCACCGAAGACAGCGCCGCCGAAAACAGAACGATGGAAAAGCCCAGGTTTTTCCATATGTATAAAAGCACGACCGGAACGCGCAGGGCCTCTGATTCCAGCCACAGCACCCGTTCAAAACCGAGTGCTGCGGCAGCGCGGTTGACCGGCCCGCCGTAATCAAACAGGATCTGCCAAACGATTAAAAGCGCCGCGCTGGGCACCAGATAGGGCATCAGCAGCAGGTTGCGGAAACCGATTGATTTTTCCTTCAGCGCCCTTAGCATGACCGCCAGCACGAAAGAGAACACGAAGATGAGCGGAGCGGAGATCAGGCTTAACTCCAGCGAGTTCTTCAGCCCCAGGCGGAACACCTCGTTATCCCACACCCTCTGATAGTTGTCAAACCAGACGATGCGGTTTGCGATCGTGCCGTCCGTCATGCTGAAATAAATGCCGCCTAAAAACGGCACGACGTAAAACAGCATCAGTCCCAGCAGCCCCGGCAGCAGAAAGAGCCACAGGCTCTTCTTCTTATAAAACATCGCCGCTCCTTCACAAAATAATGAATAACATATGTATACTACTTCATTTCTTTAGTAACATCAAGGCAATTTCCCGCCATCAATTGTAACAAAATTGGCATATACGCAAAGGCGCGGAAAACCTGATGGTTCCCGCGCCCCGCGTCGTGGCTGCTGTATTTCGCTTTTGTTTTACTGTCCTTCCAGCCTCATCAGCCGCAGCTTTCCATCAGCCTCCATCACAAACTGCTCAAGCGGGGTCTGCCCCTGAATCAGGCGGTTCAGCAGCGTATACATATCTTCATTGTTGAAGGCCATGTTCTGGCTGTAGGTCTTGATATAGCTGTTTTTCATGATCTCGCGGTAGTCCGCGACCGTCTGCTCACGGGCTATGTACTTCGCCTCTTCACGGCGGTTTTCGATATATTTCTTCTGCTCCCCGTAGTTTCGTTCAAGCTCCGTTTTTTCGGCTCCTTCGGCCTTTTTCAGCGCTTCTTCGTAGTAGAAGATGGATTCGTCCAGATCCTTGATCTCCTGCTCAAAGTTGGGGTTGAGAATGTCGCCGCTCACGCCGGGGTTCATCATAGCGATCTTGTCCGCTCTGAGGTTTTTGACATACTCCTCCACATAGGCGATGGCCGCGTCCAGGTTCTTTGATTTGGGGTTGACGAACATCAGCATCAGGTCGATCTCAACAGGCACCGGCTCTTCCCCTTCACGCACAGCAAGCTGCAGGGGGATCTGCCGGCCCACCTTGATCTCCGTGCCGTCCGCGTTCCACCTGCTCCTGCCCACCCCGCCGCTGGTCATATCATAGTTCATGCTGGCCAGGTCAAGCGAGTAGTAAGGCTCGATCAGCGGCACCTTGTTGTAGATCGCCTCTATCTGCTCCTGCGCGTCGGGCGATTCCCAGTCAATCTTGGGAGAGATATCATCCGTACGCAGCGCCAGCGCGGCTGCCAGCATCTCCTTGAGCGCCGGGTCGTTATAGGAGAACTCTTTGCCCTGCGCGGCCATGGCCCCCGTTTGCATCCCAATAGCCAGCTGCACCATCTGGTTCTTGTAATCATCCGACTGCAGAGGGATCATGTCGGGGTACAGTTCTCCCAGCTCATCATTCCACCGCTGGATCAGATCGATCAGTTCTCCATAGGTCCCGGGGACTTCAACATCATCCACCTGCTCGAACATCTCCGTGTAGTAGCTCATCATGCCGTTCGCGTACATATCAACGGGCACCATATAGAGCTTACCATCATATTGCCCGGTCTCCTGCATCATGGGATAAAGGCCGCTCACATAGTTTAGAAGCGTCTGGCTCGCGCTGAGATCGGCGGCATAGCCCTTGCTCATCAGGTTGTCTATATCCATATAGCTGCTGCCAATCACGAGGATATCGATGCCATCCTCCCCCGTTACAAGCGCCTGCCCCAAAGCCTGCGCTGATTCAAACCATTTGCTGTCCAGGAAGGTGACCGGTACATTGCCCAGAGCCTGCATAGTCTTCTGGTGGACCTCATCCATATAGCTGCCGTAGATGGTCAGGCGGCTGGCGGGCAGCTTGGCCGGATCGGCCTCGCGCACGGCGATATTCTTCCCGGTGATCACGATGACCCCGCCCTGCGGCAGCACAAATACACGGTCGCCTGAGCTGCCGCCGTACTCGCTGGGGATCAGGTAGGCCGCGATCTGCGCTTTGCCGTCATCGCCCCACACATAGACTTCGCTTTTTCCCTGAAGGTATATCTTGTCATTGGCTGCATCATAGGCAAGGCCGCTGCCTTCATAGGCAAACATCACACCGGAATCGCCCAGTTCCTCCAAACTGTCCGCCTGGGGATCATAGACCGAGAGCGTGAAATTCCTGGATGTTTGCGTCTTTTCATCCCAGCTGCTGTCGGGGTCCATCACCAGCGCCAGCAGCTTGTCTTCCTTATAGGGTACGAGCTGCCAGACAAACTCGGTGTTATGCTTGACCGCCTCGCCGCCTTTTTCAAGGTCGTAGCTCAAAAGGCTTAAGATGGTCGAACCGTCAGAAGCGCCCCACGACCTGTTGATCAGGTACAGGCGTCCATTGAAGCCGAGCACCTGCAGCGGGTCCTCCACATAGCCCTCATCGCCGTATTCCATGTTTCTCAGCGGCGTTGTGTCGATCTTCACACCGTCAGATATGCTGAGGGTCTCTTCTTCGACAGCCAAGGGATAGATCATCCCCTTCTCCTGCACGTCTATGCCGTAAAGCCTGTCCCCTTCTGTAAACAAACGGAGGTTGTAGTACAGCGTCTCTCCGCTGGAGTCCTTCGTTTCCTCCCCGTCTTCAGTCCCGGTTCGAAGGTCGGCGACCTTCATTTGCCTGATCGCGTCCTCGCCGGGCGCATAGCTGAAGACCTTCCCCTGGCCGGTCAGATAGAGCTTGTCCCCCAGAAACACGGAGGATGAGAGCCATATATCCTCACCCGCCATGATATCCTTATCAATGGACGATGAGACCTGGGCCCTTGCGCTTGACGCGCCGCCAGTCAGCAGCGCCATCATCAACAGAATGCTAAATAGTTTTTTCATCATTTCCTCCTTCATGTGACCCGTTTCCATGATACGAGCCTTGTGACGCAAAAGCAATTAAAAACGGCCTGTTTGGGCCGTTACAATTGTAAATTCTGAATAGAGCAACAGAACATTGTGCAAAAATAATCAGATTCCGGCAGGGCTTGACCGCGCCTGCCACTGATCGACCGCTTCCTCCAGGGTATGCCAGGCCAGCACCGCGCACTTGGTGCGGGCAGGCATCTTCGATAGCCCGCGAAAGGCAACCGCGTCTTCAAGCTCCTCAAGCTCTTCCTCTGATTGCGCGTCGCCGCGTATCATGGCGATGAACAGCCGCGCCAGGCGCTTGGCCTCCTCCGCTTCCATCCCTTCCATCATATCGGCCAGGATAGAGGCAGAGGCCGAAGAAATGGCGCAGCCGCTGCCTGAAAGGCCGACCTTCCTGATGACGCCGCCCTTGATCTCAAGCGCCAGGCTGATCTCATCGCCGCAGCTGGGGTTGACCCCGCGCAGGGTGACATCGGCATGCTCAAGCGGATGCCAATGCGCCTTATCGGCGGCGTACTCGGTGATGATGTCCGTATACAGCTCATTGAGCTCCATAGCCCAGCCACCTCCTTACCCCCCGCAGGCTCTGCGCCAGGCGGTCAATATCGTCCTTTGAGTTATACAGATACAGGCTCGCTCTGCAAGTGGACTGAACGCCTAAATGCTTCATAAAAGGCTGGGCGCAGTGGTGGCCGGAGCGGATGGCCACATGATCCGCGTTCACGATGGTGGCCACATCATGGGGGTGCGCCCCTTGGATGTTGAAGCTGACAACGCCGATGCGCTTTTCCATATCCCGGGGGCCTACCAGCTGCATATACGGCACAGCCATCAGGCTGTCCAGCAGATAGCCCGTCAGCTCCCGCTCCTTTGCTTCTATGCTATCCATGCCGATCGCGTTCAGGTAATCGATCGCCGCGGCCAGGCCGACCGCGCCGCCAACATCGAGCGTGCCCGCCTCAAACTTCTGCGGCAGAGGCGCAAAGGTCGCGCTCTGTTCCTCCACGTACTCGATCATATCGCCGCCAAAGAGGAAGGGCGGCATGCTGTCCAGCAGCTCGCGCTTTCCGTACAGGATGCCCACACCCCCCGGGCCCAGCATCTTGTGAGACGAAAAGACATAAAAATCAGCGCCCAGCGCTTTGACATCCACAGGGATATGAGGAACGGCCTGCGTGCCGTCCACCAGCACCTTAGCCCCAACGCTGTGCGCTCTGCTGATGATCTCCTCCACCGGGTTCATCACGCCTGTCACGTTTGAGATATGGCCTACCGCCACAAGCCTGGTCGCGGGCGTGATCTTCTCCTCAATTTCAGAGGCGGGGACGCGTCCTTCCCGATCGGTATACAGGTACCTCAGCTTTGCCCCGCTTACGCGCGCCGCGTACTGCCAGGGGATCAGGTTGCTGTGATGTTCGGACACCAGCAGGGCGATCTCATCGCCGAAGCCGAGCTCATTGATGGCGAAGGTACGCGCCACCAGGTTGATGGATTCCGTCGCCCCCTTGGTGAATATGATCTCCTCAGCCCCGGCGGCCCCGATGAAGGCGCGCACGGTCTCACGGGCATGTTCAAGCGCCCGGGTCGCCGCGACCGAGAGGTCGTAGGCGCCCCGATGGGGGTTGGCGTTCTCCCTCAGGTAAAAGGCCTCCACGGCCTCCAGCACCGCGCGGGGCTTCTGGGTGGTGGCGGCGTTATCCAGATAGGCCCACCGCCTGTTTTTTTCGTCGGCCCGGGTCAGCAGGGGAAAATCAGAAAGATACGTGTTCATCCCTTACTTCCCTCCCCTGTCGATCGATTCCTCCACAGCCGCCATGATCTCCCCGCGGATCCGCTCGTCCGGTATGTCTTCCAGTATCACGTCAAAGGAGGCCTTGGCAACCAGCTTGCGGGCATCCTCCTCGGAGATGCCGCGGCTGAGGATGTAAAACATCACGTCTTCATCCAGCCTGCCCGAGCTGGCCGCGTGCGCTCCCTCCACGTCATGCTCGCCGCACAGCAGGAGAGGAACGGATATATTGCGCGCCTTGCTGCCCAGCAGCAGCACGCTCTCCTCCTCCCGGCCCTTGGAGCCGGCCGCGCCTTTCACAAAATCGAGCGTGTCACGCAGCACCTTGTGGCTGGTGCCGTGCAGGATGCCGCGCGCCTTGATATCGGAAAGTGTCTTTTTGCCCCGGTGCTCAGCCCGATAGGTCATATCCAGCTTTCTGTCGCCGTCGCCAAGGTAGAGCACATCCAGCTTCAGCTGGGCACCTTCTCCGGCAAGCTGCACGCTGCAGCTGGCGTTGCTGACAGCCGCGCCCAGTTCCGCCATGGTTACGGCCAGGCTGGCCTTCGTATCAACAATGGCTTCGACCGCGTCCGTATGCGTTGCCTGCTTGTTGAGGGATTGAAGCTTGATGAGGTGCAGCTCACTGCCGGGCGCGCAAGTCACGCGGGTAATGCCCGTATGTTCGGCCGGTGTGCCGTCCTCCCCGTAATACTTGATGATAACGCAGGCTTTGGACCCTTCCTCCGCCTCGATGTACAGCTCTTCCGACTGGACAGGGGCGGCCCCGCTGAGGCGGCAGGTAATCACCAGCGGCGCGGCCTGCGCGTAGCCTCTGGGGACGCGGATATGGTGCCTTTGCGCGGCGCTGCCCGCGATAAAAGCGGACAGGGCTTCGGGCACAAAATAATCGGCTCCTCGGCTTTTGAAGTCCGTTTCCGGGATCTGCCGGGAAAGCATCAGCTCTTCGGGATTCTCGATCACAAAGGACCCCGGCGAGGCGCTTGACTGCGCCGGGTTTAACAATACTTCTATCTCATTGACCCGCGGCCTGCGCCATACGCGGACAGGCATGCGGTTGATTACAACTGTTTGACTCATCTGTACTCCTTACCCGATCGTGCCTTGAAGCTCAAGGCTGATCAGGCGGTTCATTTCAACCGCGTATTCCAGCGGCAGCTCCTTGGCGATGGGTTCCACAAAGCCCCGGACGA
This sequence comes from uncultured Christensenella sp., assembly GCA_964480995.1. Classification (GTDB taxonomy): domain Bacteria; phylum Bacillota; class Clostridia; order Christensenellales; family Aristaeellaceae; genus UBA1038. The sequence continues at coordinate 10,503 of CAYZRZ010000064.1, forward strand.
TCATGTCCTTGGCCTCGTTCTCGCTCAGGCCCCTGGTCATCAGATAGAAGACTGCTGAGTCGCTGATGCGGCCGATCCTGGCCTCGTGGCCGATGTCCACCTGGTCGTTGCGGATATCCATCACCGGGATGGTATCGGCGCGCGATTCCCTGTCCATCATCAGCGATTCGCACACGACGGAGGATTTGGAACCCACCGCCTCAGGCAGGATATGGATATCGCTGCGGTAGAGGGCGATGCCGCCGCTCTTGGAGATGGATTTTGAGCTGACGGTGGAGCTGGTGTTGGGCGCCATATGGTAGACCTTGGTGCCCGTATCCAGGTGCTGCTCGCTGCCGGCAAAGGTGATGCCCGTGAAGCTGGAGCGCGCGCCTTCCCCCTTTAAAAAGCTGGAAGGGTACAGCATGGTCTTGTGAGAGCCGAAAGTGCCCGATACCCATTCGATCGCGCCGTTCTTATCAACGCTGGAGCGCTTGGTGTTCAGGTTCATCATATTCTTGGACCAGTTCTCGATGGTGGAATAGCGCAGGGTGGCGTTCTCGCGCACATACAGCTCCACGCAGCCCGCGTGCAGGTTGACCACATTGTAGCGCGGCGCGGAGCAGCCCTCGATGAAGTGGGCGCGCGCGCCCTTCTCCACCACGATCAGGGTGTGCTCAAACTGGCCGGCGCCCGGCGCGTTGAGGCGGAAATAGGATTGCAGCGGCACATCCAGCTGCACGCCCTCGGGTACATACACAAAGGAGCCGCCCGACCAGACCGCGCCGTGGAGCGCCGCGAATTTATGGTCGCTTGGCGGGACGATCTTCATGAACAGGGGCCGGACAAGGTCTTCATATTCCTGCACAGCGGTTTCCATATCGGTGTAGATGACGCCCTTTTGCAGCAGTTCTTCCCTGACCCTGTGGTATACAACCTCTGAATCGTACTGCGCGCCCACCCCGGCCAGCGACTCGCGCTCCGCCTTGGGGATGCCCAGGCGCTCGAAGGTGTCCTTGATATAGGCGGGCACATCCGCCCAGTCATCCTTCATGGCGGTGTTGGGCTTGACGTAGGTGACGATGTTATTGATATCCAGCTCATCCAGCGGCGGGCCCCAGACGGGCATCGGGATGGTGTTGAACAGCTCAAGGGAATGAAGCCGGTGCTTGCGCATCCATGCGGGCTCATTCTTCACCCGGGATATCTCCTCCACTATCTCAGGCGTCAGGCCTTCCTTGGTCTGATAATCGCTCTGAACGGCATCGCGGAAGTCAAACGGGCTTCTGTCCAGTTCGTCTAATACGGTTCTTTCCTTA
>CAYZRZ010000065.1:0-11768 GCA_964480995.1 uncultured Christensenella sp.
GGGGAGGAAGATGGATTGCATCAGGAATAATCCGGTTTGCTTCATCGCCGTCACAGGCGACGCGCGGGTGATCGGCAGCGCGGAGGCCTGTGGCTGGACAGCGGCTTATGAGTCTTTGATGATGGAGGGCGAGGTCGACATTCTCAGCAGCGATGAAGAAAAAAGGCACGGACTGGATGCTCTGATGCGCCACTGCGGTTACGAGGGTGAGCCGAGCTACAGCGCTCAGGCGCTGGCGAAAACAACGGTCTGCCGCGTGCGGGTGAAGAGCGTCACGGGCAAGCGGCGGGATTGAATGCACAAGATACTCATCATAGAGGATGACCCGGTCATCGCCAAGGCCATGAGCCGATATATCGAGAGCTGGGGCCACGAGGTCCTGCGCGTGAAGGATTTTCAGCGCGTCATGCGGGATTTCATCGCCTTTGACCCGCATATGGTGCTGGTGGATGTGATGCTGCCTTTTTTTAACGGCTACCATTGGTGCGCCCAGATCAGGAAGGTATCGGACGTCCCGGTGGTATTCATATCCTCCGCCGCCCAGGGCATGAATATTGTGATGGCGATGGAGATGGGGGGCGATGACTTTATCGCCAAGCCGCTTGATCTCAGCGTCATGATGGCGAAGATACAGGCCCTCTTGCGCCGCGCCTATGATATGGGCGCCAAGGTCCCGGTGCTGGAGCACCGGGGCGTGATGCTGCAGCTCAATGACGCGACACTCCGGGTGGGGAATGAGCGGGTGGAGCTGACGAAAAATGAGTTCCGGATCCTCCAGACGCTGATTGAAAACAAGGGGAAGGTGGTCAGCCGCGATACCCTGATGACCAAGCTGTGGCAGCAGGACAGCTATGTGGAAGAGAACACGCTGACCGTCAACGTGACCCGTCTGCGCAAAAAGCTGGATGCCGCGGGCCTGAGTGATTTCATCACCACCAGGGTGGGCAGCGGCTATATCGTGGAATGAGCAGGGGTAACAAGGGCGGACGGGGCTTCTTTCGGGAACTGGCCGGATATCTGGGCCAGTACCGCCATGTCATGACGGTGTTTTTGCTGTTTGCCCTGATCTTTTCCGCTGTGTTCAGCCTCTACAGACTGGAGGCGGAAGCTGTTCTCTACGCGTCGGGGCTGTGCGCTCTCCTGGGGCTTTTGCTGCTGAGCATTGGCTTCGTCAGGGAGCGGAGGAAGTGCCGGGAGCGTCAGGAACTGATGACGCGCATCAACCTGCTGCCTGATACCCTGCCCCCTGCTCACAGCCCGGCTGAGAGGGATTATCAGGCGATGGTTTTGGCCCTTCGGCGCATCAACCTTGATATCGCGGCTGATTTCACGCAAGAACGCACGCAGAGCCTGGACTATTTCACCGCATGGATGCATCAGATCAAAACGCCTATCGCCGCCATGCAGATGATGCTTCAGGAAGAGGATACGCCATTGAACAGGGCGCTGATGCTGGAACTCTTCCGCGTTGAGCAGTACGCGGATATGGCGCTGAGCTACCTGCGGCTGGGGGATGACGCCTCCGATTTCGTGTTCAAAACCTACGCGCTTGACCCCATCATCCGCGCGGCGGTGCGCAGGTACGCGCCGCAGTTCATCAGCAAGCGCATCCGCCTGATCTATGAGCCTACGGACTTTAAGGTGCTGACCGATGAAAAGTGGCTGACCTTCATCATTGAGCAGTTCCTGTCAAACGCGGTCAAGTATACGGATCAGGGCAACGTGACCATTGCCGTGGGAACTGACGGGATGCTGAGCGTCGCCGATACCGGCATCGGTATCGCGGCGGAGGATTTGCCCCGTGTCTTTGAGAAGGGCTTTACTGGCTATAACGGGCGGGCTAACAGCAAGTCCACCGGCCTTGGCCTCTACCTGTGCCGCCGCGCGGCGGACAGGCTGTCCCACCGGCTGAGCGCGAGAAGCGAGCCCGGCAAGGGCAGCGTGTTTTCCATCGATCTGAACCGTGAGGCCATTGATATTGAGTGATGCGGGAACATCTTACAAAACTGTCACACCGGAGGCTTTTCTGTCACCTGAATCAATGGCGGGCAGCGGGGCCTTTTTCTATACTTCCATTATCGAAGAGAAGGAGGAATAACAGACACATGGCGATACTGGAAGTACAAAACGTCGAGAAGATCTACTCATCGAGGCTGGGCACCCAGCAGGTGAGGGCGCTCAATAAGGTGAGTTTCTCTGTGGAAGCGGGAGAGTATGTGGCCATCATGGGCGAATCGGGCTCCGGAAAAACAACGCTGCTCAACATTCTGGCGGGCAGGGGGTACAGGGAGATGGCTCAGCGCATGCAGCCCATCGTGCGCAAGCTAGGCATCGTGGAATTGATCAACAAGTACCCCTATGAGGTTTCCGGCGGGCAAAAGCAGCGCGCGGCGGTCGCCCGGGCCTTGATCACCAAGCCGAAGCTGCTCCTGGCCGATGAACCCACCGGCTCCCTGGACAGCCGCTCGGCGGACGGGCTGCTGAAGATATTCGGAGAGGTCAATGAGGAGGGGCAGACCATTTTGATGGTGACGCACTCCGCCAGAGCGGCCAGCCACGCGGGGCGCGTGCTGTTTATCAAGGACGGCGATCTGTTTCACCAGATCTACCGGGGCGGCGGGGGCAATGAAGAGATGTACGCAAAAATATCCGATACCCTTACCCTGCTTGCCGGAAAGGGTGAGCGGGATGCGTAAGATGTTTTATCCCAGGCTGGCGCTTGACAACATGAAGAAGAATGCCCGCGCCTATGTTCCCTATATGCTCACCTGCGTTGTGACGGTGGCGATGTACTACATCATCGTGTCGCTGTCAAAAAACGAGGGCATCGACAGGATGCCCGGAAGCGATTTTTTGCGGATGATGCTGATGCTCGGCGGGTGGGTGACGGCCATATTCGCCGTGATCATCCTGTTTTATACCAACAGCTTCCTGATGAAAAACCGCAAGAAAGAGTTTGGGCTGTACAATATCCTGGGGATGGAAAAGCGGCATATATCCCGGGTGGTGGCGCTGGAAACGCTGTATACGGCGGTCCTCAGCCTGGCGGCGGGTCTCGCGCTTGGCATGGCGCTTGATAAGCTGATGTTCCTGCTGATCGCCTGGCTGCTGGACGCGCGGGCGCCGCTTGGCTTCTATGTGTCCAAGGAGGCCATGGTGATGACGGCGTCGCTCTTTGGCGGAACTTTTATCTTGATCCTCCTTAACTCCATTCGACAGATCCACGTGTCAAAACCCATAGAACTCCTGCGGGGCGGCAATGTCGGGGAGAGGGAGCCGAAGACCAAGGCGCTGATGGCCTTGCTTGGGCTGGCGCTGTTAGGCGGAGGGTACGGTATTTCGCTGATGGTGGACAACCCGATCACGGCGATCATATTGTTTTTTGTGGCTGTACTGCTGGTGATCCTCGGCACCTACCTTCTGTTCACCTCCGGCAGCATTGTCTGGCTGAAGCTCTTGAAAAAGAACAAGGACTATTACTATCGGCCGCGTCACTTTATCAGCGTATCCGGTATGATCTACCGGATGAAGCAAAACGCCGTGGGGCTTGCCTCCATATGCATTCTGTCCACGATGGTGCTGGTGACGGTATCCACTACAGCCTCCCTGATGATCGGCGTGGAGGATATCATCAATACAAGATATCCTTATGATATAGGCATATACGCGGACAGCGCGGACCAGAAAAAGAACCTCCGGGCTATTCAAACGGTGAAGGATGTCCTTGAGTTTCACGACATCAGCATCCAGGATGAAACGCAGTATTACAGCCTGGAGTTTTCAGCCTTCAGGCAGGATGACCGATTCTATCCCATCACCGATAAGGGCGGTGATGAGATACTGAACACCCTGATGTTCATGACGCTGGAAGACTACAACCGCAGGGCGGGGACTGACTATCAGCTAAAACCCGGCGAGGTCCTGCTGTATACGGACAACGGGGATTACGGATATGACAGCGTGGAGATCCTGGGAAGAAGCTTTAGGATCGCGCAAAAGCCGCAGACTGCCGCGGGCAAGGGCCAATCCGCCGCTTACGGCTATCCTGTGCAGCACATTGTTCTGAAAGATATGGCCGAGATGGAAAAGATAAGCGGGATACAGAACGCGGCCTACACCAAGGCTGCTTCCCGCCTTCAATTGAACTTTGGGGTCAACCTCAATGAGGACGCGCAAACGCAGCTTGAAGTCTATGACAGCATCACAAGCTCGCTGAAAAGCCAGGACTTTGAAGGCCGGCGGGAGAGCAAACTCAGGCAGAGCCCGGAGGTGCGCGCGCTGTACGCCGGGTTTTTCTTCCTGGGGATATTCCTGGGCACGCTGTTCCTGGCGGCGACCATTCTCATCATCTATTACAAGCAGGTATCAGAAGGCTATGAAGACAGGACGCGTTTTGATATCATGCAAAAGGTGGGGATGAGCCATCATGAAGTCAAGCGCTCCATCCACGCGCAGGTGCTGACGGTATTTTTCCTGCCGCTTGCCGCCGCGGGGCTCCATACAGCGGTAGCCTTTCCCATCGTGCGCAAGCTTCTGCTGGCGTTTTCGCTCACAAATACACGCTTGTATGTCCTGTGCACCGCGGCTACATTCCTCCTTTTCGGGGCGCTGTATTGCCTGGTGTACCTAAGAACAGCCAGAACATATTACAAAATCGTCAGCAGGTGATAGCGGCGGAGCCGCCGGGAAGCAGTGGTGACGCGCGGCTTTCAGCCGCGTGAAGCCATAGGAAAGCAACAGGGGAACGGAGGAGCGTTTCGGCTCACTTCGTTCCACTGCTGCTTCTTATAACCAAAGGCCATATATCCTTTACTTTACGGCCAGCAGATGCACGCTGTCGGGGCTGAAGCTGATGAATGCCTCATCGCCCTCCTGAAACACTTGTTTGTTGATTGGGCAGTTGTCGTTGATCTTCACCATCGTATCGCCAACCATCACATGATAGTACTGATAAGCGCCCATGAATACCGAGAGCGTCACCTTGCAGGGGATCATGCCCCGGGACGCGATCTGCGCGGCCTCGGGCCGCACCACCAGGCGGCAGGCGCTGCCCGGCGCAAAGCGGTCCTCCGTGATCACCTGGGCCTTGCGGCCGGCGATATCCAGCGTACAGATGCCCTTCTCGCAGCCGGTGACCGTGGCGCTTAAGAAGTTCGCCTCGCCGATAAAATCGGCTACGAACTCGCTGTTGGGATGATAATAAATGTTGTGAGGCGTGCCCATCTGGGCGACAACGCCCTTGAGCATGATGATGATCTGGTCAGACAGGCTCATGGCCTCGGACTGGTCGTGGGTGACATAGACCGCGGTGATGCCCATCCTGCGCTGGATGCGGCGGATCTCCGTGCGCATCGTGACGCGCAGTTTGGCGTCAAGGTTGGAAAGCGGCTCGTCAAACAGCAGTACGCCCGGCTCCACCACCAGCGCGCGGGCCAGGGCGACGCGCTGCTGCTGCCCGCCGGAGAGCTGGTTGGTCATGCGTGTTTCCATGCCGGGCATCTCGACCAGGTCGAGAATGTTCATCACCTTGTCCCGGATGGTCTCCCTGGAGAGGTTGCGCAGGAGCCGCGGCGGGGAAAGCGGCGGCAGCGCGCCTTTCCGGCAGCAGGCCGCGACTCCGCGCCGCCTCCGTTTCATCGCATAAATTAGAAGAAATATTTATTTTCCCCAAGCTTGTATAAACTGCCCGAATCAGGTTATAATACTTACATGATTGAGGGCTTGATGCCCCGTCAAATATCGGAGCCTGAGCGTGAAAACGTTTTTGGCAAATCAAACCCCATTATTTTAAGGAGGCAAGAACATGCGTAAACTCTTATCCCTGGTACTGGCAACCGCGTTCCTGGCAGGGCTTCTGGCTGTCCCGGCGCTGGCTGAGGACGTCGAGGTCAAGGTATACCAGCTCAAGGTCGAAATCAATGAGGCCATCACGGCCTTTGCCAAGCGCTACTCAGACGCGACCGAGGGTGTCACCGTCACGGTGGAGACCCTGGGCGGCGGGGCTGATTACGGCGGAGGCCTGAAGGCGAAGATGGCGTCCGACTCCATGCCCGACATCTTCATGATCGAAGGGATCGGCGGCTACGAGCTGTGGAAAGACTATCTGGCTGATATGTCTGACGCCGAATGGGTGAAGGATACCGACCTGTACTACGCGCCTGAAGGCAAGGTCGTTGGCTTCCCGATCGGCATCGAGGGCTTTGGCCTGGGCTATAATGCTGAGATCCTGGAGAAGGCCGGCATCGATCCCGCGACGCTCACCACCCTGTCCGCGACCAAGGCTGCCTTTGAAAAGCTGGACAGCATGAAGGCCGAACTGGGCATTGACAACGTCGTATCCGTTGGTACCTCCGTGTCCGGCGGCCTGTGGTGGGTCACCTCCCAGCACGTGTTTAACGCGTTCTACGCGGGCTACCTTGATTACAACGATTCCTCCGTGCATGACAACGCGCTCAAGGGCGAAGTGGATCAGGAACGCCTGACCGCCTTTGCCAACTACCTCAAGATGCTCTACGATTACGCGGACCCCAACATCCTCGTGAACGGCAACTATGATTCCCAGGTTGCCGCCTTCGCGCAGGGCAAGACTGCCTTCATTACCCAGGGCAACTGGACTGACCCGAACATGAAGCAGTTAGGCGCCGCCTTCAAGATGGGCTTCATCGGCCACAACTTCCTGGAGCAGGAGAGCGCCGGCCTGTTCATCGCTCCCCCCTCCTACTTCGTGGTCAACAGCAAGTCCTCCCCCGAAAAGCAGAAGGCCGCCATCGATTTCCTCAACCACATGGCCCTCACTGAAGACGGCGCCAAGTACATGGTGGAAGAAGCCGGCATGGTTCCTGCCTTCAAATCTGTCCAGCTTTTGCCTCCCGGCGACTTCTCCAGAGCCCTGGTGGAAGCCAACGCGCGCGGCGGCAACTACAACTGGTACTTCGGCCAGAACCCCGACGGGTTCAACCAGAATACCCTTGGCCCCATCTTTGAGCTGCTGGCGACCGACGGCGACGTCGAAGCCTTCGTCAACGATGTGACCGCCGCCTTTCAGAGCATCGCGAAATAACTGATACCGCGGGGAGAAGCGCGCCTGCGCGCTTCTCCCCGTTTATTTGCAAGGAGGCCTGCTGATGAAACGACGCGCGTCCATCGACTTTCTTTTCATTTTCCCCTGTGTTTTCGCCTTCCTGATGGTGATCATCATTCCCTTCGGCATTGGTATCTACTACTCGATGACCGACTGGAACGGCGTCAATCCCATCATCAACTTTGTCGGGTTGAAGAACTTCACGGGGATGTTTCAGGAGCCGCAGTTCATGTACTCCTTCCTGATCACGCTGGCCTATACCGCGATCAACGTGGTATTTGTCAATGTGGTCAGCTTTTCATTATCGCTGATGGTCACCAGCGGGCTGAAGCTGCGCAACCTGTACCGCGCCGGTTTCTTTGTGCCCAATCTGATCGGCGGTATCGTGCTGGGCTACATATGGCAGTTCGTATTCAACAATGTTCAGGTGGATCTGGGCATGTCGCTTGGTATCCCCTTTTTGCAAAAGTCGCTGATCGCCGACAAAAGCACGGTCATCTGGGCGATGAGCTTTGTGAACACCTGGCAGTACGCGGGCTACATCATGATGATCTATGTGGCGGCTATCCAGTCCATCCCTGCCTCCGTGATGGAGGCAGCCAGCGTGGACGGAGCCGGCTACTTTACCCGTATCCGCCGCATCCTGATGCCGATGGTGGCCAACGCCTTTACGATCACCTTGTTCCTGACGCTGACCAACAGCTTCAAGCAATATGATCTGAACTTTGCCCTCACCAACGGCGGCCCGGCCATGCGCTTCATGGGCAAGGCCATCCGCGCCAGCGAACTGCTGGCGATGGATATCTACAAGACCGCCAATGCCGCCAACCGCATGGCGGAGGCTCAGGCCAAGGCGGTCGTATTCTTCATCGTGCTGGTGATATTCTCCGTGACCCAGGTTTATATCAATAAGCGCAGGGAGGTGGAAGCGTGAGTGCGGTGAACATTGATATTGATCCCAAGAAGATCAAGGAAAAGAGCAGGCCCAGCCAGGTCATCGCCGAGATTCTGGTGATGCTCCTGTTCATCATCTTTATGCTTCCCTTCGCGCTGGTGGTGATCAACGCGGCCAAGAGCGCCAAGGAGATCGTTTTCAGCCCTGTCGCCCTGCCTGAGAACTGGGGCCAGATAATCACGAACATTCAGGCCATATTCAATAACCCGACGGTAGACTATACCGGCGCTTTCTTTGACAGCCTGATCATCACGGTCATTTCCCTGTCGGTGATCGTATTCTTCTCATCCATGTGCGCGTGGGTGCTGGTGCGCAACAAATCCAAATGGTCCACCTTTGTCTTCCTGGCTTTTGTTGCGGCGATGGTCATCCCTTTCCAGGTGGTCATGTTTCCGCTGGTGCGCTGGCTGAAGATACTGGGCGACGCCATCGGCCTGCCTCTGCTGGGCACCTACCACGGCATCGTGTTTGCCTACCTTGGTTTTGGCTGTTCCATGTCCGTGTTCATCCTGCACGGCTTCATCAAGGGCGTGCCGCTTGAGCTGGAAGAAGCTGCCACCATCGACGGCTGCGGCCAGGCCCGCACTTTCTTTGAGATCGTGCTGCCCCTGCTGCGTCCGGCTTTTGTGACAGTGCTGATATTAAACGGCATCTGGATCTGGAACGACTTTCTGCTGCCCCTCCTGGTGCTGGGCAGCGCCGGCCAGGTGCAGACCATCCCGCTTGCCGTCACGGCCTTCGCGGGCGCCTACCTGAAGCAATGGGATCTGATCCTGACCAGCGCCCTGCTGGCGATGATCCCCATCATCGTGCTGTTCCTGTTCGCGCAGCGCTACATCATCAAGGGCATGGTGGAGGGAGCGATCAAGTAAACCTGAGCGAATGCTGAATGCGTGACATTGAGCAAAAAATTAAAACGCCGGATGGGTGAAGCTCATTCGGCGTTTTGATAATCCTGCCATTCAGTATTTCGCATTTGCCGCTTCAGCGGCACTGCATTCAGCATTTTGCATTTCCCCATTACTCCTCCGGCTTGAGTTCCTCAAACCCCCGGATCACCATATAGCTGTAGGGAGCCAGGCCCGGAAGGCTTCTGGCGCGGAATACCAGGGTGTGGGGGATGCCCAGCACCTTGAAGATGGTGCGGGCAAAGCATTCCGCGCCGAATTCATCCATCTCTTTTTCGATGGCGCCGGCCAGCGCGGCGATCTGCTCTTCCCGGGGGGCTTCTTGCATCGCGTTTTGGTAGTTGGAGCGAAGCAGGCGGTTAAACAGGCGCAGCAGGCCGGTGACGGGCTCGTCACGCCTGAGGATCAGGCGCTCGGCTATGCTGCCGCCCGCGAGTACGCCAAGCACGCCTTGTATATCCTCCATCGGCCGCAGGGCCAGGGCCTGCAGGAAGGCCAGCGCGAAGAGGATCGCGTCCTGGGTGCCTGTGAAGGCGCGAAAGCGCTCGAGCAGGCGCATGAAGATCTCGTCCGTTTCCTGTCCCTGGTAGCAGAACTTCCTGAAACTGTCATCCGCCTCATAGACATAGCCCTGGCCGATGTGCCTGAACAGGCCGATCTTGGTGAAGGTGTCGTCGCTGTTGAGGATGTGAAAGAGGGGGAAATCCTCCGGCTTTCCCGGAATATCCGCGTCAGCGACGCTGGGGGAGGCAAAGCCGTAGCCCAGGATGTTGCCGGGCAGGAGGCCCGCGCCTAACTGGCGGTACAGCCAGACCTGCAGAATAGCTGCCCCCTGGCTGTGGCCGGTGGCAAAGATAGTAAACCGGCTGTCCGGCTGCTTCGCTTCCTCCAATATATCCTTTAATGTCAGGGATTTCAGCCCCAGCAGCGCCGCGGTCTGGTCGAAGGTGATCTTTTCGCTGTTTTCCTCAAACTGCAGTGTGTTGTCCAGGAATCCTGCATGAAAACCCTCCGGATGAGTGAAGCGGAAGTTGACCTCCCAGTCCATGCGCCGCTTGCCCGTGCCCATAAATCCGATGATGACGGCGAAGCGCCCGCCGCCTATGGGGCGGATCATCGTGATGGCTTTGCCCGTGCGCATGGGGGTGGATTTCCACACCAGGCCGCGTATCTGGCGGATGGTGCCGGCGGATGAGATATGCCGCCGGGCTGCCCGGGGTATCCATTCGTTCAGCATACGCTGGTAGATCGGACGCTCGGCAAGGGCAGGCGCGGCCACGCCGCCCATCAGCCGCTCATCCGCCTGGATGGAAACATCTGTCCAGCCGGCTTCCAGCCAGGGGCCTACCTCGAAATCGTAGGACAGGGCGGAAAGCTCAAGCGCGAAGCGCGCCGCTTCCCGGTTGGGGTACCGGGTGTCTCGTGTTTGTTGGTCTAAGAAGCTGGTATCGCTCAGGTCGATTTGCGTAAATTGCCCGTAGCTGGCCATCAGAGAGCTCCTTCAGAAAAATATCGTAACAAATTCGTAATAACTGTTTACATCTGCTTCATAATGTGCTATCCTATCGCCACCATGAAGAACGGAGAGAATGAGCGCATGAGATTCCTTAAGCGAGTGACTTCCTTGACACTGATCCTTTGCCTGGCCTTGGTGCTGGCGCCCGGATCGGCGCAGGCTGCCTATGCCAGTCTGAGGCCGGGGGAGCGCGGCACCGAGGTGCGCGCGATGCAGCAGGCGCTGAGCTCGCTGGGATATTCGCTTACGGCAGACGGGGCGTACGGGCCTTTGTCCGAGGCTGCAGTGCGTTCCTTTCAGCGGCAGAACAGCTTGAAAGAGGACGGCATCGCGGGCAATCAAACCCTGAGCATTTTGTACAGGATGGCTCCGGCCTTTGATCCGGGCAGCGGCAGCGGCGCTTCACCAGTATACCCCCCAAGTGAGGGATCTGTCACCCCATCCGGACGGCTGGAAATTGGCAGCTTCGGCAGCGAGGTGGTCTCCCTGCAGAACAAATTGAACAGCCTGGGCTTTAATTGCGGGCGCAATGACGGCGTATATGATATTGCTACCAGGGATGCCGTCAGCGCCTATCAAATAAGTGCCGGACTGACGGCCGATGGCGTTGCCGGCGCGCAGACCCTGGCCGCCCTCTTCGGTACCTCCCTGCCCGACGCCGCCGCGCCTATTGCCCCTCCCGCGTCCGGCACGCCCAGCTTAACCGGCCGGCTGGAGCTTGGCGGCAGCGGCAACGAGGTCGCTCTGCTGCAGGCTCGTCTGCTTGCTTTGGGGTACGCGCCGGGCCGCACAGACGGCAGCTTTGACGCGGGCACACGCTCGGCTGTCGTCAACTTCCAGAGCCGCAACGGCCTGAAGGCGGACGGCATCGCAGGCCCCATGACCCTGCAGAAAGTATACAGCGATTCGGCCGCCGGCCCTGCTTCCTCCTCAGGCGGCGGCACAGCCACCGGCTCGGCCATTGTTTCCACCGGCAATACCGGCCCGCTGCGCTTCCGGGGCACCCCCTCGTCAGCGGACAGCCGCAACATCATCGGCAGCCTCAACAACGGCCAGGTGGTGGAAGTGCTCGACGGGATAGGCACCTGGAGCCGCATCCGCGCGGGCGGCGTCGAAGGCTATGCCATGACGCGCTTCCTGAGTTTCTCGGCTTCTCCCGCCCCCTCACCAAGCCCGAGTCCCAGCCCTGTTCCCGGGGATGGCACCGGCCAGCCCACGGTTCCGCCTGTTTCCGGCGGCGGCGCGGCGACTATTTTGACCCCCAACGGCGGCAGCGTGCGCCTGCGGTCCGGCGCCACCACCAGCGGC
>CAYZRZ010000066.1:0-11561 GCA_964480995.1 uncultured Christensenella sp.
GCGTTGGTCCTTTTGCCTTGGTGCTGTGTCGCCGGCAGCTTGACGTAGCGCTGCTGCGCCTGCGCTCCCGCTCCTTGCACGGAGTCAAAATTACTCAACGCTTTGGATGTGTTAAAGTTCCTAATCAGTATATGAATAAGTTTCCGAAAACAGCGCTCCGCCTGAAGGCAGAGCGCTGTTTTGCTAATCCGGATGCCAGCCTCACAGCCGGACAGTCGTTTTCCCTCGGAAGAAAACCGTTGTCGCCAGGATGCCCAGCGACAGCATACCGATGTTCAGCACAAAGGGCAGGGCCCGGTTGATATCGCTCAGCAGGCCGCCGATGTAGCCAAAGGGCACGCTGACCAGCATCACCGTTGTCTGCAGCAGCGCCATGACGCGGGAGCGGTCCTCCGGGTTGACGTAAATAGCCACCAGGGATTCGCGCATCATACCCAGCGCGGCGAAGCCAAGGGCCTCAAAAGCCAGCGACAGCGACAGCAGCAGATAACCCAGTGGCCCGGTGCCGGGTACCAGGATCAATAGCAAAGCGCTGATGATCGCGCACAGGAAGCCGCCATACAGGGGTATCTTCAGGTTGGACTGCTTGACGCGCGAGAGTACCGTGAAAAACAGCACGATCGCCAGGACGCTTTTGGCCATGGGGAAGATGGGCAGCAGCGTATCAGGGATACCAATGCGCCTGGAGGCGATGATCTGCCAGAAGGTCATGCCGATCATGGCGGCGATCTCCACCAGCACGCTGATCACGATGGCAAACTTGGTGCCCGGAGATGTCAGGATCCTTTTCGCGGCTCCCCTGTAGTCGCCCAGCATCTGCGGCCAGGTCATCCCCTTGACCGCCTCCTTGCGGACGCGGCCTATGGCTGTTTCGGTGGAAAACTTATACAGCAGAAAGATCTTCAGGGTCATAATGACAAAGGCATTGATATACAGGATGCGGATGGCGGGGATCAGCGTCAGCCTGGATACCAGGATGGAAGAGATCGGGGCGAACAGGGCCGACATATTGGCCGCGATGATCACCCAGGAATAGATGTGGGTGATCTTGTCCCTTGGGGCGTCTTCCACCAGGAGGCAGTCCCAGGAAACCGTGGTGATCTTCATCATGCCGTTGAACAGCGCCGCCACGGCAAAAAACCAGAAGCCCTGGCTGGAAGCCCAGATCAGGCAGGGAACGCTCCAGGCCAGAAAATCAAAAAAGGCGGTGGAAAACCTGCGCCCGTAACGGTCGACGATGGCGCCGGAAAGAAAGGCGAAGACCGTCTGCGAGAACATGTAGATGGACGCGATCAAGCCCACCTGCACATCGCTCATCCCGAAGGACAGCATGAAGACCGAGGCGTAGGGCAGGCACAGGTTCATGGACAGGCCCCACATCGGCTCGGTGTAGACGCAGGCGCGGGTATTGCCGCGCAGTTCGGTCAGGGTGCGCACCAACGGGTGCTTGAGCAGGAATCTGTTCAAGGGATCACGCTCTTTTCCGATATACTTAAGGCTTGAAGGAGACCGCGCGGCAAAAAGGAGCTTCCGGTTGACCGCCCGCCTTATCCCTCAACAAACGCCTGAAGCATCATACCATAAGACAAGGTTTTCGGCCATATCGGCGGATGCTTTCAGCATGCTGACAAAAGCACGGACAACTTTTGGTAGAAAATCGTGCTCTTTAAGCATAACTCGGGCTCCCCTAATTTTTTACCGTTATTCTTTATTCAGGAAAGTAACGTAAGCTCAGTTAAAAAAGGTAACTATGGCTGGCGCCTGTGATGTACAGCTGGATGGCAGCGCGGAGGATGTGTTTGTAACATCAGGTTCCATTGTGACGCTGACCGGACAGGTTCAAAACCTTTCTGTCAGCCAAAGCGCGCAGATCAACCTGTCGGGTAACGCGGAAGCGGGCAGCGCTGTTTTTGAAAACGGCCGGGAAGGCATGCCGGATGATGAATGCGTCTGCATTGCCGGTAAGGTATTTCGTTCCAACCCAGGGGCGCTTCAAAAATTTGAGATGGTATCAGCAAAGCGATGGTGGTATGATGTGATCCGATTCCTTTCCTTTTGTTTGGTTCCTTGTTCAGGCCGATCCTGAAGAGATAATCTCGCTGTGCGCGAATACATAGGAGGGTCACTGTGCGCAATGTCATCATGCTGGGGCTTGTCAGCTTTTTTTCGGACATCAGCTCGGAAATGGTTTACCCTATCATTCCGCTCTACTTAAGCTCGGCGTTTGGCGCGACGCCCGTGCTCATCGGGATCATTGAAGGCATTGCCGAAAGCCTTGCAAGCCTGCTGAAAGTTTTCAGCGGCTATGTCACCGACAAATGGGGGAGAAAAAAGCAAGTGGCTTTTTCCGGCTATGCCGCCGGGCTGGTTTACAAGGCCATGCTCATCCTTGCCGGGAGCTGGGTCGGCGTTTTGGCGGCGCGTATGGTTGACCGAATGGGCAAAGGCATCCGAACAGCGCCAAGAGATGTCATGGTGAGTGAAGGCGCGAACAAGAATCATATGGGCAAAGCCTTCGGCATTCACAAGGCGCTGGATATGGCCGGGTCTGCCGTTGGCATATTTGCCAGCTACATGCTGCTGAAGAATGGCGGCATAGATTTTCAATACAAGGAACTGTTCGCGGTTTCGGCCATCCCGGCGCTGCTGGGGCTCTTGATGTTCTTTTTCATCAAAGAGAAGAAGCGGGAGCGGGCGGCAGTCAAACGCGAGTCTTTTTGGCATAACATAGGCAGGCTGGACGGTCAGCTGAAGCTCTACCTTGCGGTAGCCTTCGTATTTACCCTGGGGAACTCCTCCAACACCTTCCTCCTGCTGCGCGCCAGGAACGTTGGATTCAATGATGCCGATGTCATCCTGCTGTATTTCGCGTTCAATCTGACGGCCTCGATCCTCTCTATCCCCCTGGGCAGGCTGTCAGACAGGATCGGCCGAAAGTCGCTGCTTGTCGCGGGTTATCTGGTATTTTCCGCCGTCTACCTCGGTTTTGCGCTGGGAGGGAGCAGGGCGTCGATCGCCGTCATTTTTGTACTTTATGGCGTCTATTCGGCGATGATTTCCGGCGTTGAGCGGGCATTCATCGCGGAGATATCGCCTGCCGAACTGAAAGGTACCATGCTCGGGCTGCATTCCACCGTTGTGGGGATCGCCTTGCTGCCCGCCAGCATGATCGCCGGGATATTATGGAGCTGGCTGGGCGCCTCCGCGCCGTTTGTATTCGGCTCAATGATGTCATTAGCAGCAGCCATCGCCCTGCAGATCTTCATGAGAAACGCGAGGCAGCAAAATCCATCTTTACAATGATTCCCAACATTCATGCAAAGTTTCATCAATATATCGTCAAAGGCCTTATCGCCTGATCGATCAAAGGATAAACGCGAGGAGGTCATCTATGAAGTTTACTGACGGGTTCTGGGCTCTTAAGCCGGGTGTGCAAATATACAACTGCGCTCAGGTACAGGATGCCAGGTGGCAGGAAGACGCTTATGTTGTCTACTGCTCGCACATGCTGATTTCCAACCGGGGCATGACACTGAACGCGCCTCTTCTCACACTCACTTTCAGGGCGCCCAGGCCCGGTATTATTTCGATAAAGCTTGAGCACCACCAGGGCTGCGCTCATATCGAACCGAAATTTCAGCTGTTTGAAACCGGCATGAAGCCCCTTGTGAGGGATACACAGGACCAAATCACCATCGAATCAGGTTCTCTGGCAGCCCTTGTAAGCAAGAATCCATTCAGCCTTGCCTTTTTTGAAAACGGTGTACGGCTCACGGGCCTTGGCTTGCGTCATATGGGTTACGCGGCAACCCCTGCCGGCGCGTACATGCGCGTCAAGCTTGACGTTGGCGTGGGCGAAAAGATCTATGGTTTGGGCGAGAGGTTTACGCCATTTGTCAGGAATGGCCAGTCCGCCGATATGTGGAACGAGGATGGCGGCACGGCCTCCGAGCTCTCCTACAAGAACATCCCGTTCTACGTCACCAACCGCGGATATGGTGTGTTTGTGAACAGTTCCGGCAAGGTGAGTTACGAACTGTGTTCGGAGGCGGTGGAAAGCGCGCAGTTTTCTTTACCGGGAGAAAGCCTGGAGTTTATGGTGATCGGCGGCGGCTCCATGAAAAAGGTCATCGAATCCTACACAGCGCTGACCAGCCGCGCGGCGCTTCCGCCCGCCTGGACTTTCGGTCTGTGGCTGACCACCTCTTTCACCACGAAGTACAACGAGGAGACGGTGATGGCGTTTGTTGACGGCATGGCCGAGCATGGCATCCCCCTGCATGTTTTTCACTTTGACTGCTTCTGGATATGGGGATCGATTCATTCAAAACCGATTTCGGCGAGCGTGTTCCGACAGACTGCGTTTACTTTAATGGCAGTGATCCGGCGCTGATGCATAACTACTACGCGCTTCTTTACAATCAAACGGTCTTCGATCTGCTCCAGAAAGAGCGCGGCGTCGGGCAGGCCTGCGTGTTCGCTCGCAGCGCGACAGCCGGCGGGCAGAAATACCCGGTGCACTGGGGCGGCGACAGCACAAGCTCCTTCCCCTCCATGGCCGAGTCGCTCAGGGCAGGCCTTTCCCTGTGCTTGAGCGGTTTCTCCTTTTGGAGCCATGACATCTCCGGCTTTGAGGACACCGCCTCTCCGGAAGTTTACATGCGATGGGCACAGTTTGGCCTGCTGAGCAGCCATTCGAGGCTTCATGGTTCATCCAGTTACCGTGTTCCATGGCTGTTTGGCGAGCAGGCCCCCGGCGTATTAAGAAAGTATACGCATCTCAAATGCCGGCTGATGCCCTATCTGTATGCCAAGGCAGTGGAAGCCCATGACACCGGTATCCCCATGATGCGGGCTATGGTGATGGAGTTCCCGGGGGACCGCGCCTGCGAGGACATTGATCTGCAGTACATGCTGGGTGACGCGCTGATGGCAGCCCCGGTCTTCCGGGCAGACAGCGCCATAGAATACTATCTCCCCGAAGGCCGGTGGACGCATCTGCTCAGCGGCCGCGCGGCAAATGGCGGCAGATGGCATGAAGAGCATTGTGATATGGATGATCTTCCGATTCAGGTCAGGGAACACTGTAAAGTTGATGTCCGAGGGCGAGCACAAGGGCATCAGCGTCATCATTTATACAGAGTCCGGGTTGAAAAGAGGGAGAATCGAAGTTGGGTCATATGAAGCGGACATGGAGGTCTAAACCCAAATCCCCGCGTGGTACGGACAAAAGCGCCTGGGCATCTTCCTGCACTGGGGCCCGTTCTCCGTCCCGGCTTACCATGACTGGTATGCCCGCAGCATGTACATACAGGGATCCCCCGAGTATGAGCATCATCTGGCGAACTATGGCCCTCACAAGGAGTTCGGCTTCAAGGACTTCATCCCGCTGTTCACCATGGAGAAGTTTGACCCCCGGGAGTGGGTCAGGCTGTTCATCGATGCCGGGGCAGATTACATCGTGCCTGTAGCTGAACACCATGACGGGTTTCAAATGTACCGCTCTGAATTGTCCCATTGGAACGCCGCGGAAATGGGGCCCCGCCGGGACCTGCTGGGCGAGCTGCTGGAGGAGGCCGGCAAGGCCGGCATGACCGTCGGCGCGTCTACCCACAGGGCGGAGCATTGGTGGTTTATGAGCCACGGCCTGGAGTTTGACAGCGATGTCAGGGAGCCGCTCAAACAGGGTGACCTGTACTGGCCCGCTCAGCCCGAACGTGACCATCAGGACCTGTTCAGCCAGCCGGACCCGGATAAGGAGTTCCTGGATGATTGGCTGCTGCGATGCTGTGAAATTGTGGATCGGTACCACCCTCGCATACTCTATTTTGATTGGTGGATCCAGCACAGCGCCCTGAAGCCTTATTTGCTGCGCTTCACCGCGTATTACTATAACCGGGCGGAAAGCTGGGGCGGCTGCGTGATCAACTACAAGCATGACGGTTTCCCCTTTGGCTGCGCGGTGCCGGATATCGAGCGCGGCCAGTTCAGCGAGGCCAAGCCCTTTCTTTGGCAGTCCGACACCTCCGTCATGCGCAACAGCTGGTGCTATTCCGTGCGGGGGGACTATAAAGCCCCGCGGGAAATCATCTGGGATCTGGCCGATGTGGTCAGCAAAAACGGACGCCTGCTGCTCAACTTCGGCCCCAAGCCGG
Organism: uncultured Christensenella sp.; assembly: GCA_964480995.1. Lineage (GTDB taxonomy): Bacteria > Bacillota > Clostridia > Christensenellales > Aristaeellaceae > UBA1038. The sequence goes on from CAYZRZ010000066.1 coordinate 6,156, forward strand.
ATGGCACCTTCACCCGGCAGGACCATGAGATACTCAGCGCCCTGGGGGCATGGATGAAGCGCAATGACGAGGCCATTCACGGCACCGGCGTTTGGCGCATCGCGCAGGAAGGCCCAACCGCCATCCGGGAAGGGCAGTTCAGCGACACCCAGGCGCGGCAATTCACGGCCGAGGACTTCCGTTTCACATGCCGCGGGAGCAGCGCGTACATCATTGCCATGGTCTGCCCCGAGGATGGCATGCTGCGCGTCAGGAGCCTGCGCGAGGCCGATGCCAGCCGCCTGCCCGTGTTCCATGGTATCGTGCAGGATGTGTCCGTGCTTGGCTATGATGAAAAGCCCGACTGGACGCGCGACACCCAGGCTCTGACCGTTGATGTGGGCGGCATCCGCAGCGATCTGCCTTTGGTTTTGAAAGTGACAGTTACCTGATCGGTCCATGCAAAAAGAACGCTTCCGATGGAGGCATTCTTTTTGCATGGATTTGCTCTACTGATTTCCAGAAGCCGGAATAGTCACCGGAATGCTTCCTTCGGGGATGAAATCACCCAGCACAGCGCGCAGCAGGGCCGGAAGGTTGGGGCCGTATTTCCCCGTGATGACGCCGGACGCCGCGTCCGCGTCGCTCATCCCAACGCAGCCGTAGGACAGCAGCACAGCGGGGCAGTCAGTGAAGTTAACGATGTCAAAAGGCGCTGCGATGCTGGCAAGCACAAACCGGTCCTGCCTTCCTTCCTGCTTGATCCGGTTCCATACGGCCGCGGGAAGGTCGGTCACCCAGTGTCCGGGCAAAAGCGAGGCGGTCCCGTTCATTTCTGTTTGAAGGAGGATATAGTCCGCCCGCTCCAGCCTCGCGCTGAGGTCATCCTCAATCACGTTTTTCCCCCGATATACGTAGGTATCAAGCTGTACATCCTCCGGAACGGTCCCCTCAGCCTTCAGCCCGTTCAGCGCGTACAGCGCGCTTGCCGTTTCGTTGGCATAGGGCGTGATGAGGAGCAGCGTCTCCCCGCTCTTGGGCCTCACAGGCAAAACAGAGAGATCGTCCCTCAACAGCGTGATCGCGGCCTGGGCGATTTCGCGCTCGACGGCGCGGTGAGCCTCGCCTCCAACAATAGCCAGCGCATTGCTGACTGCCGCTTCATCGCCCGCTTCGTCAAACGTTTCCTCAAACAGTCCGGTCTCGATCTTCAGCCGGACCACCCGCAGGGCGGACTTGTCGATCTCGCTGATTTCCAGTTCACCCGACTTAAGCGCCGCTTCCACCGCCAGGATGATCTCCTCTATGTTAGAGGCATCCGAGGGGCCGCGCAGCGTTGCCGGCATGCAGATCATATCCGCCCCGGCCGCCAAAGCCCGCACCACCGCGTCAGCCGGCGCGATGTGCTTGGTGATCGCTTCCATGTCCATCGCGTCGGTGATGATCACGCCGTCAAAGCCCATCTCGCCGCGCAGCAGGTCCCTGAGGATCACGCGGGAAAAGGTCGCCGGAACAACGGCTTCCTGCCCGTCGGATATGGACCAGAAGGTCGTGCTGTCCAGCTGGGGATACTGTATGTGCGCGCACATCAGCATGCTGATCCCCTCATCGATCAGCGCCTGGAATGGTTTCAGCTCAGTCTCCCGCAGTTCGTCGAGGCTCTTTTCAACGCGCGGCAGGCTGGTATGGGAATCGCTGGATGTGTTGCCATGCCCCGGAAAATGCTTGCCCGAAGCCAATACCCCCGCGCTTTCAATGCCCCTCGCCATGGATACAGCCATCCGCGATACCATCTCCGGGTCCGATCCGAAGGAGCGCAGGTTGATGATCGGGTTTTCGGGATTGTCGTTGACATCAGCGACCGGGCTGAAGTTGACATTCAATCCGATGGCGCGCAGCTCCCGTCCGGTGACCGCGCCGGCCTCGTAAGCGTACTCAATTTGTCCGGCCGCGCCGATGGCCATGTTGCCGGGAAGGCAAGTACCCTGCCCAAGCCTGGTGATGTTGCCGCCCTCCTGATCAGCGCCCAGGAAAAGCGGCAGGCCTCCCTTTTGAACCGCGGCCCGCCGGAGTTCATGGACAAGCCGCGCGGATTCCGCCGTGTTCTTCAGGTTTTCACTGAATAAAATTACGCCGCCAAAGCGGTATTCCGAGAGCATCCGGGCAATTTCCGGGTTGATCCTTGTCACGGGTTCGCCCTTGTAATGCGGGTCTTCCTCGTTCATACGCTCCGCGCCGGCTAGCAAACCCGAACAGAACAGTATGAGCGCGCAGAATATACAGAGAATATGCCTGGAGCGATGGGTCATAAGGTATGCCTCCTTGATCAACGGCCGAATACCTCTGCCGCCTCCGCCATGTTGCTGATCACCCGGACGTCAAAGGGGCAGCGCTCCTCGCAGCTTCCGCAGGAAATACAGCTCCCTCCACCCGCGTTGAGGGTATCGTAGTGCTGCCTGACGCTGGGCGGGACGTTCTCCCGGTCCAGCCTCGCGATATCCAGATAGCGGTTCACCGAGGCAATATCGATGCCGGTCGGGCAGGGAAGGCAGTGATTGCAGTATACGCAGGCGCCGCGCATCAAGCCGGTATAGCCGCCGGTGACCCCGGCAAAGTCCTTCTCAGCCTCGCTCATCTCCTGGTAGGCGCAGGCCTGCGCCACCTGCTGGGCGCTGGTATAACCCAGCATCACGCTGGCCACAGCCGGGCGCGACAGCGCGTAGTGAATGCATTGGCCCAGGCTCAGCGGGGCTTTGAACGGCGTATGCTCGGCACTCAGCAGCTTGCCGGCGCCCAGCGTTTTCATGGATGTCATGCCGATGCCCATTTTCTCGCACAGCAGATACAGCGCCGCCCTGTCCGGGTCGACGCCTTCCAGGCGGTGATCGCCCATCTCCACCAGCATGTTGTTAAGCGTGGCGGTGCCGGGGTTCATGTCAAAGGCAGGGTTGACGCTGAACATCAGGGTCTCAAGCAAACCCATTTCCGCCATCTTTCCGGCGATCAGCGGATTGTGCGACGTGGCGCCGATGTGGCGGACAACGCCCTGCCGCTTCAGATCCCTGACATAATCAACGATGCCGTTTTTTTGGATCTGGTCCAGGGCTTCCTGCGTATCCATGAAAAAGAACATGCCAAAGTCAATGTAATCGGTATCAAGCGCCCTCAGCAGCCCTTCAAAATAGCGCTTGCAAGTATCCAGATCACGGCTGATGTCATACTGCTCCCTCAGGTCGACAGAACCGACAGCGCCCTGGATATAAAAATCCTGCCGCCTGCCCTTCATCGCGCGGCCGATATGGCGGCGCACCGTTTCGCCCGGCATGAACAGGTCCATCATGTTGATGCCATGGGATAAGGCCGCCTGGATAACCTCCTCAACCACCTCATAGGGCTTCCCGTCCAGATGCTCTGTCCCGATGCCGATCTCACTGACCCGCAGCCCTGTGTTGCCAAGTGTTCTGTAATTCATGTCACTTTGCCTAACGCGGTCAGGGTTCATCCCCGCGCGTTATTCCTTTCCGATGATGCTGCTTTGAGTATATGAAGAAACGTCAGATACTTCAAGTACCTGACGGAAACATAATGGCCATTATATGCAATTAGTTTTTATAGAAATACATGCGCGATGATTGAAATGTCACTGATCAATACAGGTCTGCAATATGTATCCGAGTATCTGTTACCGCTGAACCTTTGGCAGCCTCACCGTAAAGCGGCATCCTCCGCCCGGCCGGTTCTCAGCCGTCACCGTTCCGCCGTGCGCCGACACGATGGATTTGACGATGGCCAAGCCGATGCCGGCACCGCCTGTCTCCCTGTTCCTTGACTTGTCAGCCCGGAACAAGCGCTCAAATATATAGGGCAGTTCACTCTCAGGTATGCCGGGCCCGTTATCCTCCACTTTGAACAGGGTCTCGCTGGCAGTGTCTTCAACCGTGATGAGTATCTGTCCGCCCCGGGGGGTGTACTTAACCGCGTTGGACAGCAGGTTGGTGATGACCCGGCTCATCGCGTCCCTGTCCACAGAAATAAGCGAAGGCACGCCGCCAAGCGACAGCTGAAGGTTCTTGCTTAACAGGTCCGCGTCAAAATTACTGCAAACGCCACGGATGAGCTCGAGCATGTCCGCAGGGGCCTTGCTAAGCGCGGGATCAGCGCTCTCCGCGCGTTCCAGGCGCTCCAGGTCGCGCACCAGTTTGCCAAGGCGAATGATTTCTTCATGGCAGCTTGTCAGCCTCTCCTGCGTAGGCTGCCACACCCCTTCTATCATAGCCTCCAGATGAGACCCCAGCGTTGCCAGCGGGGTTCTCAGCTCGTGAGCGACATCCGCTGTCAGCTGTTTGCGCATGGCCTCCTGCCTGGCAAGCGCTTCCGCCAGATAGTTGAGGCTTGACATGAGGTGATGAAGTTCGCTCGTTCTTGTCTGACCCTCAAAATGGATGTCATAATGCCCCTGCGCGATCTGTTTGGCGATATCCACGGTTTTCGTAATGGGCCGGGAGATCCGCCGCGCAAGCAATCCGCCGATCACGAGGGACAAAAGCAGCGCCCCTGCGCCGATCAAGCCCAACAGCAGATTCAGGGCGTTTAAGAATATGACATCGCTTTCGCTTAAAAAGAAGGGGCCGTAAAAGCTGATGGACAGGCTGCCAACCTGCTCTCCGTTTTGGATGAGCGCGAGCGTCTGGGAGGCGAAGCTTCCGGCAGAACCATACTCCCTCATGCGGGCCGCGATATCTTCCATCACCTGCTGGCAGCTTGCCATGTCATGGTTCTCCGCGTCCCACACGCTCAGCCCGTTCTTGTCATACACCTTGATGATGAAGCCGTCTGTGAGCGCGTACATGCCCAGAGCGTAAACACCGCCCTGGTTCCACTTGCTTGTCTGCATATCGAACTGAAGGCCAAGGTTCTCCGCGATATTTTCTGTCCGGACTTTCTGCTGCTGCGTGACATAGGCTTCAAACCGGCCTTTGATCAGCCAGTTTGAAGCGACGCTGATGAGAAATACGGTGACCATGTATAGTCATCCGCGCCGATTTGAAGCCCCGACAGCGCGTCGTTCTCCTCTATTTTAGCCGTCAGCATAATGATGGGAACCCGCGACTTCCTGCGGATAGCCCGGCAGATTTCCTCGCCGGGCATGTCAGGCAGCATCAAGTCAAGTATGACCAGCGAGATGTTCTCCCGCGCGAGCACCTCAAACGCCTCACGCCCGCTGCATGCCCGGAACACCCGAAAGCCTTTGCTTTCCAGGAAAGCCTCCAGAACCTCCAGAATCTTGGGCTCATCATCCACCGCAAGAATCTTGAGCTGCTCTCTATTCACGCTTGTCACTTTCTGCTCCTTCCCGCGGTTTGCTTCCAATGAAAACGGGAAGCCGGGCCTTCGGCTTCCCAGGGGCTTACCCCATTTTATACCCCA
>CAYZRZ010000067.1:0-11427 GCA_964480995.1 uncultured Christensenella sp.
CGAAACCGCACCGGACGCGTCGGCAGCGGCTTTTACCGCCAGTATCTGGGCTATCTGTGCTTTTCAAAGAGCGTGGTGCAGCGGCTCAGTGAGGTTCCGGAATGGATGGGGGAGAGCGCCTTTGGTCAGGCCGGCTACACAGGCAACCACCTGGCGATAGACCCGGAGATGGGGGTATTTGATCTGCTGCTTGGCAATCGCTGCCATATGCGGGTCAGCGGGATTGAACCGGGAGAGCGGGCGGAGGCCCTCGGGCTGTCCGCTGATGGAGCCGGCTCAATCACCTGGCCGGACGGACGGCGGGTAAAGTCCAGCTTCCGCTATGTCCATCAAAAAGACCGGTTGATCCATGATCCCGTACTTCGCAGGATTCATGAGCTTGGCTGGTTGAACACCTGAAAATTTAGGAGGAAATGACGATGAACTACGTACCCTTTAACAATCTCGGCTTTGATGTCAGCCGCCTGGGCTTTGGCATGATGCGCCTGCCTACCGTTAAGAATGAGGAAGGCGATGCTGTGATCGATCGGGCCGAGGCTATTCGCATGGTGCGTTACGCGATTGATCACGGACTGAACTATGTGGATACCGCTTACGGCTATCACGGCGGGGAGAGTGAGATCGTCACCGGCCTCGCGCTGAAGGGGGGCTACCGTGAGCGTGTCAAGCTGACTACCAAGCTGCCCCAGTGGCTGGTGAATGAGCACGCGGACATGGACAGGCTTCTGGATGAACAGCTTAAAAAGCTGGATGTGCCCTGTGTGGATTTTTATCTGCTCCATTCGTTGAGCCGGGAGGCCTTCCACAAGCTGCAGCGGCTTGACTATAAAAACTTTATCAAGCGTGCCAAGGCCGACGGCCGCATCAAGCATATCGGCTTCTCCTTCCATGATGAACACGACGCTTTCCTTGAGATCATAGATGATTACGACGGCTGGGAACTGGCGCAGATCCAGCTGAACTATCTGGATGATGACTATCAGGCGGGTGAGAAGGGCATGCGCTACGCGGCCGAGCGGGGCATCGGCGTGGTTGTGATGGAGCCGCTGCGCGGCGGCGCGATCGCGGGTCCGCCTTCAAGCGTGCGTACAATGATGGAGGGTTATGAGAAGAAATATTCCCCGGTCGAGTGGGCATTCCGCTACGCGGGTGATTTCAAGGAAGTGGTCACCATCTTAAGCGGCATGAATACAATGGAACAAGTAAAGGATAACCTGGACATCTTCACCCGCGTGGCTGTGGGCAACCTGACGGGGCAGGACAGGGCTTTCGTGAAGCAGATGAAAAGAGCTTATCTTGAGCGCATAGCGATCGGCTGCACCAAGTGTGATTACTGCCAGCCCTGCCCGCAGGGTGTGCTGATCCCCCGCGTTTTCGCGGCGGTCAATGATGCCTATATGTTTGAAGATAACGCGCGCTTTGACGGTGCCTACCAGCAGATCCTGAAGCTTGAGGGCGACGCGGCGCGCTGCGTTGCCTGCGGCCAGTGCGAGGATGCCTGCCCCCAGCATCTGCCTATCATCAGGCTGCTTTCGGAAGCCGCCGCGAGGGCCTGATATGCATCTGTACGGGATACTGATCGCCGCGGCGCTCGCCATCGCCGCCTTTTTGTGCACGCGTGAGGAGAAGCGCCTCGGCCTGCCAAAAGATACGGGTCTGGATATCATACTCTATGCGCTGCCGCCAGCGCTGATTGTCGCGAGGCTTTACTATGTCGTCTTCAGCTGGGATTATTTCAAGACGCGTCCCGGCGACATCATCAAGCTGTGGGAGGGCGGCCTGGCCATCTACGGCGCGGTGATCGGCGGAGCCGTCGGGGTATGGCTGCTGAGCAGAAAACACAAGATCCCTTTTTTGAAGCTGGCAGATATCGTAGCGCCTTCGCTGCTGCTGGGACAGGCGATCGGCCGATGGGGCAATTTCTTCAACCAGGAGGCCTACGGCTATGCCGTGACTGATCCTGCCTGGCAGTTCTTCCCAATCGCTGTAAACATCGCCGGGCAGTGGCATCTGGCTACCTTCTTTTACGAGTCCCTGTGGAATCTGATTGGCTTTGTGTTTCTATACATGAACCGCATACGTTTTGAAGAAAGCGGGAGGCACGGGCACGTCTTCTGCTGGTATTTGATCTGGTATGGGGCGGGGCGCTTCGTGATCGAGGGTCTGCGCACCGACAGCCTGATGTGGGGCAGTATCCGCGTATCGCAGATGCTAAGCTTGATTCTGGTCATCTGCGCCGCCGTGAAGCTGGTCGCGGATGCCCGAAAGAGCCGCATGGCATGAAGCAGGCGATCTACAGGGCCGCGCTGTCGCTGATCCCTCCGCGTATAGACGCGGTTCACGGTACAGGGCTTCAAACAGGGGTGGAACAGAAGCTGCTCGGCATCCTCCGCCGTCATCGATGCCTGGGCGGCGTGCTGAGGCTATTTGATAACGATGGCCGGCTTATAGCCTATCACTTTGGCATGGCAGGAAAGGGCAGGCCCGCGCGGGACGATACGGTGTTCCGTGCAGCCTCCATTTCAAAGATGATCACAGCCATGTGCGTGTTGAAGTTTGCTGAACAAGGCCTGATATCTCTTGATGAGGATACGGGCCTTTTGCCATATCCCGTGTCGCTGAGGCAGCTGATGAGCCACACCGCGGGGATCGTGGATGGCAGCGCTTACCTGGAAGGGCTGGAAAAAGGGTCTGAGCTCTCAGATGTGCTGGCAAACAGCACGGATGCAAGCATGAAGGGCCGCTGGGCCTATTCAAACCTTGGGGCCGGAGCCCTTGCCTGTGTGCTGGAAAAAAAGCTGGGGGAGAGCTTTGAAGGGATCATGCAGCGGTTTCTTTTTGGGCCGCTGGGTGTAACTGCCACCTATTACCCGCAGCGCGCGCAAGGAGAACTGGCGGACGCCAGACGGGTATTTCCGCCTCAAAGAAAGCCCGGCTTTGACGCGCAGGCCCGCCGTTTGCGCAAGGATGAAACCATTGATATGCCGGATCCGCAGCGCCATTACGGCCTGGCGCAGGGCAACTGCTGCCTGAACGCCGCTCAGCTTCAACAGCTGATGAAGGCCTTGATGGGAGAAGGGTATCTGAGTCAAAAAAGCCTTGATACCATGCGCGCTCCAATTGCCGAGTTTGGCAGGGGAAGGCAGCGCCTCCGGCAGGGGCTTGGCCTTTTTGGCCTGCAAGATCAGCAGATCCATAAGGGTCAGCTGTTTGGTCATCAGGGCAAGGCCTACGGGGCGGTGCACGCCGCCTTCTTTGAGCCCTTCAGCCGGCGCGGCATGATTTTCCTGTCTTCGGGCATCTCAGAAGCGCGCGCCGGGTTCCTTGCTGACGCGGTGTGCGATCTTCTTCACTTTGCTTTCCGTGAGGATACCTGGGCATGATCATTGAGAAGATCGAGCACAAGGGCAGCCTGATGGTGATCACCTGCGATAACGGCGAAATGATCCGCCTGCCCCGGGCCGTTATGCGGGAGCATCCTTTGCGTGAAGGGCAGAGATTGGACATTGACAGCTATTATCAATCAGCTGAGCGGACCATGTATCAAAAGGCGCTGGAGCGTGCTGTCTGGTGGCTGTCAAAGAAAGATCACAGCGAGAAGCAGCTGATGATGAAACTGACGGATTCAGCCTTCACAGAGGAAAGCGCCGCGCGCGCCTGTGAGTTTTTGAAGGCGGGCAATTATCTGAACGATGACCGCCTGAGCGAAAACCTGGTCCGGCAGAAGCAAAGGTCAAGCGGCCCGCGAAAGATCGCGTTCACCCTGCGCCAAAAAGGCGTGGGAGAGGAAGCGGCGAAGGCCGCGCTGGAAGCAATCAGCCGGGATGACGAGATGGAAACGGCGGTGATATTGGCCCGCAAGTACCTGAGCGGCAAGCGCTTAGAGCCGCGGGAGGCGCGTCAAAAGTGCGGCGCTTATTTGGCGAGGCGCGGCTTTGGCTGGGATGTTATCAAGGCCGCCTGTCAGAGGGCAGGCGCTGAAGAGGATGACTTTGAGTAATTAGCTGCCACTGTTGCCGTCAGCAGGCTGACCTCCCGGGCTCCGGCTTTCAAAAGCTCTGCCGCGCAGGCCCGGGCTGTGCACCCGGTGGTGCGTACATCATCTACCAGTAAAACGCGCTTTTTGTACAATGGATAGATACATAAATAGGCGTCTTTGACATTGTCTTCCCGCTGCTCATGGCCCAGGGAGGATTGTTTTTTGGTCTTCTTGATTTTGATCAGCGCGTTTTGGTAGTCAAGCCCGGTTGCGCGCGATAAGTGCCGGCAAAACAGCTCGGACTGGTTGAAGCCCCGTCTGCGCAGGTCACCGGAATACAAAGGAACGGGGATCATCACGTCAAAAGAAGCGCCGGCAAGACAATCCAGCATGCCCTCGGCAAGCGGCTGAGCCGCCCGGACGATCCCCTGAAACTTCAGCCGGCTTGTCAGCTTCTGGCTGACGCCGTGATACCGGTAGGGGGCATAGGCGGAGGCAATATGACACATTTTGCCATCGCCGCAAAAGCGGCAAGGGTCGCTTGAATGCTTAGGGGAGAGGCAGCGGGGGCAGACGCCGTCAGTCAGCCGCAGCGCTTCCAGTTCTTCCCGGCAGCGGTCGCACAGCGGCGCGCCCGCGTCGATCTCCCGGGGTTCGTCACAGCCAAGGCAGAGCGTTCTGGGGAATAGCAACTGTTTGAGCCGTTCATCCATGGGCGGCCGCCTGGGCTTCACGCAGCCGGAGGCTCAGCGCCGTATAGCGCCTGCGGCTGTGGCTGTTGTTGACCATCGCCTCGATGGCATCCTCATAGCCGACCAGAACGAGCAGTTTTTTTGCCCTGGTCACAGCGGTATAAAAGAGATTGCGGTTGAGCAGCAGATGGTGTCCGCCGACCGCGGGCATGACCACCGCGTCGAACTCGCTGCCCTGGCTTTTGTGTACGGACAGGCAGTAAGCCAGCTCCAAATCTTCCAGCTGAGCATACTCATAATCCACTTCGCGTTCGTCATCGTAGAGCACGGTGAGGGTGCGGCCTTCCTGATCGAGCGCGATGATGCTCCCGACATCGCCGTTGAACACGCCCTGCCCCTCGTGCCCGCCCTGGCCCCGCCAGGAGAGCATATAGTTGTTCTTCGTGTGGATCACCTTGTCACCCGCCCTGAAGGCGGTCTGAGCGTAGATGAGTTCATCCGCTCCGTCTTTTTTAGGGTTCAGGGCCTGCTGCAGGAGGGCGTTTAAGCGGTGCACGCCGCACTCACCCTTTTTGGTAGGCGAGAGCACCTGGATGTTTTTTGCGCCATTCTCACCGCCCAGATATTTGGGCAGCCTGGCGGCGCAAAGCTCCACGATCGTCTGAGCCGCGGCGGAGGGGGAGCGGCTGCGTTCAAAGAAAAAATCCCCCTCCCGCGCATTGAGGACGGGCATCTCACCGCGGTTGATGCGGTGGGCGTTGGCGACGATCGTGCTGTGCTCGTCCTGGCGGAACACCTCCGTCAGCCGCGCGTGGGGAATGACGCCGCTGGACAGGATATCGCCCAGTACATTGCCCGGGCCGACAGAAGGAAGCTGGTCCTTATCACCGACCAGGATCAGGCGCGTTCCCTTCTTCACGGCGCGTATCAGGCTCCGCATCAGGTAGATGTCCACCATGGATACCTCGTCGATCACCAGACAGCGGCAGTCAAGCGGATTGTCCCTGTCACGCAGGAAACCGCCGCCCTCCGGGTTAAACTCAAGCAGGCGGTGGATGGTCCTGGCCTCCCGCCCCGTAGCCTCACTCATGCGCTTGGCGGCGCGGCCCGTGGGCGCGGCAAGCAGGGTGTCCTCGTCATTGCCCAGAATATGCAGGATGCAGTTGAGCAGGGTGGTCTTCCCAGTGCCCGGCCCGCCGGTGATGACAAGCACGCCGCTTTGGGTTGCTTTCATCAGCGCCTCCCGCTGCGTGGGGCTGAAGGTGATATGCTGTTCCTTTTCAAACTTCGCGATCTCACCGGTGACATGCGCCTTGATCATCTGCTGGGGGAAGGCGCTGAGGGCTATCAGGCCGCGGGCAATGGTCCACTCGCACACATAGGCATCGGGTGAAAAGACCACTTCCTCGCCCTCGATCACCTCACATGTCAGGTCCTTATACAGGATCAGCGCGCTGAGGATGGTCTGGATCAAGGCGGGCTCACAGCGCAAAAGCGCCGCCGCCTGCTGCGCCAATTGCGAGCGCGGAAGGCAGGTGTGGCCCCCGGAGGCGGAAGCCTCATCCAGAACATACTTCAGGCCGGCCCTCAGACGCCCTTCACCGGATTGCGAAAATCCCAGTGACAGGGCAATGCGGTCGGCGGTCAGAAAGCCTATGCCGTCTATATCATCAATCAGTTGGTAAGGATTGCCGCGGATCACTTCTTCCGCGCGGTCCTTATACCTTTTGCTGATCTTTTCGGACAGCCCGACGGATAGACCGTAGGTCTGCAAAAAAACCATGGTCTTGCGCATCAGGTGCTGTTCAAGATAGCTTCCTGCTATCTGCTCGCAGCGCTTCTTGCCGATGCCGGGTATTTCCCGCAGCCGCTCGGGCTGTTCGCTGAGTACCTGGAGGGTATCCTGGCCGAAATGCTCCACGATCAGCCGGGCGGTGCTTGGGCCAACGCCTTTGATGATGCCGCTGCCCAGGTAGCGCTCGATGCCGCGCAGCGTTGTGGGTGTCTGAATGCTGCAGGAGCTTGCCTTGAACTGCTTGCCATACTGCGGATGGTGCGCCCATTCGCCCCCAAATAGGCAGGTTTCGCCTGTGGACAGGGCGGGCAGCGCGCCTACAACCGTGATGATGTCTCCCTGCGCCCGCACCTCAATGACCGACCAGCCGTTATCGTCGTTGCGAAATACAGTATCGGCGACCGTGCCCTGCAGCTCCTCCAAGCGTTCGCTCATTTATCCTCCCAATCCCAGATGGAATAGGCCTTGGAGGGGCGGCTGGCTTTGCGGCGGGTCCGTCCCTGATAGTTTTCAATGATCTCTTCATAGGCCTCGATCACTTGGGGCATCAGGCTTTCCCAGAAGACGGGGATTTCCCTGCGGGCTCTTTCGCCGATCATTCTGGTTTCTGCCGGCGCATCGAGCGCGCCGGCAATCACGCGGGCCAGGTCCTCCGCGCTGTCGTCGCATAAGAACCCGTTTTCACCTTCGCGAACTACATCGGCGGCGTCGCTGCCCCGCACCATGACGGAGGGCAGGCCCATGACCGCGGCTTCGCGAACGACCATCGGCGCGTTATCGTACAGGGAAGGAAACACAAACAGCGAAGAGCAGCTGTACAGCGCGTCAAGATCCGCGGCATCGGTGATGTGGCCGGGCAGCGCGCAAACATCCTCAAGGCCCAGCTTCTTAATCTTTGACAGCACCGCTTCCTCATCGGGGCCTTTGCCGGCCAGCACCAGACGGAAGCTCCGCCCCTCCCGCCTGAGCAGGGCCGAGGCTTCCAGCACGCGCAGGATGTTCTTTTTCCAGTTGATCTGGCCGACGAAGAGCAGCAGGGGCTCGTCACGCAGGCCGAGCAGGCGCTTCACGCGCTCAGCCGCTGAGGGGTCTGCCGTCCTTGGCGTCACGCCGTTTGGCATCACGCGGATGGGGCCTTTGAAGCCGTACTCCCGCAGCACATCCGCGGTGGGCGCGCTGACCGCCCAAACGTCGTCGCAGCGCTCATAAAAATGCACGATGCTGCTGACGGCGATCTTGGAAATGGACGAGCTTTTCGTCACCTTCAAAAAATCATCATAGTATTTTGAGTGAAAGCTGACCACCAGCGGAATATCGCGCAGCCTGGCCAGGCGAAGCGCTTCACGGCCAGCCCCGAAGGGGCTGTGCGCATGCAGAATATCCAGCTTGACCATGCTGATGCGCTTGCGGTAATGCGCGTCGGCGGCGGCTGTGCCCATCTTGTACTGCGGCGCGGTGGGGACGGCGTAGCTTAAATAGTCCACCAGCTCAAAGGGATAGTTGGCCCTGTGGCCGGTATCATATAAGGGAGAGATGACCGTCACTTCATGTCCCAAAGAGGACAGGCCGGTCGCGTAGGCGTGGACAACGCGTCCCACACCATCGGTGATCGGCAGAAAGGTATCCGTACACTGAGCGATTTTCATGTACAGGAACCCCCTTTTTGTCAATTTGATAACCTCTCTTATTATATCTGAAAGCCTGTGCGGCAAGCAAGCGAGCGGTGTCTGCGAAGGGCGCGCGCATTGACAGACTGGGGAAAGGAAGGTATGATTCTTATATTACAAGGAGGAATATTCTATGGGCAAGAAAACGCTTGTCATGGGGGTCATCGGCGCGGATGTTCACGCGGTTGGCAATCAGATTTTGAACTATGCCTTCACACAGGCCGGCTTTAATGTGATCAATCTGGGGGTCATGGTATCCCAGGAAGAATATATAGAAGCGGCGATCGAATCCGCGGCCGACGCCATCATCGTCTCTTCCCTGTACGGCCATGGCGAGCTTGACTGTCAGGGGCTGCGGGATAAGTGCGACGAGGCCGGGCTGAAGCGCATCCTGATGTATGTGGGCGGCAACATTGTTGTGGGCAAGCAGCCCTTTGAGGAAGTGGAAAAGCGATTCAAGGACATGGGCTTTGACCGCGTGTTCGGCCCCGGCACACCGCCTGAAGCGGCCATCGCGGCACTCAGGGAGGATTTGGGGGACTGATTGATGGATCCCGTATTGCTGATCGACTTTGGATCGACCTATACCAAGCTGACGGCTGTTGACGCGCAGGGCCGTATTATTTTGTCGACCGCCCAGAGCTATACAACCGCGTCGGAGGATGTATCCATCGGCTTTCATAACGCGCTGCGCCTGCTTTCGCAAAAGACCGGCCCGATTGAGTACCGCGCGCGCCTGGCCTGTTCGAGCGCGGCGGGCGGGCTGCGCATGGTTGCCTGCGGACTGGTGCCCGGTCTGACGGCCAAGGCGGCCCGCTTTGCGGCCTTTGGCGCCGGGGCCAAGGTGATCAAGACCTATGCCTTTGAGCTGACGGGTGAAGACGCGCGGGAAATAGAACAGGCAAGGCCTGATATCCTGCTGCTGGTCGGCGGGACGGACGGGGGCAACAGTGATGTCGTCCGCCATAACGCGGGGGTGGTCGCGAAGATACCGGGCGACTTTCCTGTCGTATACGCGGGCAACAGGGCAGCGGCTTCCGCCTGCGCGCGGGCGCTTTCAAACAGCGCCCACCGGGTGTATACCGCGCCCAACGTGATGCCCGCCCTTGGCAAGCTTGATGTAACGCCAGCCCAGCAGGTCATCCGAGAGATTTTTTTGGAGCGTATTATCCGCGGCAAGGGCCTTTCGGATTACAGCGAGATATTGGACGGCATCCTGATGCCTACGCCCTCGGCGGTGCTGGAAGCGCTGACGCTGCTCAGCGACGGCTTGCCCGGCAAAAAAGGCCTGGGGGAGCTGGTGGCGGTCGATCTGGGCGGAGCGACGACGGATATTTACTCCATTGCCTCGGGTGACCCTGTCGACCCTTCCGTCGGCCTGCACGGCTTGCGTGAGCCGCGTGTCAAGCGTACGGTTGAGGGGGATATCGGCATGCGCTACAGCGCGCGCGGCATCCTGGCGGCGGCCGGCATGGAGGAGCTTTGTGCCGTCAGCGGTCTTTGCGAAAGCCGCTGCCATGAGCTGATGGCTCGTTTTGATCAAGACCCCTCCCTGCTGCCGGGGTGCGCGGATGAAGAGGCACTTGACCGGGCGCTGGCCGTGCTGGCGATCCGCCTGGGGCTGATACGTCATGCCGGTACGCTGGAGGAGGTATATTCGCCCGCGGGCCTGCTATACAGGCAGACGGGCAAGGATCTGACGCGGGTGAACCGCGTGATACTGACCGGCGGCGCGCTGATCCACGCCGCGGACGCCGCGGGCATCGCGCGTGAAAGCGCGCGGGTGCGCGATACGGGCGCTCTGATACCACGCCGGTTTGATGTGACTGTAGACAGGCAGTATATCCTGTCGGCGATGGGCTTACTGGCCGGCTACAACCGGGAAGCGGCCTTTGATATGATGACCGACCACTTAAAAAGGGGAGAAGCATATGGAGCTGATCAACAGGAAATGGTCTGAGGAACAGTTTTTAGGCGAGCGCAGGCAGGTGCTGGCCGCCTGGCCGACCGGCAGGGAGGTGGACCTGGATGAGGCGGTGGCCTACCAGAAGGCCATCCCGATGGATAAACGATTCCAGTCAAAGCTTGATATGGCCATCAGGAAGGATATTACGCTCATCCAGCCGCGCGCGGGTGTGCCCCTCATTGAGGAGCATATCCGCCTTTTGCGCCACCTGGAAACCGAGGGCGGGGCCGATCTGCTGCCCACCACCATTGATGCTTACACACGCCTCAACCGCTATGAGGACGCGCAGCACGGCATTGAGGAATCCGAGGCAACCGGCAAGGCTATGCTCAACGGTTTTCCGGCTGTTAACCACGGTGTCGCGGGATGCAGGAGAGTGACAAGCGCCGTCAATTCACCCGTTCAGGTGCGCCACGGCACCCCGGACGCGCGCCTGCTGGCCGAAATCACGCTGGCCGGCGGTTTTACCAGCTTTGAGGGCGGCGGCATCTCCTATAACATCCCCTACGCGAAGAATGTCTCGATGGAGCATACGCTGCTTACCTGGCAGTATGTGGACAGGCTGACAGGCTACTATGAAGAGCGGGGCATCAGCATCAACCGCGAGCCCTTCGGCCCCCTGACGGGCACGCTGGTGCCGCCCTGCGTATCAAACGCGGTCGCCATCATTGAGGCCCTTGTGGCGGCGGAGCAGGGCGTGCGCAACATCACCGTTGGGTACGGCCAGTGCGGCAACCTGGTGCAGGATGTGGCCGCCATCCATGCCCTGCGCGAGCAGGTGAAGGAATACCTGGAACGCTTCGGCTACACGGATTGCAATGTATCGACCGTGCTGCATCAGTGGATGGGCGGGTTCCCGCAGGATGAGGCAAGGGCATTCGCCGTAATCTGCTGGGGAAGCGCCGCGGCCGCTCTGGCCAAGGCGACCAAGGTGATCGTAAAAACCCCCCATGAGGCCATGGGCGTGCCGACCATGGAGGCCAACGCCGCGGGCCTGCGCGCGACAAGCCAGCTGATCCATATGCTGGCCGATCAAAAGATGGTGGATGACAGCGTGCTGCGCGAGGAAGTGGAGCAGATCAAGCGTGAGGTCCGGTGTATCCTTGAAAAGACGCTGGAGCTGGGCGATGGAGACATTGCCGTCGGCACCGTGCGCGCTTTCCAGGCCGGGGTGATTGATGTGCCCTTCGCGCCCAGCCGCATGAACGCGGGCAAGATCATGCCGGCGCGCGATCACTACGGCGCGGTGCGCATGCTTGACTGCGGCAATCTGCCCTTTACACAAGATATCAAGGATTTCCACCGGGAGAAGATCGCCCAGCGGGCGA
>CAYZRZ010000068.1:0-11361 GCA_964480995.1 uncultured Christensenella sp.
TTTAGCCTCTCGTTAGTGTTAACACGCTATACTTTTTCGGGAGTTCAGGATGGAACGATTTCGGTAAACTCTGTGGAAACGGCTGTGAAGCAGCCGGCTCTGTCTCCTCTGTTCCTGCCGCGGCAAATGAAACGAAAGAAAGCAATAAACTTAGTTACCCCAAGATAGTGCTTGAATAAATTCTCTGTGCTCCTCTATATCTCTGTGTCTCTGTGTGAAACGTAATCCCCGTCCCCCCGTCCCCCCGTCACCTGTCCTTTGCTCAACATTGACAACACGCTTGCCCTGACATGCTAAGCGGAAAGGAGATTCAAATGCCGATACTCAACGCCATCATGGTGCCGCACCCGCCGCTGATCATCCCGCAGGTGGGGCGCGGAGAAGAAAAGAAGATACAGGCGACCATCGATGCCTGCCGGGAGGCCGCCGCGCTGGTCGCGGCCGCGAAGCCGGATACAGTTGCGGTGATTACCCCCCACAGCACCCTGTACGCGGACTGGTTCCACATCTCCCCCGGTGAAGGCGCTTCTGGAAGCTTCGCGCGCTTCGGGGCCGCGGATGTCAGGATCAGCGTTCGGTATGACACGCTGTTTGCGGAGACGCTCAGCCGCAGGGCGCGGGAGCGGCATATCCGCGCCGGCACACAGGGGGAAAAGGGCGGCGAGCTGGACCACGCGGCTATGATCCCCCTGATTTTTCTGCGGGAAGCCCTGGGGGAAGCGCCTTTGCCGGATATCGTGCGCGTCGGGCTGTCCGGCCTGCCGCTGAAGGAGCACTACCGGCTGGGCATGCTGATCCGCGATACGGCGGAGCAGCTGGGCAGGCGCGTATCCGTCATCGCCAGCGGGGACCTGTCCCACCGGCTGCTGCAGGACGGGCCCTATGGCTTCAGCCCTGAAGGCCCGGAATATGACCACAGGATCATGGATGTGATGGGGCGCGGCGCGTTTGACGAGCTGCTTGATTTTTCGCCGGCCTTCCTGGAAGGCGCGGGCGAGTGCGGGCACCGATCCTTTACGATCATGGCGGGGTGCCTGGACGGACAGGCCGTCAGCGCGCGGGCGCTGTCCTACGAGGGGCCCTTCGGCGTGGGGTATGGCGTCTGCGTGTACACGCCGGGCGACGGGGATGATAAGCGGCATTATCCTGAAGGAATGGCGCGGGAGAAGGAGGAAGACATGATGGCACATGGGGCAGGGGAGGACGTGCATGTACGCCTGGCGCGGCTTTGCGTTGAAAGTTTTGTAAAAACCGGGCGGCCCGCGCGGCTGCCGGATGATCTGCCCCGGGAGCTGACCGGGAGGCGCGCCGCCGTGTTTGTCACGCTGCATAAAGGCGGCCGGCTCCGCGGCTGCATCGGAACGATCAATCCGGCCCGGGCGAGCGTGGCCGAGGAGATCCTTCATAATGCGGTCTCTGCCTGTTCTCAGGACCCGCGCTTTCCACCGGTCCGGGCGGACGAGCTGCCGGAGCTTGAATACAGCGTGGATGTGCTGGGCGCGACGGAGGATATCGCGTCGCCCGACAAGCTGGACGTGAAGCGCTATGGCGTAATCGTTACCTGCAATGGGCGGCGCGGGCTGCTGCTGCCCGACCTTGACGGGGTGGATACCCCGGAGGAGCAGATCGCCATTGCCCGGCAGAAGGCCGGTATCTCCCCCCGGGAAAGCGTGAAGCTGCAGCGCTTTGAGGTGATCCGCCATGTCTGAGGCCGTATGCCCGGCCTGCTTCCGTCATTGCCGGATTAGGGAGGAAGGGACCGGTTTCTGCCGCGCGCGAAAGAACGAGGGCGGCAGGATCGTGTGCTTAAACTACGGCAAGGTGACATCGCTCGCGCTTGACCCCATCGAAAAAAAGCCCTTGGCGCGGTTTTATCCGGGCAGCAAGATCCTGTCGGTCGGCAGCTTTGGCTGCAACATGGCTTGCCCCTTCTGCCAGAATGATGCCATCTCCTTCGCTGATGAGGATACCGCGGCGTATCGCCGCCTGCCGCCGGAGGAGCTGGCAGCGATGGCGCGGCAGCTGGAGCCGCGCGGCAACATCGGCGTCGCCTATACCTACAACGAGCCAATGGTCGGCTTTGAGTATGTCCGCGACACGGCCCGCCTGGTCCGGGACCTGGGCATGAAAAACGTAGTCGTGACCAACGGGGCCTTTTCCGAGGAGACGCTGAATGAAGTGATCCCCTGGATTGACGCTTTCAACATCGACCTGAAAGGGTTCACGCGGGCGTGGTACAGGGAACTGGGCGGCGATCTGGAGACCGTGAAGCGCTTTATCATCAGGGCCGCCCAGCGCGCGCACGTGGAGCTGACCACGCTGATCGTGCCGGGCAAGAATGACAGCGAGGATGAGATGCGCGATCTGAGCCGATGGGTCGCCTCCTCCCTTAGCAGTGGAGTCCCTCTGCACATCACCCGCTTCTTCCCGAGGAGAGATTATGCCGATAAAAGCCCGACGGATATTGCCCTGCTCAGGCGGCTCGCCGCGGTGGCTGTGGAATGTTTGGATACGGTGGTGGTGGGGAATGTTTAGGTCTGATAGGGGATAGAAACTGAAGACTGGTGATTAATTGATAGAACTTTATGTCTTGCAATGATGCAGACCTTCAATGGAACAGGCAGCAGTCTATACCATAAAGGGCTATGATTATATCTACAGGCAAACGGAAATGGACTTACTCTAGGTTACTTTTTAGAACATTGCTTATAATTGGTATTACTGTGTTTTTGTTTCCATGAAAGAGTAACCATGGAAGCAGTTGCTTCTGCATTAAGTTCTGTTGGTGCAACAAGATCTAATAATTTGCTAATATCATAGAATTGTTCGCAGATTAATTTTTAGTTTAACAAAGCCTGTCTATTAAAGCACCGAGTATTTATAAACGTAAAGTTCTAAAGCGTTGTTACTTGTCTCATGACTATAATGGTTTTATAAGAGATGATGAAGGAAGCTGAAGTGATGGAGCCGGTAAATCGGCAAATGCTCAGGGATCCCGGCGTACAGCCGACGGATGACGTGATCGCGATGGCGCTTGGGGAAGCAAACGATGCCTATCTGAAGTTCATCAGCCTGCTGGCCGGGATGGATATCCGGCTGGAATGGCGATACTACACCGACGGCAAGGCATGGCTGGGCAAAGGGCTGTATCGCTGGACAGGCGCCCGGGGCGGCCAGAGGGAAACGACCGTATTCTGGCTGTCCCTGTGGCAGGGTTTTTTCAAGGTGACCATCTATATGCCGGAGGCATCCCGCGCGGATATCCTCAGCCTGCCGCTTGATGATGAGGTGAAGCGGATGGCGGCGGAAAGGGAACGCATGGGGAACCGGCTGATGTATCTCCCGCTTGTGTTCGACCTGTGCTCGGATGAACTGTTCCCATCGGTTTTCGCGCTTGCCGATTTCAAGAAGAGCCTTCGGTAGGCGGAACGCTTTGCGCGAACGCTGAAGAAACTGTTCACCGCAGCCGGTCTGTGCTATGCTGAGGCAGGACTCATTACTGACCGATATAGCGGGACGCATAGGAGCAGACAATGCCTTTAGTCGCGATCATCGCGGACGACCTGACCGGCGCGTGTGACGCGGGCGTGCAGCTCGCGGCAGCGGGGTATCCCGCAAGCGCTGTCATAAGCCCGTCCTGCCTGCCCTCAGCACTCTCTAATAACGCCCTCGCCGTGAACACCGATTCGCGGGATCTGGACGCCGGGGAGGCGGCCGCCCGCGTCCGGGACACAGCCGGAGCGCTGCTGCCGCTTCAGTTCGGGTATTACTACAAGAAAGTCGACTCCCTCCTGCGGGGAAGCGTATTCGCCGAAATCGCTGCCTGCATGGAGGTCCTCAGGTCTGATTATTGCCTGCTGGCGCCTGCCTACCCGGACAACGGCCGCCTCCTCGTGGGCGGCGAAGTCCTGGTTACGGATGCCGGCGGAAAGACCAGGAAAATCCCCGTCAACCTTGATGAAGCCGCGGGGTTCGGGATCCGTGCTGAACACATCCCTCTGGCGGATGTCGCGAGGGGCCCGGCGCACCTTGCCTCAATGATCAGCGAACATGTCGGGGAAAGCCCCGTCATCCTGCTGGCCGATGCCGCGGAAAACGCGCATCTTGAGACCATCGCGGAGGCTATCCGGCTCGTGCCCAATCGATGCCTGCCCGCGGGGAGCGCCGGATTGATCAAGTATATGCTGCCCCACTGGCCGCATGCCGCCGCCGCGCCGATAACTGCCCGCAAGCCCGGCCGTCACGGCGGCAGGATACTCATTGCTGTCGGATCCATCCATCCATCCACCCGGGCCCAGGTGGATTTTTTGCGCGGCAGGCCGGGGTACGCCGTGTATGACATGGAGGGGGCGCCGGATGCCATCAGGCGTGATATATTAAGCCTGCCCGGGACGGTTGTTCTCGTCTCCTCACACGCGCAAGGGTCCGCGTCCCCGCCGGACAGGACATACGCGCGGGACCTTGGGCAGATCGCGCGGGAGGTGTTTGATCCTTTGGATGCCGGCGCGCTCATTCTCACAGGCGGGGAGACGGCGTACTCGGTACTGGACGCGCTTGGGCTGCGCGTCATCGATCTGGAGGATGAGCCGATGGAGGGCGTCGCGGCCGGATGGTCGGAGGGCATCCTGGTCATGACCAAGTCCGGCGGATTCGGCGGGGCGGAAGCGCTGCACGCGCTGGCCGTCTACGCGGCGAAGAAACTCGGTTTACAGCCAGACAGAATTTAGTTTCCGCCGCACAGGCGCGGGAGCATGGATATACGCATGAAGGAGACTCTTAAGGATATGAAGCCGATACTCGGAATCACCATGGGGGATCCCTGCGGCATCGGGCCGGAGATCACCGCAAAGGCGCTGGCCCGCCCGGAGGCAGCCAGGGCGTGCCGTCCTGTCGTGATCGGCAGCGCTAAAGTGTTTGAAAAAGCTGTCCGCCTCGTACATGCCGGGCTGGATGTCCGAGTCATATCAGATATCCGGGAAGCGCGGTTCCGTGATCGGGTCATCGATGTGCTGGACCAGGATATTCAAGACCTTGAGACCCTGATGCCGGGCACCGTGGACGCCAGGGCCGGCGACGCGGCCTTCCAGGCTGTGCGCAAGGCCATTGAACTGGCTATGGCGGGGGAGATCCACGCGACGATCACCGGCCCGCTGAACAAGGAAGCCCTGAACCTGGCCGGCTGGCACTACAGCGGGCATACGGAGATCTTTGCCGAGCTGACAGGCGCTAAGAGCTATACCATGATGCTCGCGGAGGAGCATCTGAGAATCGTCCACGTTTCCACCCATGTTTCACTGCTTGAAGCCTGCGCGCGCTGCAAAAAGCAAAGGATCCTGGAGGTCATCAGGCTTGCCCACGCCGCGTGCGTATCCATGGGCATCAGCGCGCCGCGCGTCGCCGTGGCCGGCCTGAACCCCCACGCGGGGGAGAACGGCCTGTTCGGGCGGGAAGAGATCGAGGAAATTACTCCGGCGGTGGAACTTGCCCGCGCCGAAGGAATCGACGCGCAGGGACCTCTCCCACCGGACACGGTCTTTTCAAAGGCGGTCGGGGGGATGTACGATATCGTGGTCGCGCAGTACCATGACCAGGGGCACATCCCCATGAAGGTGCTGGGGTTCCGGCTTGACAGGGGAAGCGGAAAATGGCAGTCGGTCAGCGGCGTTAATATCACGCTGGGCCTCCCGATCATCCGGGTCTCGGTCGACCACGGCACGGCTTTTGACCAGGCATGGAAGGGAACCGCAAGCAGCGACAGCCTTGTTAATGCCATCGAATACCGGGTTCGCCTGGCGGCCGGGAGACGGCAATCGGGGAAATGATCGGCGGCTGTCTCTGGTTTGAAGGTCTGCCGGCCGGGATGGCCGTCTTCATCAATATCCTTTACATGAAAAAATATGCATGCTATGATTCGCGCAAGGGAGAAGACGCGGGCCGCTTGCCCGCGCTATCCTTCTCCCCGCGCAGCGACGCACGGATGATAAGATAATGAGGTTGTATTTTTGACGATAAAGAAAGCGCTCTGGCTGGTTGGTCCTTGGCTTCATCGGCCTGGGGCTGGGGGCCGTGGGCGCGGTGATGCCGCTGCTGCCGGTTTCCCCTTCCTGCTGCTGGCGGGGATGAGCTTTGCCAAAATCTCCAGCCGGCTGCACGAGTGGTTCATCAGCACCAAGATGTACAAGGACAACCTGGAAAGCTTTTTGCAAGGCCGCGGGATGACAAAGAAGGCCAAACTGCGTGTCAGCGTCACCCTGACCCTCACAATGGGCATCGGCTTTTATATGATGCGCCGCGTCCCCCTGGGGCAGATTATCCTGGGCATCGTGTGGGTATGCCATCTGCTGTATTTTATCTATGGGATCAGGACGAGTAAATGAAATGCTGAATGATGAATTCGGAATGCTGAATGCAGTGCCGCTTTGGCGGTAAATGCGGAATGCAAAATGCTGAATTTATCATACCGGGGAAGTCCGCGTGGGCCCGCCGTTCCCCTATCATTCCGCATTTCGCATTCAGCATTTGGCACCGCAGGGGCCAATAGAAGGAGGAACACATGTCTGACAGCAAACGCCGCATCGTGGTCAAGGTAGGCACCTCCACGCTGACGCATGCCAATGGCCGCACCAACATCCGAGAGATGGAGCGTCTGGTGCGGGTGCTCAGCGATATCATGAACAGCGGCAAGCAGGTGGTGCTGGTGACATCCGGCGCCATAGGCATCGGCGTGGGCAAGCTGGGCCTGAAGGAAAGGCCAAAGGACACTCCCGGCAAGCAGGCCGCGGCCACCGTCGGCCAGTGCGAATTGATGTTCATGTATGATAAGATGTTCGCCGAGTATGGCCACAAGGTGGGGCAGCTGCTGATCACCCGTGAGGATGTGGAGGACACCAAGCGGCGCGCCAACCTGATCGCCTGCTTTGACCGCCTGTTCGAGATGGACGTTATCCCCGTCATCAACGAAAACGATGCCGTCGCGGTGGAGGAGATTGTCTACGGCGACAACGACAGCCTGTCGGCCATTGTGGCCCGGCTTGTCAACGCAGATACCCTGTTTATTTTGAGCGATATCGACGCGCTCTACGACGCTGACCCGAGGTACGATCCAAGCGCGCGGCGCGTCCCAAGGGTGCGGGCGATCACCCCCGAGCTGCGCGCCGCCTGCACCGGGGCCGGCAGCGGCCTTGGCACCGGCGGCATGGAG
Organism: uncultured Christensenella sp.; assembly: GCA_964480995.1. GTDB lineage: Bacteria > Bacillota > Clostridia > Christensenellales > Aristaeellaceae > UBA1038. Next base: position 7,202 of record CAYZRZ010000068.1, read on the forward strand.
ACCAAGCTGCGCGCGGCGGAGATCGCAAGGACCGGCGGCATCAGCACCGTGATCATCAACGGCACCCCGCCTGACAACCTCTACCTGGCGCTGGAGGGGGCGGATATCGGCACCATCTTTGAAGGAGGAACCGGCGATGCTTGAATTGATGGGCCAGCGGGCCAAGGCGGCTGAGAGCGCGCTTGCGCTGTCCGGCCTTGAACAGAGAAATAAGGCGCTGCTCTTCATGGCGCGCATGCTGCGGGAAGAGCCGCAGGACATTATGAGCGCCAACGCGAAGGACCTGGAGGAAGCCTCGGAGCTGAGCGCCGCCATGCGGGACCGCCTGCTGCTCAATGAAAAGCGGCTGGAGGGCCTGGCCCTGGCGATGGAGGAGATCGCGGCGCTGCCCGATCCGCTGGGACGCGTGCTGTTTGAAGATACGCGGCCAAATGGCCTCTATATCCGCCGCATGGCGGTGCCGCTGGGCGCGATCGCCGTGATCTATGAGGCCAGGCCCAATGTAACGCTGGATGCGGCGGCCATGTGCCTAAAGAGCGGCAACGCCGTCATCCTGCGCGGCGGCAAGGAGGCCATCCGCAGCAATACCGCGCTGGCGGAGCTGGCGAGGCAGGCCTGCAGGCAGGCAGGGCTGCCGGAAGACTGCGTGCAGCTGGTGAGCGATACCAGCCGGGAAAGCGCGCAGGAGCTGATGCGCCTGCGGGCTTATGTGGATCTGCTGATCCCGCGAGGCGGCAGGGGCCTGATCCGCTCAGCGCTGGATCACGCGACGGTGCCTGTGCTGCAGACCGGCGAAGGTGTCTGCCATATCTATGTGGACAAGGCGGCCGATGCCGATATGGCGCGGGAGATCACGGTCAACGCCAAGACCAGCCGCCCCAGCGTGTGCAATGCGGCGGAGTGCCTGCTGGTGCACAGGGATATTGCGGGTGAAGTCCTGCCGGATATCGCGCGGGCGCTGATTAGCCGCGGCGTGGAACTGCGCGGCGATGAAAAGGCCCGGGCTCTTGTGCCGGAGATGACCCCGGCGCAAGCGAGCGACTGGGGCACCGAGTTCAATGACCTGATCATGGCCGTTCGCGTTGTCAATACTATGGATGAGGCCCTTGCTCATATCGAGACCTACGGCACCCGGCACTCGGAGGCCATCATCACCGCGGATCCCGAGGCGGCTGAGCGCTTCCTTGGCAGCGTGGACGCCGCGGCGGTCTACCATAACGCGTCCACCCGCTTCACCGACGGGGGCGAGTTCGGCTTCGGCGCGGAGATCGGCATCTCCACCCAGAAGCTGCACTGCCGGGGTCCTGTGGACGTGAAGGCGCTGACGAGCACAAAATACATAGTGGAGGGAACCGGGCAAGTCAGGTGATTGCCTTGCCGTCACCGTTTTTTGATCTCTTTGATTCTCTTGAACATATGCTTCATTTCCGCCTTGCTTCCAAACATATTTAGCATCATCAATAGAAATAAGAGCCGTCCCGGCGAACATGTTCTGTTCGCCGGGACGGCTAAGTCTTTTGATGCGGTATCAGTCCTTGTCCCTGCTCCCTTGGTGGCAGTGATGGCCGTGGTGATCATGATGATCGCAGTGATCATGCCCTTCATGCCCTTCATGTCCATGGCAGCCATGACCTTGCCCCTCGTGCCCGTGCTTCCCGCAGCCGTGATGACGGCGGCGCTCGGCTTCATCCGGCCAATCGATGTTCGCGCTCAGCTTATCCAGCAGGCTGTTAAGCTGCGCCTTCTCTTCCTCGCTGAGGGGGGAGAAGAAGGCTTTGCGGCTTTCCTTCCTGCTTTCTTCCATAGCGCGGGCCGCTGCCTCCCCCTCCGGGGTGAGGGTAATGTCCGCGCGGCGGCGGTCCTCCTCATTGGGGGCGCGGGAGATCCAGCCGTTTTCTTCCAGCTTGCCCAGCACTTCGCTCAGCGAGCCAGCCCGCACGGAGACAATATCCATCAGCTCGCGCTGGGAGATGCCGCCCCGCCTGAGCAGCAGCGAAAGAATGCGCCCCTGGCCGCCCCGCGATTCCGCGTTGTGGCGCAGGCCATGATGCACCTTGTGCAGCTTGATCACCATCTGCTCTTCCGCCGGCAGGCTTTCCATATCGATGGGGCCAAAGCCCCTTGAGTCCTGTTTGTTCTCTTTGAAATCTTCCATTGAAATTCCTCCGTTAAATTAGTTAGGTACCTTTACAATTGACATGATAACGCGGTTCTCGGTATATGTCAAGGTGCCTAACTAATTATTTTCACCTTATTTTCAAACATGAAGGTTGAGCTTAGACTAAAGTCTTCCGCCAAGCCTCCACATCATCAGCCTGGCTATGGTTTTCTGGCGTATTGACCTTTGCCGCCCCTTGCCCGATAATGTCCGCATATTAACAAGGGAGATCATCAGCATGGCGGGGAAAATGAGCTTAGCCCAGATCATGGGCATCGAACACGAGGCCGAGCGGGTCGACCTGATCTACCGCCATGTATTTCATGAAGAGAGGCGGCTGATCCGTTCGCAGGCCGCCCGGTTGGAATTTTTGACCACCATCCGGATGGTGGAAAAGGATCTGAAGCCAGGCAGCCGTATCCTGGACCTGGGCGCCGGCACCGGAGCCTACAGCCTTTATCTGGCCGGCAAGGGCCATCAGGTCAGCGCGGTGGAACTGGCGGAGCGCAATGTCGAAATCATGAGCGAGCAGGCCGAAGAGCAGAAGGTACAGATCGATATCCATCATGCCAGCGCGCTGGACCTTTCCCAATTTAAAGATGAGCGCTTTGACGCTGTCCTGCTGATGGGACCGCTCTATCATCTGTCACAGGAAGACGACCGGGCGCTGTGCCTGAAGGAAGCCCGGCGGGTGCTGAAGGCCGGAGGCTTGCTTTTTGCCGCTTTCATCAACCATGACATGATCCCCTATACCGAAAGCGCCTATGACCCCGCGTGGTTTGAGGGAAATACCTACGATCACGCCAGCCTTCGGGTGCGTAACGAGCCTTTTGTGTTCTTTACCTTGAATGAATGCCGGGCCATGCTGCGCGCGGGCGGCTTTGAGATCAAGGAGGAAGTGACCAGCGACGGCCTCAGCGAGCTGATGGCGGACACCATCAACGCGATGAGCGAGGCCGCCTATGCCCAATACCTGCGCTGGCACTTCTATATGAGCGGGCAGCCCGGCTTCTTATCTGCGGGCAACCACCTGCTGTTCCGGGCGGTGAAAGCGTGAGGATCATCCCCGTCACTGAAGAAAACGCGCCTCTGGCCGGGGCGGTGCATTCCGCCTCCTGGCAGGCATCCCACCGCCATTTCTGCGCGGACGATTTTGTCCGTCGTTTTGACACGTGGCGGCAGACAGAGTATCTGCTGGAAGGCATGCGGAAGGGCAAACAGGTCTGGCTGCTTATTGATCCGGAGCCTGCGGGCCTTATCTCACTGACCGAGACAGGGGAAGGCAGCCTGATCGAAGACCTGTATGTGCTGCCCCGACTAGAGGGCAGGGGCTACGGCGGCGCGCTGCTGGAGGCGGCGATGGCACAGGCCAGGGGGCCTGTGTACCTGTGGATACTGAACAACAACACAAAGGCGTTGGATTATTACCAGAAGCGCGGCTTTGAGCTCAGCGGGCGCGAAAAGCCGCTGAGCGGGGGCCTGAGTGAGCTGGAAATGCGCCGCAAGGGGGATGAACTGTGAACATAGAGTTGAGACGGCTTAGCCCGGACGACGGCCGGGATGTCTATGACATGCTGCATGAGATACCGGGCGATGAAAACGGATTTATCAATGGCTGCAGCGGGCGGAGTTATGAGGAGTACAAGAGCTGGCTGATCAAGAGCGACAGGGTATCTCAGGGCATCGGGCTTGAGGATTGGATGGTCCCGCAGACCATCTATTGGCTATACTCAGACGGGCAGCCTGTGGGCTTTGGCAAGCTGCGCCACCGCTTGACGGATAAACTGCGCCTGGAAGGCGGGCACGCGGGCTATTCCATCCGGCCCTCCCGGCGCGGCCAGGGCTATGGCAAACTGCTGCTGGGGTATCTGGTGGAGGAAGCGAAGGCGCTGAGGATTGATCGCCTGCTTCTGACCATCCACAACGATAACGAGGCATCCAGGAAGGTCGCGATCGCCTGCGGCGGCGTGGAGGAGGATCGCAATGAGCAGCGCCGGTATAT
>CAYZRZ010000069.1:0-5306 GCA_964480995.1 uncultured Christensenella sp.
GGAATATCAACCTTTTTGCCATTCACAAGGAAATGACCATGGTTAACCAGCTGGCGCGCGTGACGGCGGGACTTGCCAAAGCCAAGCCGATAAATCACGTTGTCAAGCCTGCACTCAAGCAGCTGCATGAGGTTGTCGCCGGTAACGCCGCGCATGCCGACAGCACGCTCATAATAGCGGCGGAACTGGCGCTCCAATACGCCATAAACAAACTTGACCTTTTGCTTTTCTTTCATCTGCGAGCCATACTCGCTGACCTTCTTGCGGCGATCGCCGCCGGGATTGCGGGTCGTTTTCTTATTGCTATAGCCGAGCACGGCGGGAGAGATATCCAGTGCTTTGCATTTCTTCGCAATCGGCGAAGTATTTCTTGCCATTTACTTTCCCTCCTTACACCCTTCTGCGTTTTGGCGGACGGCAGCCATTGTGCGGAATAGGCGTAACGTCCTTGATCATGCTGACTTCAAGCCCGGCTGTCTGCAGGGAACGGATGGCGGCTTCACGGCCCGAACCGGGGCCCTTCACCAGCACATCCACCGTGCGGAGGCCAAACTCAGCCGCCGCTCTGGCTGCTGTTTCCGCCGCCATCTGGGCCGCAAAGGGTGTGGATTTCTTATTGCCGCGAAAACCCATGCCGCCGGCGGATGACCAACTGAGCGCATTTCCGGCCACATCGGTGATCGTGACGATTGTGTTATTGAATGAAGAACGGATATGAACGATGCCCCGTTCTACGAGCTTTTTTTCGCGCCGCTTGCGCGATACTTTTTTAAGCGATGCTTTGGGTGCCATAGATTCTCCTTCCGTAGGCGATGACGCCTACAACATCAAAACGCTTACTTTGCTGCTTTCTTTTTGCCGGCTACTTGCTTCTTGGGGCCTTTGCGGGTACGGGCATTCTGCTTGGTATTCTGCCCGCGCACAGGCAGCCCGCGACGGTGACGGACACCGCGGTAGCAGCCAATCTCAACCAAGCGCTTGATGTTAAGCGAAATCTCACGGCGCAGATCGCCTTCGACCTTGACATGATGTTCGATATAATCACGCAGTTTGCTGATGTCGTTTTCGGAAAGATCCCTTACTCGGGTGTTCGGATCAATCTCAGTATCGGCCAGAATCGTCTGTGAAGTCTTAAGGCCGATACCAAAGATGTAAGTAAGCCCGATTTCAACGCGCTTTTCATTTGGCAGATCAACGCCGGATATACGTGCCATCTGTTGGATACACCTCCACATATTTCGTAGGTAAGAATGAATGTTGACCGCGCCCTGATGGGACGGTCTATATGATTGACCGCGCAGTCCCCCCGCATGGCAGGAGGCAGCCGCCCGCACGGCTTATCATTAAAGAATAATCAACCCTGCTTCTGCTTGTGCTTGGGGTTCTCACAGATGATCATCACATTGCCTTTGCGTTTGATGATCTTGCACTTTTCGCACATGGGCTTAACTGAAGGACGAACTTTCATGGGATATACCTCCTCAAATCAGCTGCTTTAGGCAGCGAGCATCAAGATTTACTGCGCCAGGTGATTCTGCCGCGGGTCAGGTCATAAGGTGATAGTTCGATGGTGACTTTGTCGCCCGGATAAATGCGGATAAAGTTCATGCGCATCTTTCCGGAGATATGTGCCATGATCTGGTGCCCGTTGGGCAGTTCGACCAGGAACATAGCGTTGGGTAACGCGTCGACAACCTTTCCTTCGATTTCAATGACATCACTTTTGGCCAAACACTGAATCCTCCTTATCGGCTGCGTCGGGATTTTTCGCGGACAATCCATCCAGCGCCTTGCGCAGATCGCTGTCCGTCAGTTTTCCCTCTCTGTACTTCTCCGCCAGCTGAGGAAACTCATTGCTGGTAGAAATAAGGTGCCTGCGGCGCTTTTTCTTAGGTTTTTGAAGCTTCCGGGTGCTTCCGTCGGCAATCAGCACGAAATCAGCGTCCAACTGATATAATATCATAAAGGAATGGCCTTTGTCACGTCCTTTTTGTGAAATAACGACAATTCCTTCGCGTAAAGGTGCCTTCAATATCTTCCTCCCTTAACCCGGAAAACGATATCCGGGGAAGGTGAGCAGCTCAGGCCCCTGGGGTGTGACCGCGACTGTGTGTTCGTAATGAGCGCAAGCGGATCCGTCAACCGTTTTAATGGTCCAGCCGTCCGCCATCTCCATCACGCGATAGCTGCCCAGCGTGATCATCGGCTCAATCGCGATCACCATGCCGTTCTTCAGCCTGGTGCCGTGGCCCGGGAGGCCATAGTTGGGAACAGAAGGATCCTCATGCATGTTGCGGCCGATACCGTGGCCGGTCAGTTCCCTCACGACGCCGAAACGATGGAATTCCGCCAGTTTCTGAACAGCATGGCCAATATCACCGATACGGTTGCCGTCAAGAGCGGCGGCCGCGCCTCGGAAGAAGCATTCCTCCGTCACGCGGATCAGCTCAGCTTTCTGGGGAGTGACTTCACCAATAGCGATTGTAAAGGCACTGTCTGCCTGCCAGCCATCCAGGATGAGCCCGCAGTCTATTGACAGAATGCTGCCTTCTGAAAGGACCACCTCGTCAGAGGGAATGCCATGCACCACCTCATCGTCAATAGATGCGCAGATGGATTTGGGAAAGCCCTGGTAATTCAGAAAGGAAGGAATTGCCCCTGCCCGCCTGATCTTTTCCTCGGCGTAGGCATCGATCGCGACGGTGCTTTCCCCCGCCTTGATCACTTCACGGATGCTTTGAAGAATATCGTAGAGCAGATGACCTGCCGAACGCATCTTCGCAATCTGTGACGGATTTTTCAGGGTAATCATTGAATACCCAGAGCCTCCAGAACTTCCGCATAGTTTTCATCCAGGCCGCCTTCACCGTTCGCGTCGCGCAGCAAGCCCTTATTTGCGTAGTAGTGGATCAGCGGCTCTGTCTGGCGGCGGTACACTTCCAGACGGTTCAGCACAGTCTGCGCCTCATCGTCCTTGCGCTGGATCAGCTTGCCGCCGCAAGCGGGGCATACATTCTTGTCCTCAAGGTACTTGGTATGGAAGGTGCCGTTGCAATCGGGGCAGACACGCCTTCCGCTGAGCCGATCAATGATCACCTGGTCAGAAACGATCAGGTTGAGCACCGCGTCGATTTGGGCAAACTGGCCCAGCGCTTCGGCCTGCGCCGCAGTGCGCGGGAAACCATCAAAGATATAGCCGCTTTTGCAGTCAGGATCCTGCAGGCGAACCTTGACCATGCCGATGATGACATCGTCAGGCACAAGCTCGCCGGCATCCATGTATTTCTTAGCCTCGAGGCCAAGAGGAGTCTGTGCCTTCACGTGGCTGCGCAGCATATCTCCCGTAGAGATCTGGGGGATATTCAGCTGCTGGGACAGCCTGATGGCGTGAGTACCCTTTCCCGCGCCGGGAGGGCCTAAGAAGATCAAATTCATGCTTTTACCTCAAATTTCCGCCCTCTGCCCGGGGGCAGAGGGGGGAAATTGCTCATTCGTCACAAGAGCCTGTCTTGCTTATAGGAATCCCTTGTAGTTGCGCATGACCAGGTTCGCCTCAATCTGACGGACGGTTTCAAGCGCGACAGACACCGCGATCAGCATGGAAGAGGCGGCAAAGGGAATCTGCACGCTCTGCCACATATAAAGCAGCGAGGGAATAGTCGCCAGAACGGCCAGGAACAGAGCTGCGAACAGAGTCAGCCTGTTGGTCGTGCGCGCCAGGTAATCCACGGTGTTTTTGCCCGAACGAATTCCGGGAATATTGCCGCCCTGCTGCTGGATATTCTTGGCGATATCCTGCGGGTTAAAGCTGATGGACGAGTAGAAGTAGCTGAACGCAATGATGAGCAGCGCAGTCACAACCAGGTACAGCGGCGCTTGCGGATGCATGTAGGCATTCCACCAGCGGTACGCGCCGGAGCTGGTACCGAACATCGAGATGATCGTGCCGGGGAAGGCCATGAAGCTATAGGCAAAGATCAGAGGCAGCACGCCGACGGAAACGACCTTCAGCGGAATGTGCGTGCTCTGTCCGCCGTACATCTTGCGGCCGACTACGCGTTTGGCATACTGAACGGGGATTCTGCGCTCACCCAGATCGACGAAAGTGACAACCGTTATAATCACAAGCGCCGTAACGATCAGGATCAGGAAGTTGACCACCGGACTGCCCGCGCCTGTGTAGCTTGTGAAGCCCAGAGCGTCGGTGAAGGAGAGCAGAATGCCGTTGAAGAGGTTGGATATGATACCCGCGAAAATCAGCAGCGAGATACCGTTGCCGATCCCGTTGGCAGTTACTCGCTCACCGATCCACATCGCGAGAGCTGTGCCGCCGGCCATGATGATGCCGATGGAGAGCAGGCCCCAGAAGTTGTTGTAGGATTCCATCAACACGCGTGCACCGCCCTGGGTGGTTGCGCTGTTCAGGCCGGCAATGATACCGATGGCCTGCAGAGCCGCGAGAAAAATGGTGGCATAACGGGTAATGCGGTTGAGCTTGGCTTTCCCCTCTTCCCCGCCCTCTTTGCCCAACCGCTCCAGCGCCGGAATGGCGATCTGCAGCAGCTGCATAATGATGCTGGCGTTGATGTAGGGGGTAATCCCCATAGCCATGATGGTCATTTGGTTAAACGCGTTGCCGGTCATCATGTTGACCAGCCCAAGCATATCAAACTGCTTGGAAACCTCCTGAACCACCGCGGCGTTGATACCGGGGACCGGCACGACGCTGACCAGTCGGTAAATAACCAGCATCATTAAGGTATACAGCAGCTTCTTTCGCAGCTCCGGAACCTTCCATGCGTTACGCAGCGTCTCCCACATGTCAGATCACCTCGGCTTTCCCGCCGAGCGCCTCAATCTTCTCTTTCGCAGAGGCGGTGAAGCGGTCAACTTGCACTGTCAGCTTTTTGGTCAGTTCGCCGCCGCCAAGTACTTTGACGCCATCTTTGATCTGTTTCACCAGACCATGCTGCTTGAGAAGCGCCACGGTAACAGTCGTGCCGTCTTCAAAGCGCTCAAGCTCAGACAGGTTAATCGTCGCGAACTCTTTGGCAAAGATGTTGGTGAAGCCGCTCTTGGGGATACGGCGGTACAAGGGCATCTGGCCGCCTTCAAAACCGGGGGCTTTCCCGCCGCCGGAACGGGCCTTGGCACCTTTATGACCCTTGCCTGAGGTCTTGCCAAGTCCGGAACCTACGCCTCGGCCAAGGCGCTTCGGAGCAGTCGTGGAACCGATAGCCGGTTTCAACTCGTGCAGTTTCATGAGGACGTCCTCCTTATTCCTTGATTTCTTCCACTTTGACCAT
>CAYZRZ010000069.1:5316-11209 GCA_964480995.1 uncultured Christensenella sp.
GATCTTGTGAAGGCCAAGCGCCTTCACTGTGTCGATTTGCTTTTGCAGGCAGGCGATCGGAGACTTCGTCAGCGTGATTTGTAACTTCATATTGTCCTCCTCAGCCAAGAATTTCTTCGACCGTTTTGCCGCGCATCTTGGCGACCTGCTCTGCTGAACGCAGGAGCTTGAGGCCCTCCAAGGTCGCCTTTACGGTGTTGATGGGGTTGGATGTACCAAACGACTTGGCACGGATATCCTTCACCCCGGCCAGATCGAGCACCGCGCGGGCGGCACCTCCGGCGATGACGCCGGCACCTTCTTCAGCGGGCAGCATAACTACCTTGCTGGTGCCGAAGTATCCCGTAGACTGGTGAGGTATGGTGGTTCCGACGATCGGAACGTTGATCATGTTTTTCTTGGCGTCTTCAACACCCTTGCGGATCGCCTCGGGGATTTCTGCCGCTTTGCCCATGCCGGCACCGACACGGCCAGCTCCGTCGCCTACGACCATCAGAGCGGAAAAGCGGAAGTTACGGCCGCCCTTAACCGTCTTAACGACACGGTTAACAGCAACCAATTTTTCTTTGAACTCAGACTGTTCGTCTCTGCGTTGCATGCCTTCCTTCTCCTTCACTTAGAACTTGAGCCCGGCTTCACGGGCACCTTCTGCCAGAGAAGCGACGCGGCCTGTGTACAGATAGCCGCTGCGGTCAAAGACAACCTTTTCAACGCCGGCAGCCAGAGCGCGCTCACCGATGAGCTTGCCGATGGCTTTGGCGGCGGCGGTCTTATTCACCTCGTCAAATGTGTCCTTCACTGAGGCATCCATTGTGGAAGCCTGTACCAGTGTCACACCCTTGGTATCATCAATGATCTGGGCATAGATATTCGCGTTGCTGCGATAGACGCACAGGCGCGGCATATCGGGTGTGCCGCTGATCTTTTTGCGGACACGTGCATGCCTGATTACGCGTACTTCGTTCCTGTCACGCTTTTTGAACATATGCGTTCACTCCCTTTCGATTACTTACCGGCCTTGCCTTCCTTGCGGCGGATGCGCTCACCCTTGTACTTGACACCCTTGCCAAGGTAGGGCTCCGGCGGACGGGTTCCGCGGATATCCGCGGCCAGGCTGCCGACGACCTGCTTGTCAATGCCCTTCACCACGATCTGGGTGGGGGCAGGTGTTTCAAAGGTGATGTCGGCGGGTGCTTCAAACACAACGGGGTGCGAATAACCGACATTCATGGTCAGCTTCTTGCCGTCAACGCTGGCGCGGTAACCGGTGCCGACAAGCTCAAGAGCCTTTTCAAAGCCGGCGGTCACGCCTACGACCATATTGTTGAGTAAGGCGCGGTACAGGCCGTGCATGGCCTTGTGGGGCTTATTATCGGTGGGGCGCTCAAGCAAGAGCTCTCCATCGTTTTGAATTACTTTGATATCCGGGTTAACCTGCTGGAACAGCGTGCCTTTAGGGCCTTTGACAACAACCATGTTGTGTTCATCGACCGTTACCGACACGCCGGCAGGAACCGGAATCGGAAGTTTTCCGATACGAGACATACTTCTACCTCCAATGCGTCAGTCGGTTACCAGATATAGGCAAGCACTTCGCCGCCCAGATTGTTGCTGCGAGCGTTCTTATCAGTCATCAAGCCGCGGGATGTGGACACGATGGCTACGCCCAGACCGCCCAATACCTTCGGCAGCTCCTCGCACTTAGCGTAAACACGCAGACCGGGCTTGGAGATGCGCTTGAGGCCTGCGATAACAGGCTGCTGCTTGCCGTTGACATACTTCAGTGTGAGCTTGATCTGGCCTTGTACGCCATCATCAATTTTCTCATAGGTTTTGATATATCCTTCGTCAAGCAGAATCTTCGCGATTGCCTTCTTGGCATTGCTGGCCGGCATGACGACCGAATCATGCTTGGCAACCTGCGCATTTCTGATACGTGTCAGCATATCGGCAATGGGATCATTTACGATCATGTTGGAACCTCCTTCTCGTCATTCCATCACCAGCTGGCCTTGCGGACGCCGGGGATCTCGCCTTTGTGGGCTAATTCTCTAAAACAGATACGGCACACGCCGTAGCGGCGCAGCACGGAGTGCGGACGTCCGCACAGACGGCAGCGCGTATAAGCGCGGGTGGTAAACTTGGCAGGACGGCTCTGCCGGATCTTCATACTTGTCTTTGCCATATATTACTCCCTCCCTTACTGCTGCGCAAACGGCATGCCCAGGAGGCTCAGGAGTTCCTTCGCTTCCTCATCCGTTTTAGCGGTCGTAACAAAAATCATTTCCATACCGCGGATCTTGTCTACCTTATCATAATTGATCTCGGGGAAGATCAGCTGCTCGCGAACACCCAGGGCATAGTTGCCGCGGCCATCAAAAGCCTTGGCGCTCACACCGCGGAAGTCACGCACGCGGGGCAGGGCGATGGAGATCAGCTTGTCAACAAACTCCTCCATCCGGATGCCGCGAAGGGTGACCTTCGCGCCAACGTTCATGCCCTCGCGCAGCTTGAAGTTCGCGATGGACTTTTTGGCCTTTGTGATCAGGGGTTTCTGACCGGCGATCTGAGAGAGTTCATCCACGGCGACTTCCAGCGCCTTGGCATTGTCCTTGGTATCGCCCAGACCCATGTTAATGATCACCTTTTCCAGGCGCGGGATCTCCATGGGGTTCTTATAGCCGAATTTCTGCTGAAGAGCAGGGACAGCTTCGGCGAGGTATTTTTCTTTCAAACGCGTTGCCATATGCTATTCCTCCTCCTTAGTCAATCTGCTGGCCGCATTTTTTGCAAATGCGGGTCTTCTTGCCGTCATCCACCTTCGCGCCGGCGCGGGAGGGCTTGCCGCACTTCTGGCAGACAAGCATCACGTTGCTGGCATCAATGGCGGCTTCTTTGTGGATGATGCCGCCGGGCTGACCCTGGGCACGGGACTTCTGATGCTTGGTCACCATCGCCACGCCTTCGACCGTTACGCGGCCGCTCTTGGGGTTGACGGCGAGCACTTTGCCCTTGGTACCCTTGTCCTTGCCGGAGATGACAATGACTTCATCCTTGGTCTTTACATGTACTTTCATCGCCATACTCCTTTACAGTACTTCCGGCGCGAGGGAAACGATCTTCATGAAGTCCTTCTCGCGCAGTTCACGGGCCACCGGCCCAAAGATACGGGTGCCGACAGGCTGGTGATCATCCTTAATGATAACGGCTGCGTTATCATCAAAGCGGATATAGCTGCCTTCGGGGCGGCGCATGGACTTGTGCACGCGCACAATGACTGCCTTGATGACATCGCCCTTCTTTACGGTGCCGCCGGGAGCCGCGGACTTCACGCTGGCGACGATCACATCGCCGATAGACCCGCTGCGGCGGAACGAGCCGCCCAGAACACGGATGCACATGATTTCCTTGGCGCCGGAGTTATCAGCGACCTTGAGTCGCGTTTGCGGCTGAATCATAGTGGTTCCTCCTTTATAGATTCCTCGTCATGGTGCCTTGTGGCCCATGAGAGGTCGCATACATTACTTCGCCTTTTCAACGATCTCGACCAAGCGCCAGCGCTTATCACGGCTGAGCGGACGGGTTTCCATCACGCGCACGGTATCGCCGATACCGCAGGCATTCTCTTCATCATGCGCCTTCAGCTTGGTTGTGCGCTTCACGATCTTGCCGTAGAGCGGGTGACGAACCCTGGTAGTGATGGCAACGACGATGGTCTTGTCCATCTTGTCGCTGATAACCACGCCTTGCCTGGTTTTGCGAAGTCCTCTTTGCTCTGACATAGAATTGCCTCCTTTCACGGCTTACTTCTGCGCGGCCTTCTTGCCGGCTTGGGTCTGAACCGTCAGGGCGCGCGCTATGTCACGCTTGACGGAGGATATTTGCATTGTGTTCTCCAGCTGACCGGTCGCCAGCTTGAATCGCAGGTTGAAAAGCTCGCTCTTGAGATCGGCGATCGCTGCGGTCAGTTCCTCTGGCTTCATGGCTGCATATTCGCTCACCTTCATTGCTTCTCACCACCGTTTTTCTCAATAAGTTGATCGCGGGTGTAAATCTTGGAGCGGACAGGAAGCTTGCTGGCCGCCAGCCGTAGCGCCTGACGGGCCGTCGCTTCATCAATTCCGCCGATTTCAAACATCACGCGGCCGGGTTTGACGACTGCAACCCAGAACTCCGGGTTGCCCTTGCCGGAACCCATGCGGGTCTCTGCAGGCTTCTTCGTCACGGGCTTGTCGGGGAAGATCTTGATCCACACCTGGCCGCCGCGCTTGGTATGGCGGGTCAGCGCGATACGGGCAGCTTCGATCTGCTGGCTGGTAACCCAGCTGGGAGACGTGGCCACGAGGCCGATGTCGCCATAGCTGATCGTGTTGCCGCGATGGGCTTCTCCCTTCATGCGGCCGCGAAATACCTTGCGGCGCTTCACTCTCTTAGGCATTAACATGGTTATTTGCCTCCTTCGCTGACTCGGGCGGCAGTCTTCTTTGCCTTAGGCAAAACCTGGCCCTTATAGATCCACACCTTCACGCCCAGACGGCCGTAGGTGGTCTTCGCTTCCGCGAAACCGTAGTCGATGTTGGCACGCAGGGTCTGCAGGGGGATGGAGCCTTCGTGATAGTGCTCATTGCGGGCGATGTCGGAGCCATTGAGACGGCCGGACACCTTGATCTTCATTCCCTTGGCGCCGGCGCGCATCGCGCGCTGGATGGACTGTTTCATGGCCCGGCGGAAGGAAATGCGCTTTTCAAGCTGCTGGGCAACGTTCTCAGCTACCAGCTGCGCGTCACTGTCGGGGGTCTTGACCTCAAGCACATTGATGTTGACCGGGTGACCCAGCTTCTTCTCGGCATAGGCCTTCAGGTCCTCAATGCCCTTGCCGCCGCGGCCGATGATCATGCCGGGACGGCCGGTAAAGATGTTGATCGTCATCTTCGCGGCGCTGCGCTCGATATCGATACGGCTGACGCCGGTCGAATAATACTTTTCTTTCAGGTCTTCGCGGATCTTGTAATCTTCAATCAGATTATCAGCGAAGGTCTTTTTATCCGCGTACCAGCGCGTGCTCCAATCGAAAATCACGCCTACGCGCGCGCCGTGCGGGTTAATTTTCTGACCCATTGGTATTCCTCCCTCTTATCGTTGATCCAGCACGACACTGATGTGGCTGGTGCGTCTGAGCATCGGTGAGGCGCTTCCGCGGCTACGGGCAACAAAACGCTTCAGCGTGGGGCCCGGGTTGGCGTAGATCTCAGCGATGTAGAGCGAGTTGCGATCGAGATCCTGATTGTTGACAGCGTTCGCGATGGCGCTGTTAAGGAGCTTGATGACAACGGGGGAAGAAAATTTGGGTGTAAACTGGAGAATTGCCAGCGCTTCGTCCACATTCTTGCCGCGAACCAGGTCGATGACCTGCTTGGCTTTGCGGGAGGAGACGCGCACATGCTTAACGTGCGCCTGAGGACGCTTATCCCGTTCCTGAGCGCGCTTTTCCCCTTTATTGCGGGTATTGGATGCCATGTTTGGGTACTCCTTTCCTCTTACTTGCGGCCGCTTGCTTTTTCACCGGCGTGTCCGCGGAAGGTGCGGGTGGGGGCAAACTCACCCAGCTTGTGGCCGACCATGTCTTCAGTAACGTAAACCGGCACATGCTTCCTGCCGTCATGCACGGCAATGGTATGCCCGACAAAATCCGGGAAGATGGTCGATGCGCGGGACCAAGTCCTTAAAACGGCTTTTTTGCCCGCCTTGTTCATATCTTCAACGCGCTTGAGCAGCGTTTCCTGCACATAGGGCCCTTTCTTAATTGAACGGCTCATTGATTTAGATGCCTCCCTTCATTCGTTCTCACTTCGAGTTGATGCGCTTGATGATCAAGCGATTGGAATACTTCTTG
>CAYZRZ010000070.1:0-11178 GCA_964480995.1 uncultured Christensenella sp.
CGCAAGTTTCCGGACTTTACTCATGCAAATTCCCGCCCTTCTTTAAGACCGGAACAGTTCCTTTCGTCTATGGTCGCTATGTCAAACGTATAAGTACTCATCAAATAATACCAGAAATAAGTAAAATAAAACCCTTGACAATCTCAATGATATCAAGGGTTTAATTGGTACGCCCGACAGGAGTCGAACCTGCGACCTTCAGAGTCGGAGTCTGACACTCTATCCAGCTGAGCTACGGGCGCGCATGCTTTGACCATCATAGATGTCTCAAAGCTTTAGGAGTTTACCACAGAGCGCATGCGGGTGTCAATTGCGCCGAATGATTCCCATGCGACGCCCACACGGCATTATAATGCTCAAACAGGGCAAATAATTGACGATTATGCGTCCACAGGCTATACTACATAGCGAAAAGAAGCGCTTTGCAGCGCCTGATATCGGAGGAGCATGTGAAGGAAGAGCTGCTGACCCTGGACAGAATGGTGATGATCGGCGCGGCGGGGCGCAACTGCGGAAAGACCAGCCTGGCGCTGGCCCTGATCAAGGCCTGGCGGGGGTGGTTTCCGATGGTTGCCTTGAAGGTGACCACCATCCACGACGCGGGCGGCAGCTGCGTACGCGGCCACGCGGGCTGCGGCACCTGCACGCGTATCAAAGGCAGCTTTGACCTGGTGGAGGAGATGGAGGGGCAGGGGGATAAGGATACCCGCAAGCTTCTGGCATCCGGCGTGGGCCGCGTGTTCTGGCTGCGCTGCCACAAGGAGCACCTGGCGGAGGGGATCAGGTACTTCCTCAGCCAGATTCCCCGGGACGCGGTGATCATTTGCGAATCCAACAGCCTGCGCGGCGTGGTGAAGCCCGGGCGCTTTATCATGCTGAAGAGTCCGGAGGATACAAGCGTGAAGCCCTCCGCCGCCGCTGTAATGAATCTGGCGGATGATGTTGTTGAGAATGATTTCGGCGAGGGGCTGGAACGCTTTGCCATGGGCATGAGCGCTCCGGCTTTCGCGTAACAAGTATGGTGATAGAAACGCAAAGGCTGCTGATCAGGCCGTTTGATCCTGCCGACTGGGAGAATCTGCATGAATACCTGTCTGACGAGCAGGTGGTCTGCTATGAGCCATACAATGTGTTTACAGCGGATGAGAGCAGGCTGGAGGCCATCAGGCGTTCAAACGATCCGGCCTTTTGGGCGGTCTGCCTCAAGGACGGGGGAAAGCTGATCGGCAATATATACCTGGCCGGGCAGCCCTTTGACACCTGGGAGCTTGGCTATGTGTTCAACGCCAGCTATCAGGGGAAGGGCTACGCTACGGAGGCGGCTGCCTGTCTGCTGGATCATGTGTTTGGAAAGCTCGGCGCGCGCCGCGTGGCCGCCATGTGCAACCCGCTCAACACGGCGTCCTGGAGGCTGCTGGAGCGCCTGGGTATGCGCCGGGAAGGGCATCTGATCCAAAATATCTGGTTCAAGCGGGATGAGCAGGGAGTGCCGATATGGGCTAACACCTATGAATACGCCATTCTCGCTGAAGAATGGAACAATCGAGCCAATACATAAAGAGTTCAATATGATAAAACGCGCCTCCCTGTGGATTTGCAGGGAGGCGCGCGCTGTATGGGGATATCACCCTAACCGATTCTCCCCGCCTCATACACATTGAGCCCGTGTCCCAGCAGCCGCATGATATGCAGTTCATCGATCGCGTCGGTCAGGGCGTTGTGCATCTCGCAGTATCCATCGCTGCCGCTGAGCATCCTGTAAATGCTTTCGACCCCATAGCCCTGCTTCAGCCTGCCGGTGCCGCAGCAGTCGGCGCGGACCGGTATCCTTGGGTTATGCTGCCTGTAGGCCGCCAGCCTCATGATGTCGTACCAGGAGAAGCCGGAAAGCTCCGGCAGATGGCGGCGGTCGAAGGCGGCGTTGTAGGCAAATATGTCGCCAACACCGTGATCGCCCAGGAAGCCCTGCAGGTCATCCATCGCCCTGTCCCTGGAGCATTCAAGGTCGGGCCGGATGCCGGGAATATACAGGGTATGGCTGAACATGCCGCCGTGATTCTTGTAGGGGGTGAGGATGTAGTAGCGCCGGTCGAGCAGATCAAAGCTATCCGAATCGGCGATGACCAGGCCGATGGACATCACCGCGTCACGCCAGGTAGTTTCGGTATCGATGACAGCAAACCGGCTCATAGTTCACCCTGCAGCCAGGCCAGCACATCCTTGATATGCGTGTCCCAATAGTCCCAATCGTGTCCGCCGGGGTGCTTGTCGTATCTGAGGGACGCGCCAAGGGCCGAGGCCTTTCCATAAAAGCGGTCATTGGCCGGCAGATTGAAATCTTCCGTGCCGCAGGACAGGTACAGATCAGGCATGAGGGAACCCGCTGCCGCGCGCCCGGCCAACAGAGAGGGCAGATCATACGCATCCGGCACATTCATCGGATCCTCAAACAGGGCGCGCAGGTAGTTGCGGGGCATTTTGGATACATGCGGCTGCTGTCCCTTCAAGAACCCCCTGATGTCGAGGGAGCCCGACAGGCTGGCGGCGCAGGAGAAGGTTTCCGGCGCTGTCAGCGCCGCCAGAAAGGCGCCGTAGCCGCCCATCGACAAGCCGGCGATGAAGGTATCTTCGCGCCGATCGGACAGCGGGAAGAGCGTCCGCATGAAGGCGGGCAGTTCCTTTGAAATGTAGCTGAGATAGCTCTCCCCCCTGTACATATCAACATATCGGCTGTTTTCGGCGGAAGGCATCACCAGGGCCAGGTGATACTGCCGGGCATACCGCTCAACGTTTGTGTGCCTCAGCCAGTCCGCGCCGCCGCTGTAGCTGCCGTGCAGAAGATAGAGCGTCTGCCAGCGCTTGCCGTCAGCGTACAGTGTTTTTGTATCCCGGCCGGAGAGTACATCATCCGGCGTGGGGGAGGGCAGGACGAGCTGGACGGTGGTATTCTTTTGCAGGCTGTCAGAATAAAAACCGCATTGGATCAGGGCCATCTCTTTTCTCCTTTCAGGCGTCCACAGTGGCTTTGGGCAGATTCAGCCATTCGATGCCGCGCCGGATATGCTCATCCCAGTAGGCCCACTCGTGAGTGCCGGGATGCTCCTCATAGCGGACATCCATGCCCAGCGCCCGGAATTTCCGGCATGCGCTTTGATTGATGTCATAGAGAAAGTCCTCCGTGCCGCAGCTGATGAACAGCCGGGGCAAAGGATGCCCTGCCGCGGCGAGGTTCTTCGCAATATATTCCAGGTCGGCGTCCTGGGAGTGGCAGCCTTCCGGTTCTTCAAAAATGGCTCTCCATGCCTTCGGCCCTCCCTCTGAGCCGCTGTTTTTCAGCCCGGGGAAGTCTATCGCCCCGGAGAGGCTGATGGCGGCGGAGAACAGATCGGGCCGCGCGAGCGCCGCGCGGATGGCCCCGTAGCCGCCCATGGAAAGCCCGGCCGTGAAGTTATAGTCCCGCTGGCGGCTGACCGGGAAATTCTTACGGATGAAATCCGGCAGCTCCCGTGATATATAGCTCAGGTAGTCGGAACCGTAGGGCATATCCAGATAGAAACTGTTGGAGGCGGCGGGCATCACCACGGCCAGCTTGCGCTGCCTTGCGTACTGCTCAATACGCGTGAGGCGCTGCCAGTCGCTATGGTCACCGTAAGCGCCGTGAAAAAGATACACCACCGGGTACTTCCGGCCCTCAGGCAGGCCGTCGGCCCGGGCCTCCGCCTCACCTGCCGTTGGGATAATGACATTGACACCTGTGTTAAAACAAAGGGCGGACGAAAAGAAATCGCATTGAAAGAACGCCATGCTTTGCCTCTCCTCTCCTGTAGCTCAGCAGATTATAGCATTTTTCACCATTTTTTTCGATCACTGTGCAGGTTTATCGGGTAGGATGATGAAGCGCGTTTCGCGGCTTGTTAAATGAGAACAGATGTGCTACTATTTGCTGGGCAATGCCCGGAGGAAGTATATGCAGGACCAAATAGTCATCAAAGGGGCACGGGAGCATAACCTCAAAAATGTATCGCTCACGCTGCCCAGGGAAAAGCTTGTTGTATTCACGGGCTTGTCGGGCTCCGGCAAGTCTTCTTTGGCCTTCGATACCATCTACGCGGAGGGGCAGCGGCGCTATGTGGAGAGCATGTCGTCCTACGCCCGCCAGTTTTTAGGGCAAATGGAGAAGCCCGATGTGGATTCCATCGAGGGTCTGTCGCCCGCCATCTCCATCGACCAGAAGTCGACCGGGCATAACCCCCGCTCGACGGTCGGCACGGTGACGGAGATCTACGATTACCTGCGCCTCTTGTACGCGCGCGTCGGCATCCCGCATTGCCCCAAATGCGGCAAGGAGATCAAGCAGCAAACGGTTGACCAGATGACCGATGCCCTGCTGGCCCTGCCTGAGGGCACCAGGCTGCAGATCCTTGCCCCTGTGATCCGCGGGCGCAAGGGCGAGCATCTCAAGGTGCTGGAGGACGCGCGCAAGGCGGGCTTCGTGCGCGTGCGCATCGATGGGGATCAGTATGAGCTGGATGATGTGCCGGCCCTTGATAAGAAAAAGAAGCACGAGGTCGACATTGTCGTGGACCGCGTAGTGATCCGGGAGGGTCTTACCCAGCGGCTGGCGGACTCCATCGAGACGGCGCTGCGCCAGTCCGGCGGGCTGATGGCTTCGCAGATCATGCCTGACGGGGAGATCACCACCTATTCGCAGAACTACGCCTGCCCCGATTGCGGCGTCAGCCTGGAAGAACTGGCCCCGCGCATGTTCTCGTTTAACAACCCTTACGGCGCCTGCCCGACCTGCACGGGTCTGGGCAGCCTGATCAAGATCAGCCCCGATCTTTTGATCCCCGATCCCGGCAAGTCGCTCAACCAGGGCGCTATTGCCGTTCCGGGCTTCCAGGGCTCCGGGGATGAGAGCAGCATGTCGCACATGCTGCTGGAGGCCTTGGGCGAGTATTACGGTTTCAGCATGGATACCCCCGTTGCACAGCTGCCGGGGAGTGTGATGGAGGTGATCCTCTACGGCAGCAAGGGCGTGAAGATACCCGTCAAATACTCATCCGGCGCCGGGAACAGCACCTGGAACATCGCCTTCGAGGGGCTGGTGCCGATCGTGGAGCGCCGCTACCGTGAGACGACCAGCGAGAGCGCCAAGGCGGCCTATGAGGAAATGATGCGGGAGGAGCCCTGCCCCGACTGCCATGGCGACAAGCTCAAGCCCGAATCCCTCGCCGTGACTGTCGGCGATATGAACATTATTGAGCTGACCCGGCTGAACCTGAGCCGCGCGGGTGAGTTTCTGTCAAGCCTTAAATTGTCAGAGACCGAGCACTTCATTGCCGATCAGATATTGAAAGAAGCAAAGGACAGGCTGGGCTTCTTGTGCAATGTGGGGCTGACCTATCTGACGCTGTCCCGGTCCGCTTCCACCCTGTCGGGCGGTGAGTCCCAGCGCATCAGGCTGGCCTCCCAGATCGGTTCCAGGCTGGTGGGCGTGCTGTACATACTGGATGAACCGTCCATCGGTCTGCATCAGCGCGACAACGCCAAGCTGCTGGCTACCCTGAAGGATCTGCGGGATCTGGGCAATACCCTGATCGTCGTGGAGCATGATGAGGATACCCTGCGGGCCGCGGACTATCTGGTGGATATCGGCCCGGGTGCCGGCGAGCACGGGGGGCATATCGTGGCGCAGGGTACCGTGGAGGAGGTCATGCATACCGCGGGCTCCATCACCGGCGCTTATCTGAGCGGCCTGACCCGCATCGCCTTGCCCGCCACGCGGCGCGTCCCCGCCGGCTGGATGAAGGTCACAGGGGCGCGGGAGCATAACCTGAAAAACATTACGGCCGAGTTCCCCTTAGGCGTTTTCTGCTGCGTCGCTGGCGTATCGGGCTCCGGAAAGTCAAGCCTGGTCAATGAGATCGTCTACAAGGCATTGGCGCGTGACCTCAACCGCGCCCGGACAAGGCCCGGCGATCACGACAGCATAGAGGGCGTGGATCAGCTGGATAAGATCATCAGCATTGACCAGAGCCCCATCGGACGTACGCCCCGAAGCAATCCCGCCACCTACACCGGCCTGTTTGACCTGATCCGCCAGGTGTTTTCCCAGACCAACGAGGCCAAGGCGCGCGGCTACAAGGACGGTCGCTTCTCCTTCAATGTGCGCGGCGGGCGCTGCGAGAACTGCAGCGGCGACGGCATGATCAAGATCGAAATGCACTTCATGGCCGACATCTATGTCCCCTGCGAGGTCTGCCATGCCAGGCGCTATAACAGGGAAACGCTGGAAGTGCGCTTCCGCGGCAAGAACATCGCGGACGTTTTGGACATGACGGTGGAGGAGGCGCTGGGCTTCTTTGACAATCATCCGCGCCTCCGCACCAAGCTGCAAACCCTGTTTGACGTCGGGCTGGGATACATGCGCCTGGGGCAATCCAGCACCACGCTGTCAGGCGGTGAGGCCCAGCGCGTGAAGCTGGCGACGGAACTGAGCAAGCGCGCGACGGGCAGGACCCTGATACTGCTTGACGAGCCGACTACAGGCCTGCATATGGACGACGTGGGCAGACTGATCCACGTACTGCAGCAGCTGACGGACGCCGGCAACAGCGTCCTGGTGATCGAGCATAACCTGGATGTGCTGAAGACCGCCGACTACATTATCGACCTGGGGCCGGAGGGCGGCGACGGCGGCGGCACCGTGGTGGCCGCGGGTACGCCGGAGGAAGTAGCCAAAGTTAAAGAAAGCTATACAGGGCAGTATTTGAAACGCTTGCTCTAGATGATAACCCTGCACTCCCTGCCCTTTTCGTGTATACTGTGGAAAAATGAAAAGAGGACGCGGATATGCTTGAATTGCTGGAGGCTGTCACGCTGGCTTCTCAGATGAAAGAAGCTTATGGGGGAAAGGTGATTACCCGGGCGGTCGCCGGCTATACGCCTCACAAGTTTGCTTTTTATGAGGGCGATCCGGTTGATTATCCCCGTTTGCTGGAGGGGAAAACAGTGGGCGGATCGGCTTCTTTCGGGGGACACGCCCTGATGGTCGCCGGAGATATGCGCCTGGGCTTCAGCGATGGCGTGAACGCCCGATTCTTCGCGCCGGGCGAAGAGAGGCCGAAAAAGCATCAGCTTCTGCTTGATTTTGATGACGGCAGCAGCCTGGTTTGCACGATCTCCATGTACGGGTTCTTCGGGCTGCGCCGGGCCGATGATCAGGGAAATGAGTACTTTCAGGCGGCAAAAGGGAAGCCTTCACCGCTGAGCGACGCGTTTGACGCCGTGAAATCCACCTTGTTATGACCCGGGGCGGAGGGCGGGATACCGAAAAGGACCTGTACGGGCAGTCGGGCGGCTACCGGACGATCCTGTCCCGCAATACGCTTGACAAGCCCTGCCCTGTCTGCGGCGGCGCGCTGAAACGTGAAGCGTATCTGGGCGGCAGCATTTACTTCTGCCCCTCCTGCCAGCCCCTGAAGAAGTGAGGTAGAGGATGGATAAGAGCCTCTATGACCTGCTGGCGGAGGAACTGCCCCGCCGCCTTCCTCTGCACATGCCGGGCCATAAGCGCAGCGGCCTCCTGGACCCTTACCTGAAGGCGCTGCGGGCTGATCTTGACGTGACCGAGATCGAGGGATTTGACAATCTGCACGAGCCCCGGGGGATTCTGCTGGATGGGATGCGAAGAGCGGCATCTCTCTGGGGAGCCTGCCGCTCCTTTTATCTGGTCAATGGCAGCACCGGCGGGATCCTGGCCGGCCTGCGCGCGCTGAGCCGAACAGGAGATACGGTGATCATGCAGCGGGAGTGCCATCTCTCCGTGCACCAGGGGGTTGGGCTGTTGAAACTTCGGCCGGTATACCTTTACCCGGACATGGTGGAGGAGTACGGCATCTCTTCTTCCTTGAGCGCAAAGACGCTGGACAGCTGCCTGACAGCGCATCCGCATGCACGCCTGCTTGTGCTGAGCTGCCCTTCCTATGAGGGGGTGCTGAGCGATCTGGAGAGTTTGGTCAGCCTGGCGCATCAGCGCGGCCTGAAGGTATTGGTTGACGCCGCGCATGGGGCGCATCTGGGCCTTGGGACGTTTTTTCCGGACGGCGCGGTGAGGAGCGGCGCGGACATTGTGATCCAAAGCCTGCACAAGACATTGCCTTCACTGACCCAAACGGCTATCGCGCACGCGGGCAGCGAAGAGGCCGCGAGCTTGCTGGAGGAACAGCTGGATCTGTTTCAGACCAGCAGCCCCTCCTATCTGTTGATGGCTTCCATCGACGGATGCGTCCGGTTGCTGGAAGAAAGGGGCGATGAGCTGTTCGAAGCCTGGCATGAGCGGCTCAAACGATTCTGCCGGGAAGCTCAGGGCTTGAAACGGTTTACGATCTTCGGGCTGGATGGTCTGCCCGGTGGCGTGTTCGGGCACGACCCGTCCAAGATACTGATAGGCTGCGCGCGCAGCGGCATGAGCGGATACCGGCTGCTCCATACGCTGCGAGAGGGCTATGGCATTGACCTTGAGATGGCCGGACATCGCTCGGCCCTGGCAATGACCGGCATGGGCGACGCGGAGGACGCGCTGTCCCGATTGGCCCGGGCATTGGAAGACATCGAGAGGAATACAGCGCCCGGAGAACTGCTCTCCGATGATGCCTTGCCCCGGGCAGAGGCGGTTCTGGTCCCCGGAGAAGCGCTGTCGATGGCCCATGAGCTGGTGTCGATAGAAGCGGCGGCCGGCCGCGTGTGCGCGGAGTATATCACGGCCTATCCGCCCGGCATTCCCCTCCTTGTGCCGGGAGAGGCGATCACGGCCCGGATCGTCTCCGCGGCAGGCCGGGGCGAAAGCCTGATGAAGTCGAGAAGCAAGGGAAAAGGCGGGCAAATCTCGGTGCTGAAGGCTGTGTCTGAACTGTAAACTTTACCGCGTTCCTTGCAAACCTGGCATATGCTGTGAGATAATAAGCCATCAGCCGATCAGTCGGTTTATTGAGGAAGGAAGAATCATGCACAAGAAAATGTTGGCAATTATGGCGGCTCTGGTCATGGCGCTGAGCGCCGTGGGCGCGTGGGCGCAGCCCGCGGAGGATCCGGTGCTGGCCACCTTTAACGGACAGGATATTCTCAAAAGCGAAGTGGACGCGGTGATCCCCCAGCTGGCGGGTTATATGAGCGATGCCACTGATTACCGCTACGCGGCCGAGTTCATCGTGCAGCGTCATATGATCGATCTGAAGATACAGGAACTGGGCTTCAATAACTTCAGCGATGAGGAGCAGGCATCTTTCGCGTCTGAAGCTGAAAAGCAGTGGCAGGAAGGCATCGAGAGCTATGTCAGCTATTATCTGGCTGAGGACAGCGAGGAAGCGCGGGCACAGCTGAGGACGCAGGCGGAAGATTTCTACGCCCAGCAGGGGATGACCCGCCAGTTGCTGGAAGACAATATCCGTCAGAGCGCTTCCACCGACAAGCTCTTCGGCTATCTGGTCGAAGAAGGTGAGCCCACCGAGGAAGAGATCCAGAGTACCTTCCAGCTCTACGGCGAAAGCTACAAGCAGAACTACCAGGATAATATCATGGCCTATGAGTACAACACCTACTACAACCAGCAGCCAAGCTGGTATACGCCCGAAGGCTACCGGGGCATTGTCCATATCCTGCTCACCCCCGACGCGGAAAAGCTTGAGGCATACAGCAGCCTGAACTCCCGGTATGAGGAACAGCAGAGCGACAAGAACGGTGAGGGAACAGAAGCTGAAAAGCCCGCCGGCGCGGAAGCCGCGACCCAGGAACCTGTGGAAGAAGTGACCCTCCAGATGATCGAGGATGCCGGGCAGGCTGTGCTCGACTCCGTGAAGACCCAGACCGATGAAATCTATGCCAAACTGGCGAATGGCGAGAGCTTTGAGAGCCTGATCGCCCAGTACGGCCAGGATCCCGGCATGCAGAACCCGCAGACACTCGCCGACGGGTACAGCGTGCATAAGGATTCAATACTTTGGGATCCCGTTTTTACGCAGACCGCTTTCTCCGATAAGATGGTGAATGTCGGTGACGTCAGCGATCCGGTGATTGGCAGTTCCGGCGTGCACATCCTCAAGTATCTGCGCGACGTTCCCTCAGGTCTGATCATGACCGATGCCATCCGCGCCGAGATCATCGATTACCTGAAGGCCGTCAGGGAAAACGACGCGATCATGACCGCCATCGCCGATTGGACAAGCCAGTATCAGATCACCTACAACGAGGAGAACATTCTGGCCGCCACCGAGGCTGCCAAAGCCTTGGAGCCGGATGATGAAACCATGGAAGCCGTCCCCACGGATGACGAAGAGGCGGTCGAAGTCCCCAGCGTGACAGAAGCGCCCAACTGATTTTATTCGTACAGCAAGAGACTCCGGTTTTATGGCCGGAGTCTCTTGCTGTATATTCCTATCAGATCAAGAAGTCAAAGCGCCTGTTCCTCTGGCAACATTCCTTAAAAAATCCTGCGCGTTGGCGATCAGGCCGGTGACGCTGAGGCTGCCGCGGTCGCGCAGCTTGTTGACGGCAAACTCGGAGGTATCCACGGTGTAAAAATACAGGGGCCTGACGCCTTCCTTTGTCACTCGGTAGGACGGGGTCATATTGCCGATGGCGATGGTATGCAGCTGGGTGGCCAGGCAGATAACGGTGGTAGCGCGGCGTACCAGGCCGCGCATGGCATCCTGCGCCCGGTAGACATCGGCGATCACCTCCGGCAGGGGGCCGTCATCCCGGATGGAGCCCGAGAGAACGAAGGGGACGGAATGCTTAACGCAGGCGTTCATGATACCATCTTTTATGTTGAACTGTCTGATAAATTCGGGGATGGAGCCGCAGGCGCGGACCTTGTTAATCACGTCGATATGGTGGTAGTGGCCGTTATGGATCAGTTCCTGTGAGTAGATATCCTGTCCCAGGCCCGTGCCGAACAGCCCGGCCTCCAAATCGTGGGTGGCGAGGGCATTGCCGGCGTGCAGGGCGTGGACGAAGCCTTGATCAACCAGGGCCGCCATCGCGCGGCGCGCGTCGGAATCAAACGCGCAGGCGGGACCAAGCACCCAAAGGATACAGCCGTGCTCCCGCTCATGCCGGAGCAGGCTGTAGAGGCTGTCATAATCACGGGAATAGGCTGTCTCGCGGGAACGGCCTGTG
>CAYZRZ010000071.1:0-11171 GCA_964480995.1 uncultured Christensenella sp.
ATGCCTGCTCGAAATAATACCGCAGCCTGTATACCCGCCGCTCCCCGGGCTGTAAGGCTTCAAAGCCCGTTGTTTCAGGGGGCAGGGGCAGGTTAGGCGCGTCCACCATCCAGCTCTGGGGCTCGGGGCAGACAAAGTTCTGCCGGCCGTCCCCGTTCCACAGCATCACAAAGCGGAAGCGCTCGTCCCGCTCGCAAACCAGTGTCCCCCCGGGCCCTGACAGGCTGATGGGGCCGGGACGGCATTCCAGCAGGCAGGAGACGGCCTGTCCCTCCGTCACCAGGCTGCCTTCCCGAAGCGCCCGGAGCAGGGGGGAATCGCTAAGGCTTTCTCCGGTCGGTATGATCGTATCCGGGTCGTACAGCCATTGCTTCTTCACGGGGATCCGCAGCCTGTAATCCCCGGCGCTGTCTCCCTGTATCGGGGGGACATTCCACGCGGCGTGAAAGCCGATGCCCAGGGGCATGTCCGAGCGGCTGTTGTTTTCCACAAAAAGTGTCTGCGAAAGCCCGCCCTCGTCCAGCACGAAGGAACGCTTTATGCTGAAGGCGTGCGGAAAGCTCAGGTAGGGATTTTCCTCATTCGCGCGGTAGGAAAAATCAGCCCCGCCAATCCATTCAAAGGGTATGCTGCTCAAAAAGCCGTGGATATGGTGGTGCCTGGCCGGCTCGTTGATGGGGAAACGGTATTCGGTGCCGTTAAAGGCATAGCTTCCGTCCCTGATCCGGTTGGGCGGAAACAGAAGCGGCAGCCCGTATACATTGGGATTCGCGCGCAGAGCCTGCAGATCCGGCGGCGTGCGCAGCAGCTCCGCCCCTGAAGGGAGGTTTCTGAGGGATACGCAGTTGGCCCCCCAGCCCGGCAGGATGATCGCCTCATAGCCGCCGCCCGACAGCAGCACGGCCTCTTCGCTCTGCCAGGCGATGAAGCGGGTGATCATCATCAAAAACCCCGCTCGCCGGCAGCGCTCTGTGGCCGGTGCATCCTGCTGGTCGCAACGCGCGACTGCTCCAGGTAGGGCTTGACCTCGTTGAAGATGCGGCTGCAGACAGACGCGTACAGCGTGTCGATCACGCACAGCTGGGCGATGCGCGAGCTCATGGCCCCGCTGCGCAGCAGGGTCTCGGTGGAGGAACTGTACAGGCAGATATCCGCCATCGAGGAAAGGGAGTTCTTGCCGTAGCGGGTCAGGGTGATGATGGTGGTGCCGATCTTCCTGATCTCCCCGGCGAGGTTGAGGATGTCGTTGGTCTCCCCCGAATAGGAGATGAGCACGGCAACATCCTCGGGCCGCAGCGTCAGCGCGGTCAGTATCTGGTTATGGGGGTCGGCGTGGGCGATGGATATCTTTCTGATACGGCTGAACTTGTTGCCGGCATCCATCGCCGCCAGGCCGGAGGTACCCATGCCGTAGAAGTCGACCCTCTGAGCCCGGCACAGGAGGTCGACCGCCCGCTCCAGCTCCTGCCTGTCGATGATGGCCATGGTCTGCTCAATGGCCTGGATGCTGCTCAGGCAGATGTTGCGCATGACAGCGTCCGGCTCGTCCCCCGGATGGATATCCTCAAAATGGCTATCTTCCTGGGAAAAGGAGAGGTCACTGTACAGGGTGCGGCAAAATTCCTTGAAGCCGGCATAGTTCAGGCTCTTGCACATGCGAACCACCGTGGAAACGCTCACAGAGCAGGCCGCGGCCAGCTCCTCGATCTGCATATCGACAGCTATCTCCGGCTGGCCCAGAATAAACCGGGCCAGCTGCTGTTCCTTGGGGCTGAGCGCGTGCATGGTCTCGCGGATTCTTAACAGGCAGCTGCCGTTATCAGTCATGGCGATCACCATCTGTCCTTCCTCATTACAGTCTGTATTTAATTTGATTATATCACGTGATAAAAACATGTCAACAATATTAATCTGAAAGAAAGAAAATTCTTATCATAATATATTTTTGTATTGACATGTTTATGTCTTTGTCCTATGCTATGCGCATCGACCAAAGGGTCTTGATACGCTGAGCAATAGTGAAAGGATAGTGGCCTCTCATGTCAAATGGCAAAACCGTTTTAACCGGCCGGGGCGGCTTGAAAGGATTAAAGAGGGATATATCCATGAACTGGATGCTCTATGCCCTGCTGATACCCGGGCTGGTCTATGTCATCCTCTTCCACTATGTGCCCATGTACGGCGTTACCTTCGCCTTTCGCGAATACAGCGCCGTCCAAGGCCTTGGGGACTGGGTGGGCATGGATGTCTTCAACAAAATGTTTTCAAGGGCCGCCTTTCAGCGCGCTTTCTCCAACAACATTGAAATATCACTGCTGAAGCTCGTCTGCGGCTTCCCGGTGCCCATTATCCTTTCGCTGATGATCAACGAGATCAGAAACAGGCGGTTGAAAAAATTCATCCAGACCGCCATCATCCTGCCCAACTTCATCTCTTGGTTCATCATCAGCGGCCTGCTGTTCGCGATGTTCAATGTAACCAGCGGCGCGATCCCGGCCCTGATCCGGGCGCTCAGCCCCGGGGCCCAGATTACCAATGTGCTGTCCAGCAAGGAGAGCATCCGCGCCGTGGTCATCCTCTCCTATGTATGGCAGGCCTCCGGCATGGGCACCATCGTCTACCTGGCGGCCATCACGGGCATCGACCAGGAACTGTATGAAGCGGCCATGATCGACGGGGCGGGCAAATGGCAGCAGATGCGGCACATCACGCTGGCCTCGCTGAAATCCACCATCATCGTGCTGTTCATCTTCCGTGTTGGCGGCGTGATGAACGCGGGCTTTGACCAGATCTTCGCCCTGTCCAACTCCCTGGTCGTCTCGCGCATCGACATCATTGATACCTATGTTTACAAGATCGGCATCGAGCAGGCGAAGTTCTCCGAAGCCACGGCCGCGGGCCTGTTCAAATCCCTCATCGGGCTGGTGCTGGTGCTGGCCACCAACTATTTCGCCAAAAAAGCCGATCCTGACAGCGGCATCATGTAAGGAGGAAGCAGTATGAGCATTGCGTCCGGCCGCCTTTTGGCAAAAAGAACATCATCAAAGATCCGCCGCAGCCGGGGGGAGCGGATCGGCTACTTCCTCATCTGTCTGGTGCTGGGGCTCTTTGCCTTTTCCACCATCTATCCTGTGCTGCACGTGATCATGTATTCGATCAGCGATTCCAAAAAGGCCATGGCGGGCGGCTTCTTTTTCTGGCCGCGCGGTTTCAGCCTGCTGTCCTATGAGATGGTTTTCAAAACCTCCCAGATCTGGGTATCCTACCGCAACTCCATTCTTGTTATGCTCGCAGGCACAGTGATCAGCGTGCTGCTGTCGGCGATCACCGCTTATCCCCTGTCGCGCAAGCGCCTGAGGGGCCGCAATTTCTTTTCCATGATCATCTTTCTGACCATGCTCTTTTCAGGCGGCATGATCCCCTTGTACCTTCAGGTGCAGAATCTCGGGCTGCTCAACTCCTTCTGGTCAATGATCCTGCCCGTCGCGATGAGCGCCTACAACATGTTCATCCTGCGCAACTTCATGCAGGGCATTCCCGATTCCCTGGAAGAAAGCGCCCGGCTTGACGGGGCCAACGACATTGTCATCCTCTTTCGCATCATGCTGCCCCTGTGCGCGCCGTCCCTGGCCGCCATCGCCATGTTCTACGGCGTGGGCTACTGGAACAACTACATGAACTGCCTGCTGTACACCAATTCAAGCTCCCTGCAGGTGCTGCCGCTCTACCTGCGCACCGTGCTGGGGGGTGCCGCGGCCAACGCCCTGTCCGCCTCCGGCGACATGAGTAAGATCGGCGAGGCAGCCAGCACCCTGACGGAGGAAACCGTCAAGATGACCGTGGTCGCAGTCTCTGTGGTCCCCGTGATCTTGTTTTATCCCTATTTGCAGCGCTTCTACACCAAGGGCATCACGGTGGGCGCTGTGAAAGGATAATAAGAACGTTGTTCTATCAAAAAAAGGAGGATCCCCAAGTGAAAAAGCTCGTATCCCTGGTCCTGGCAGCCGTCCTCATGATGACGCTGCTGGCTCTCCCCGCCGCCGCGCAAGAACTTCCCGTGCTGACGCTTTTGCTGTCGGGCGACAACAACCCCCCGGAGGAAAACGATGTGCTGACCGAGCTGGGCCTACGCCTGGGCGTAAAGCTCAAGGTGTCCTACGCCGCGGGCTCTGATTACACCGCCAAGCTCAACACCCTCATCGCCTCGGGCAGCCTTCCGGACATCTTCGCCGTAGATAATTCCCCCCTGCTCATCGAGCTGCGCGACGCCGGCAGGCTGTACAACATCGAGCCGCTTCTGCTTGAGTACGGCCCCGATATCCTGGCCTATCACGGCGAAAACCTGTACAAGCCCGTTGTGAATGAGGGCGGTGTATACGGCCTGGTCCGCGACAGCGGCATGTACATGAAAAATCTGGCCGTCCGCAAGGACTGGCTGAAGAATGTCGGCCTGGACATGCCCACAGACCCCGAGAGCTTCTACAACATGCTCTATGCCTTCACCTTCAATGACCCCGACGGCAACGGCATGAAGGATACCTACGGCATGGCCGCCACCATGGCGGATGACTCCGGCTGGCAGCATATCATGGCGGCCTACGGCATCCCGATCAAATTCACCCACGGCAGCGTCGTGCTGGAAGATGGCACCGTGACCACCTTCATCAAGCACCCCCGCTTCCTGGAGGCGATGGAGTTCCTGCGCAAGCTGTACAAAGATGGCGTGATGGATCCCGACTTCGCCACCCTTACCCTGATGCAGACCTTTGAGCGCCTCTGGCAGGGCGTCACCGGCGTGATGGGCTTCCAGGCGGTCGGCATCACCAACAACTGGTTCCCCAACCGCTACACCTTCGAGGTGCCCGCCGATCCCGGCGAGCTGTTCGGCTTTGCCTATCTTAACGGGGCAGGCGGCGTGAAGGTCTATCCCAACTACCTGGTCGCCAACGCGGCCGTCAGCGCCGATTGCGCCAACCCCGAGCTGGCCGTGAAGCTGCTCAACTACATCTACTACACGCAGGAAGGCCAGGAGCTGACCTACATGGGCATCGAAGGCAAGCACTTCGAGTGGATCGACAAGGACGCGGGCAAGTATCAACGTCTTGGCATCTACACGGATGATGTGGTGCACCGAGCGGCAGGCGCCTACGTATACAACGGCTTTGGCGGCTTTACCCTGGAAAACGCCGAGACCCGCCTGATGAACAAAACCACCCAGGACGCGCAGGCCGCCGAATGGGCCGTCGCGACCGATTATCCCAACATCACCAGGACCCTGGAGAGCCGTGTTGAGTACGGCACCCTCCTGGATGACATCGTCAAGGAATGCTTCGCCCAGCTGATCGTCACCACCGGCGACGCGCAAGCTGAATACGAAGAATACATCGACCGCTGGGAACAGGAGGGCGGCCTGGAATACGAAGCGGAGGCGACCGCCGCCTACGCCGAGCAGCTGGCCCAATAAAACCGACCTTTCCGGGGAAGGCCTCCTGAGGGGCTTCCCCCGGAACTTTCATAAACAAACGGAGGAAACCTTGATGAACACCCATGTCTGGTTTGAAGGCTGCCATGAGCTTCAGGGCTCAGGTCCCCTGCCCGTCCACGGCGGGCCGGAACTGTCCGTATCTTTTGACCGCCCCGGGGACAGCCCCTGGACAGAGAAACACTGGTTTTGCTTTGATATCCGGGTGGACCAATTTTCGGACGCGGGCGTCAAAGCCTTATTTATCCCGGCTGACGGGAACGAGTCTGTGGAGGCTTATTACCAGCTTCTGCCCAACATGGAGGTATCCTTCCGCCTGCAGCTCGACGAACTGTGGTCCCGCCGCTATTTTCTGCCTGTCTTCCCAGGCTCCTACAAGGGGCATCTGCGGGGCTTCCCCACAGCGCCCGAAAAGATCAGCCGCGTTGAGATCCGCGTCATGCCCGGCAAGGATTTCAAAGGAGCGGCGCTCAGCCGCGTCTATGTGAGCGATGAGGAACCGGGGGCCATTGCCCCCAAGGCTCCGATCGCCGATGAGATGGGCCAGCTGATGGGCTATGACTGGCCGACAAAGTCACGAAGCGTTTCGGAAATGACCGAGCGCCTGCAAGCGGAATATCATGCCGCCATGAACGCCTCCCAAAGGGCAGAGGGCCTGTCCGCTTACAGGGGCTACTTAAAGACGCGGTTTGAGGCGACCGGCTGGTTCCGCACCCACCATGACGGCAAGCGCTGGTGGCTGGTGGATCCGGAAGGCTATGCCTTTTTCTCCCACGGCGTCTGCTACGGGACCCGCATGGGCGAGTTCGGCTGGTTCAGCGGCATGGAGAATTTTTATGACAATCCGCCCAGCCCCGAGGACCCGATGTACAGGAACGCTTTTACCCATCCGGGCCTGATCGCCGAATATGTCAAGCGCCACGGCGTCACCCGGCGCAGCGGGGAGTGGATGTACAACCCCGCCCGCGCCAACATGATGCGCGCCTTCGAAAACGAATGGTGGGAGGCCTGGCGCGTCCTGGCGACAAGCCGCTTTGAGCGCTGGGGCATCAATACGACGGGTGTGGGGATCGTCAACTTTATCGATGAGCGGCTGGAGGATTTTCTCCGGCTTTCCAAGCTCCCCTACACTGTCACGCTCAAGCGTTTCCCGGTGACAGAGCGCTTTATTTTCCGGGATTTTCCGGATGTATTTTCAGCCGAATACGTTGTGAACAGTGCCGTGTTCGCGAACAACGAACTTAAGCCGATGGCCGATGACCCCTATATGATCGGCTACTTTCTACACAATGAGCCCGAGTGGATGTTCCAGTCCGATTGCTGCGTGGCTTATGAGCTGCTGGTCAAGAACGAGCCGCTCAAGAGCCGCGGCCACATGATAAACTGGCTGAAGGCGCGCTATGACAGCATAGGCGCGCTGAACCGCGCCTGGGGCGTTGATCTGGCCGGCTGGGAAGCGCTGCTTGAGCCCCTTTCCCGGGAGCTCACCTTGTCGGATACAGCCTGGGAAGACCTGCGGGCCTATGAGCAGGTGCTAATCCTGGCCTTCGGCGAGATCCCCCTGAAAGCCTGCCGCGCGGTCGATCCCCACCACCTGTGCCTGGGGCTGCGCCACGGCGGATTTTCAGAGAAAGTGGTGGACGGCAGCGCCATATTCGACGTATTTTCATTCAACTGCTACCGCCATAGCCCGGCGGAGATGCTCAGTCTGGCGAAACGGGCGGACAAGCCCGTGCTGATCGGCGAATGGCACTTCGGCGGGCAGGAAGTCGGGCTCCTGCGCACCGCCCTGCAAAGCTGCGTCAGCCAGGAAGAGCGCGCGAAAGCCTATCAGCAGTTCCTTGAAGAAGCGGCCGCCTGCCCCTGGTGCGTGGGCGCCCACTACTTTGAGTATAACGACCAAAGCCTCCTGGGCCGCTTTGACGGCGAGCATATGGCGCACGGGCTGATCGACTGCACCAACCTGCCCTACCCCCAGATGGCGAAGGCGATCACGAGCGCGAGCGCCAACCTCTACGGGGTGCTGACCGGGCAAAAGCCTCCCTTCACCGCCGACATCGAGTACCTGTCACCTCATTGGTGATACAAAGAAAGGAACATCAACATGGCAACGATTCAGAATAACCTGATCACCCTGCGCGTCAATGAAGCCGGCCAGATCGAGCACCTGTCGATGAAGGGAGGCCCCAACGTTATCTCAAGACCTGCCGGCCTGTTCCGCGCCATACTCAAAACCGGCGATAACTGGGAGGATGTCGTCTTTGCCGACCGGCAGAACCTCAAAGTGTCGGTCAGCGGCCATTCGGTGCTGATCTCCTGTGACAAGCTGCGCACCCGGGACGGCGAGCGCGGCATCGCCCTGCGCCTCACGATCCGCCTGGAAGAAGACCGGCTTGTATTTGAATCCTCGGTGACCAACAGCAGCGAATCCACCCTTAACGAGTGGATCTATCCCTGCCTGGGCACCATCGATACCCTGTCAGGCGGCAAGCCCGACCTGCTCTACCCCAAGCATCTGGGAGAGCGCGTCAAACACATAGGCGATTATCTCAAGGGCATGACAGGCCGCGAGGCGCTGCACGAGATATCCGACTCCTACCCCGGCCCGCTGTCGATGCAATGGATGCTGCTGGAGGACAGCGGCACCTGCCTTTACCTCAGCGGCAGGGATACGCTGTTTTATACAAGTGCCATGCGGGCCAAAGGCTCCAAAGAGGGCGGCGTCACGCTTGAAATGAACAAGATGGCCTTTGTGAAGCCCGGCGAAACCTGGGAGTGCCCGGCCTATCTGGCCTGGCTGTACGAAGGCAGCTGGACGCGCGGAGCCCGGGAATACGCGCTTTGGGCCGCCTCCTGGCGCGCGCCCGTCACCCCCAAGGAGTGGGTGAAGAAAATGAACGGCTACTTCCTGGTGATCAACAAGCAGCAGTACGGCGATGAAAACTGGCCCTATGACACCCTGCCGGCGCTGTACGACTTTGCCAAGGCGCACGGCTTTGACACGCTGGGCCTGTTTGGCTGGTATCACAGCGGGCACGATAACCGCTACCCCGATCTGGAAGTCAGCCCCACCATGGGCGGCGAGATAACGTTGAAGGACAACATCAAAAAGGTTCAGGAAAGGGGCGGCCATGTCACCCTCTACTATCAGGGCCACCTGATGGACGTGGGCTCGGACTATTACCGCGAGACGGGTCACCTGCTTGAAGGCAAAACCCGCTGGGGCACCCCCTACTATGAGTACTATGACAAGTACTGCCACAGCGACTACCTGCACTACTTCTCAAAAAAACCCTTCGCCACCATCTGCCCCAGCTGCGGGGAGTGGCATGAGCTGATGGCGCGGCGCGCGGACTGGATACACGGCCTGGGCGCCGACGGCATCCTCTACGACCAGATCGGCGGGATGTCGCCCTACCCCTGCTTTGACGAGAACCACCCCCATCTGATGGATAAGCCCTCCCTCTCCCATGCCCAGGGGCGCGTCCGCCTGCACAAGAGGATCCGCGCGCAGGTCGACATCCACGAGAACTATGCTTACATGACCGAGAACGTGACCGATGTGCACTCACAGTTCCTGGACTGCTTGCACGGCATCGGCAGCTTCCCCGGGGCCAAGGGCACAGGCGCTGCCGTTCCCGGCATCGGTACCAGGAGCGCCGTCCACCGGGGCGCTGACGGCTCGGGCCCTTTGATG
Organism: uncultured Christensenella sp.; assembly: GCA_964480995.1. Classification (GTDB taxonomy): domain Bacteria; phylum Bacillota; class Clostridia; order Christensenellales; family Aristaeellaceae; genus UBA1038. The sequence continues at coordinate 9,180 of CAYZRZ010000071.1, forward strand.
ATGCCCGAGATGTTCCGCTTCACCTTCCCCGACACCCTGATTACGATCCGCAACCCCAATCCCTCGGTCTCCCGCCGCTTCGCCAACTACGCGCTGCTGTACGGCTACAAGCTGGAGATGGAACTGCGATACTTCACCGATAAGGAGTACATCCTGGATGATGAGGGCGAAGAGGACAGGATCTACAGCAAGAAGCTTGCCCGGCTGCGCAGCACTCACGGCGATTATCTCCTGGAAGGGCGTTTCCTGGCCCAGGAAGGCCTGTCAAACGGCAATGAGCAGGTGAAGGCGGCCCTCTTTGAGCGCGCGGACGGGCGCCGTGCCGCCGTTCTTTGGAACGATACAGATGAAGACCAGCCGGTCAGCCTGTCGCTTGAAGGCGCGCGGTGGAACAGCTGGGCCTCGCCCGAGGGAGAAGGCAGCGGCATACCGGCCCTGATCAAACCCCAGGGCGCGATGCTGATTTATGAAACATGATGTTAGATAATATAGTATAATTGACCGACAAGGAGAACGAACGATATGAGCTTTATGTTTCACCCCTACCCCTACAGCGACCCGAACGCGGTCAACCGGGTATCCGGCCGCGATGTGACTCCTATAGCCGGCATCCACGCCGTGGCAAGGAGGCTGGCCTCCCTGCTCAGGGAAGGCAAGCGGCTGGGCTTGGACGCCTATCCGGGCGCTGATTATGAAAGCCTGGTCAACGTGCTGCGCCAGCAGTGCGCGGGTACCGGCATCCTGTTGATTGACGCGGCCACCCTGCTGAAACCCGCAGAGGAAATCGAGGCGATCGTCAGCCCTTACCTGCCTGAAGACAAGAAGCGCGATCCCGTGCTGCTCTACGGCCGCAGGTACAGGGACGGCTTCGCCGGCTTGCAGGACGAAGGCAAGGTCGGGGCACTCAGGGAGACCCTGGCTTCTTCCCGCGGCGTGCTGGTATACGGCCAGGGCGCGCTGGCGCTTGAGCTGGAGCAAGCCTATGACGCCAGGGTGTGGATGGATGTCACCCCCCGCACCGCCGTGCTGGCCTACAAAAACGGCCATGCCAGAAACATCGGCGCCTTAAAGGATCTGCCCTACAGCCAGACCATGCGCCGCAACTATTACGTGGACTTTGAGACCGCCATCGAGGCGCGCTGGGAACTGATCAAGTCGGGCAAGCTCGACTGGTACATCAGCGCCGATGTGCCCGAAAGCATGCAGATGCTTTCTTTTGCTGACCTGAACACCTTGTTTGAGGAACTGGTCGAGCGCCCCTTCCGCTGCCGCCCCGTGTACCTGGAGGGCGTGTGGGGAGGCTATTACCTCCACCATCTGCGCAATTTGCCCAAGGAAATGCGCAACTGCGCCTGGGTTTTCGACATGATCCCCATGGAGGTCTCCATCGTCGCCAAGACAGACAGCTACGAGTTTGAGGCCCCTTTCTTTACCTTCGTCCAGGCGATGGGCGAAAAGCTGCTGGGCCGGCAGGCGTTCGAGCAGTTCGGCGGCTACTTCCCCATCCGCTTTAACTATGACGATACCTATCACGCCTCCGGCAATATGTCCATCCAGTGCCATCCGGGCGCCAAGTATGTGATGAGCAACCATGACGAACTGGGCCGGCAGGATGAAAGCTACTACATCTGCGTGACCGGGCCGGATGCCAGGACCTATCTGGGCTTCAAGGATGAAACCAGCTGCGATGAATTCTTTGAGCAGGCCCGCCGCGCGGAAAAGTCGGGCGAAAAAATGGACTATGAAAAGTACGTCAGTTATGTGCCCTCCGTGCCCGGCACCCAGGTGATGATCCCCGCCGGCACCATCCACGCCTCCGGCCGCAACCAGGTGATCCTGGAGATCGGCAGCCTGACCGTCGGCTCCTATACCTATAAGCTCTACGACTATCAGCGCACGGACCCCCAGACCGGCCTGCCGCGCCCCATTCACCTGGAGATGGGCAGCGAGGTCATCAAAAAAGAGTACACCAAGGAATGGGTGGAAAAGAAC
>CAYZRZ010000072.1:0-10792 GCA_964480995.1 uncultured Christensenella sp.
GCACGGCATCCGCCTGTCGGGTCCGAAGCTTGGGCGGCCAAGGAAAGATGAGACAAAGGAGAAATGAGTATATTATGAGTATTTTGAGTAATGAATATCAAGACCGTCTGAAGCACTGGAATCGCGTGTTGCAACAGGATTTCTACCATCCGCTTGGAGAGGTTGATTTTGAAGGATTTACAGTGATGGAACAACTCACGCCTGAGCAAGCCAGCCAGGGTGAGTTTGTACCAATTCCCAAGAACTTCAAATGGGGAAATCCCTGGGAATACCTCTGGTTAAAAGGTACTATTGTACTCCCCGTTGAATCAGAAGGTATGCCTATTGTCATGGACTTAAGGCTATCGGGAGAATCTACTCTGTTTGTCAATATGAAAGCATTCGGTACACTCAGAGCAGAATGGGTTACGACTCCACATCACCTCGTGGTAGATAATTTCCTGACAGAAGCAGGAGTTCCGGGAACAAGATATGATCTTTTATTTGAAGTGTATGCGGGACATTGGTTTCCCGGCACCGAAATCGGACCGATCATCCCTGAAAGTGTTAACGATTCCTTCACCGAGAAAAAGAACAATGTTCTTGGACAGTCGAGTTTCGGTATCTGGAATGAGGATGCGTATCAGTTATGGATGGATGTTTCAACCCTACAGGAACTGTTAGTCAGTTTACCCGAATCCAGTTTACGAGCTGATCAAATCGCTTGTGCGATGGAAACCTATACACATCTTGTAGATTTCGAACAGGACCTTGAAAAACGCAAGCAAGGATACAGAGCTGCCCGAGAGATGCTCAAACCATTATTGAATGCGCATAATGGTTCTACCGCGGCTCAAATGCATGCAATCGGAAATTCCCACCTGGACCTTGCATGGCTTTGGCCAATGCAGGAAACTTATAGAAAAACAGCCAGAACTTTCGCGCAGCAGCTTCGGCTGATTGAGCGTTATCCTGAGTATCGTTATCTGCAAAGTCAGCCCGCATCATATGAGATGTGCAAGAAGCACTATCCCGACCTTTATACCCGCATTAAAAAAGCCGTCCTCCAAGGCCAGTGGATTGCTGACGGCGCAATGTATGTTGAGCCAGATACGAATATGACCTCAGGTGAGTCACTCATAAGACAGTTGATGTATGGTAAACGCTTTTTCATGGAGGAATTTGGTATCGACAGCAGGCTGCTCTGGCTTCCGGATACGTTCGGTTATACTGCTGCGCTGCCTCAGATCTTGAAAGGATGCGGTGTTGATTACCTGGTTACACAAAAGATTTTCTGGAGTTATAACGATGGAGATCGCTTTCCATATCACTATTTTAAATGGAAGGGCAATGACGGAAGCGAGATTGTATCGTTTCTTCCCACGAGTTACACTTACGATACTCGGCCGTCAGATCTTTGTATGGTGTGGAACTCCAAAACACAAAAACGTGGCTTAAATGACTTCCTTATCCCGTTTGGTTATGGCGATGGCGGCGGCGGTCCATGCCGGGACCATATTGAATATATTCTCCGGGAAAAAGACCTTGAAGGTATGCCGAAGGTCAGGATGGAAAGCCCGGTCGATATGTTTGATCAGATGCAGGAGAATGGTGGTCCCAAAGATACGTGGGTCGGAGAACTGTACTTTTCAGCGCATCGAGGGGTCTATACGTCTCAGGCCATGATTAAGAAGAACAATCGCCTCAGTGAAATCTCTCTTCGTGAAGCAGAACTATGGGGTGCACTGAGCGGGAAGTATTCCTATGATGTATTGGAGAAGCTATGGAAGACCCTATTACTCAATCAATTCCATGACATACTGCCGGGCTCTTCAATCGCACGCGTTTATGAAGAAGCCAATGCTGCGTTGGTTGATTTGCAGAATCAGGCAGCGCTCCTGGCACAGGATGCAAGAGATAGTATGGTCCTCAATGATGGGGGGCTTACCATATATAACTCACTATCTTTCCCGCGAACCTCCATTGTTCCGCTCCCTGATAGTCTTTCTTCTGGTGCGGTAACCGCAGAAGGTGTCCCTTGTCCAGTGTACAATGGTTATGCATTGGTCGAAATACCTGCCGTTGGGCATGTTTCATTGCTGCCCGGCTCCAGTTGTCCAGAGGTGATCCTTTCAAAGGCCCGGCTTCTCGAGGGAGGTGGGGCAGAGCTTTCCAATGACATGATTACTGCCGTGTTCAATGAGTTGGGCGAAATTACTTCCTTTGTTAACCACAATGGCCGTGAATATGCCCAGTCACCAATGAATCGCTTTATGTTTTTTAAGGATGTTCCAAGAAAGTTTGATGCCTGGGATATTGACAGCAATTATGTTCACCAGCAGATTCCCATGGGAGAAGACATCCAACTTGAAGTCATATGTCCTGAAGGATTAGAAGCATCACTTTCCCTAACCCGGAGATTTGATTCGTCTGAAATTAAGCAAATTATATCTTTGCGTACGGGCAGTCACAGAATCGATTTTGAAACTGAAGCGGCATGGTTTGAACTGCATCGGCTTCTTAAAGTTTCCTTTCCGGTCAAGGTCTTGGCAGAGGAAGCGCTCCATGAAATACAGTTCGGCTATATTTCCCGACCGACGCATCGCAGCCGCGCTTATGACAAAGACCGTTTCGAGGTATGCAACCACCGCTATACTGCCCTTTGTGACGCTAATCACGGCTGCGCAATACTCAACGACAGCAAATATGGCATCAGTGTGAATGGGTGCTCAATGGAACTTACGCTGCTTAGGGCTTCGGCGGCGCCGGAGCTGCGAGCAGACAACGGAGTGCATCACTTCAAGTATTCTTTCGATGCATGGGAAGGACCATTTATTGATTCACCTGTTGTAAAAGACGGATATGACTTGAATGTGCCAGTGACTTATGCCAACGGATGGAGCCCTTCATTCAGTGCGATTAGCCTGGACGCAGACAATGTTATTCTTGAAACCTTGAAGTACGCTGAGGATGGATCAGGCGACCTGATATTGCGCTTGTATGAGAGTAAAAAAGCTGATACAGTCTTCTCTCTCAAGATTAATTTATCGATAAAAGAGGCATGGCTGTGTGATATGCTGGAAAGAGCGCAAGAAGAATTAATGATCAATGGAGACGTTATTAATCTTCATACAGAACCCTTTCAAGTACTAACACTTAGGGCAAAGATTCGCTGATTTCCGATGCGTATAAGTAATGTTTACAGGTGACCTCGTGCTTTACGCTTACGAAGAAGCCGCAATCTTATTAAAGACGGCGGCTTCTTTTTGATGCGTTTAAGTTTTGAATCAGTATGCGTTATTTCCCGGAAATCGTGATCCCGTCCACGGCGATATAGGGCATGAGCGTGCTGCCGTCCTGCACGCGTTCACTGGAGATGCCTCGCAGTTTCTCGAACATGCCGGCCAGGTTGCCGGAGATCATGGTCTCGCTGACGGCGGGGCCGATTTGGCCGTTTTCGATCAGGAAGCTGTTCTTGGCGACGCCTGAGAAATCGCCGCTGCTGGAAGGGCTGCCGCCGGAGAAGCGGCTGACCAGCAAGCCGCGGTCTATGCCCGCGATGATGTCCCTGATGGATTGAGTGCCCGCGGGGACGATCAGGCTGAAGCTTGAATTGGGGGCGGCCTGCAGGCCCGTCTTGTTGGCGACGTAGCTGGACAGCGCGAAGGCGTTGAGGCGGCCGTCCTTGATGATGTCATAATCCTCGCTCAGGCGGCCGTCTGAGGTGTAGCGCTCGCCGCAGACGATGGCGGGGTGCAGGGGCGCCGCGCTGATGGAAAGGCCGGGATCTGCCACCATCCGGCCCAGCTTGTCCTTCCAGAGGCTGGTGCCGTCCAGGATCACGCCATCGGTAACGAAGTTGCCCAGCAGCTCATATATCATGCTGCCCGCGCAGTCGGGCGTGAAGACGACCGGGCCCACAAACTTGCCGTCGGTGGCGACGGTATCGATCTGTTTTTCCGCGTCCGAGAGCAGCTGGCGCAGCGCGCCCAGCTCGATCAGGGGCGTGTCAAGGGAATCGGTGCTGGCGCCCGCGCCGTTGAAGCTGGAGGTCTTGTCGCCGTCATGGCCGGAGAACATCAGGCTGAGGGAATAGCTGCCCTCATTTGTCTCATACTCGGCGCCCAGGCTGTTTAAGTAGATGCCCTTCGCGCTTTCGTGCTCGACGATCATCTGCTCCACCATCACCTTGGGGTAATCGCGCTTGATGGTCTCCAGCAGCTCGCGTGAACGCTGGAACAGGCGGTCCATATCGCCCCGGGGCGCGCCGAGGGTAAAGCTTTTTTGGGTGCCCTCATAGAGCCGCCAGGCGGGATCCTCCTGCGCGCTGCCGGCGGATGCCAGGCAGTCCTGCACGGCGCTGTCCACCGCCTCGGCGCTGAAGCTGTTGATCAGCACCTTGCCGCGGCGATGATCCTTGATGAGGGTCAGGTCCAGGCGATTGTCGATGGTGGTGCGCAGCAGGCTGAACAGGCCGCCATCCACGTTGAACTCGCGTTTTTCGGACGTATGGGCTTCGCAGCTGTACTGCTGGGCGCCGGTCTGGGACAATTTTTTCAGCGCGTAGGCTGCTATTTCATGTGCGTTCATTTATCTGCCTCCTATGGTTACGCGGCACTTGAGGGCGGGACCGCCCATGCCCACAGGCATCGGCTGCTTCTTGCCGCAAAAGCCGCTGGACGACCAGTTCAGGCCATCGGATACCATGTCCACCGACTTGAGCATGTCAAAGGCCACGCCGGAGATGGTGGTATCGAGAATCGCGCGGCCCAGCTTGCCCTTTTTGATCTCATAGCCCATCGTGATGCCGAACATGAACTCGCCCGTGCTGTCCGCCTGGCCGTTGCCGGTCTTGAACAGGTAGTAGCCGTCATCCACGGCGGCGATCATGTCTTCGAGCTTGTCTTTTCCGGGGTGGACCGCGGTGTTGCGCATGCGGATCAGCGGCTCGTCGCTGAACAGCCAGGCGCGTGCGCTGCCGGTGGGCTTGTGTCCGAAATGCTGGGCGCTCTGTCGGTTGTGCATAAAGCCTACCAGCATGCCGTCCTTGATCAGCGCGGCGTCTTCTGCCTTGACGCCCTCATCATCCACATAGACGGGCAGGGGAGCGGTTTGTCCGAAGGCGGTATGGGCAAAGTCCGTCATCGTGACCAGATCGCTTGCCACCCGCTGATTCAGCATCGGGCCCGCGACCGAGCCGCCCAGCACCAGATCAGCCTCAACGGTGTGGCCGACTGCCTCGTGGGCCAGCATGCCGGACAGATCGCCGCCCAGGATGACCGTCTTGCTGCCGGCATCCGCGTATACGCCTTCCGCCTTGCGCATGACCAGCTCATACAGTTTGTCCACACGCTCATGCGTCAGGGCGGGATCTGTAAAGTGGCTGTCAAAGCCGCCCAGGCCGCCGATGGACTCAAAGATCTCCACCGGCGAGCCATCTTTGCCCTTGGCGGTCAAAAAGATATAGACATAGCTGCGCGGCTGCAGGCTGTGGCTGAAAAAGCCATCGGAGGTGAGCAGCAGCTTTTCCATGCTGTCGTGATAGGCGACCAGGGTGCGGCTCTCAAGGGTCGGGTATTTGGCTTTGATATAGCTGTCCAGCCCCTGCAGGTAATCGATGTAGTTTTTCTGGGGCAGGTCCGGGTAATCCGGTACATGCCGCTCGCTGCCCTTGAGAATTTCGGGCAGGCTGCCCGTGCCGCGCCCCGCGTGGCGGGCCAGCAGCTCGGCGTTGCCGGTGGCGTTTTTCAGCACGCTCCTGACCGCCTCATCGCTCAGGTCGGCAGCGGAGGCGAAGCCATAGACGCCGTCGCGGTAGGCGCGCGCGCCTACGCCGCCGGCATCCGTGCGCTGGTTGCTGGTCAGGCTGCCGGAGATCAGGGTGACCCTGCGGGTCAGGTTGCGCTGCGCGCGCAGCTCGGTCGAGGCGCCGGGCGCGAAGCTGCCTTTATATTGGCTGACAATGTCTTGTAGCAATGAAAGTTCCTCCTTTAATACCAATGAAAACTTCTCGTGCATCGCCGCGCCGGTGATTCATCTCATGGCTGCGTCGAGTTCGCGCGCCTTGCTCTGAAACAAGGGAGACTCTCTGCTTTGGATGCCTGAAAGCTTTTCACTGACATTAGTTTAGCAGATTAAAACGGAGGGGTCAAATGAGAGGGGAGATGCTGAAAATGAAGCAACGGAACATGATAAATGCCAATAGAGGGCGATAAGGAATGCAAAAACGCAAAATAGTGAAAGAAAAGAATAATAAACTTGCATATCTATACTTACATTGAGCGCCTGGCTGTGGTAAAATTTGCTCCGGGCCGAAATTTGCGCCGGAATGAGGAAGATGATGGACGATCGACAGCGCTATCCGGAAAAGCAGGGGCTGTATGACCCCGCGTTTGAGCATGATGCCTGCGGCATGGGTTTTGTCGCGCATATCGGCGGCAGGAAGTCATACGATATATTGGATGACGCCCTGACGGTGCTTGAAAACCTCAGCCACCGGGGCGCGAGCGGCTCTGACGAGCACACCGGCGACGGCGCGGGCGTACTGACGCAGATACCCCACGCGCTGTTTGAGCGGGATCTGCTGACGCTGGGGATCACGCTGCCCGCGCCGGGTCACTATGGGGTGGGCATGGTGTTCGCGCATCCCTATGAAGACTTCCGCAAGCGGCAGATGGCGGTCTTTGAGGAGATCGTTCGCTCGGAGGGTCAGCGGGTGCTCTGCTGGCGGGAGGTGCCCATCGATTTCAGCGCCATCGGGGAAGGCGCCAAGACGGCGCTGCCCCGATTTATCCAGGTGTTTGTTGAAAAAAGCCCTGATATCGCTTGCGGCCTTGAGTTTGAAAGAAAGCTGTACCTGATCCGCAAGCTGGCGGAAAAGACAATACCGCCGATGAGCGAGGATCACGGGGGAATTTTCTACTTTTCCAGCCTGTCATCCAGGACCATTGTCTACAAGGGCATGCTGACGGCGTCGCAGCTGCGGGGCTTTTATCTGGACCTGTCGGACCTGGATTATCAGACGGCGCTTGCCATGGTGCATTCCCGATTCTCCACCAACACCTTCCCCAGCTGGGAGCGGGCGCATCCCAACCGCTTTCTGGTGCACAACGGGGAAATCAACACCATCCGCGGCAATGTCAACTGGATGAAGGCGAGAAGCCGGGATGTGATCACCCCGCTGTTTGATGATGTATCAAAGATTTGTCCCGTGATCGACGAAAGCGGCAGCGACTCCTCCATGTTTGATAACTGCCTGGAGTTTTTATACCTCACGGGCAGGTCCCTGCCCGAGGCGGCGATGATGATGATCCCGGAGCCCTGGGAGAAAAACCCTCTGATGCCTCCGGGCAGGAAGGCCTTTTACCGGTATCACAGCTTCCTGATGGAGCCCTGGGACGGGCCCGCGGCCATGGCCTTTTCAGACGGCGAATTGATCGGCGCGATGCTTGACCGCAACGGCCTGCGCCCCTGCCGCTACTATGTCACAAGGGATGACCGGGTCATCCTGTCGTCCGAGGTCGGCGTGCTGGATATCAAGCCTGAGAACGTGAAGCGCAAAGGCCGGCTGGAGCCGGGGAAGATGCTGCTGGTCGATACCCTGCAGGGGCGGATCATCGCGGATGAGGAGCTGAAAGACGAGGTTTCATCTTCCCAGCCCTGGGGCGAGTGGGCAGAGGAACATATCATACCGCTTTGCGACCTCCCATCAGCCGGCGCGCCGCCGGAAAAGCCTTTGGAAAGCCTGGTGACCCTGCAAAAGGCCTTCGGGTACACGCAGGAGGATATATACAAATACATACTGCCCATGGCAAGCCAGGGGGAAGACCCGGTCGGCTCCATGGGCATGGATACGCCGCTGGCCGTGCTGTCGGACAAGCCGCAGATGCTGTACCTCTACTTCAAGCAGCTGTTTGCCCAGGTGACCAATCCGCCCATCGATGGCATCCGGGAAGACATCGTGACCTCCTCCGCCATTTATCTGGGCGCGCAGGGCCATCTGCTGAAGCCCGACCACCGCGGCCCGAAAAGCCTTCTGCTGCCCCATCCCATCCTGACGGAGGAGGAGCTGGAGACGATCAGAAAGCTTGACGGCGGCGGGCTGAAGGCCGCTGAGCTTTCGCTGCTCTACCGGGTCAGCGAGGGCTCCGCCGCCATGGAAAAGGCGCTGAACACCCTGTTTGATCAGGCCATACGGGCCATGTCGGAAGGGGCAAACATCCTGGTATTGACAGACCGGGGAACGGATGCCGGGTTCGCTGCGATTCCGGCGCTGCTGGCCTGCTCCGGCCTGCATCATGAGCTGATACGCCGGGAGCTTCGCACGGGTGTGGGCCTGGTGCTGGAATCGGCGGAGCCAAGAGAGGTGCACCATTTCTGCGCGCTCGTCGGCTACGGTGTCACGGCCATTTGCCCCTACTTGGCTTTTGAATCCATCCGCGATCTGGAGGAGAGGGGGGTGCTGGCTGCCCCCGGCGAGGGCCGGGGCCGCTACATCAAGGCCGCGGTGAAGGGCATGATGAAGGTGATGAGCAAGATGGGCATCTCCACCATGCAAAGCTACCAGGGCGCGCAGATATTTGAAGCTGTGGGCGTCTGCCGGGATGTGATCGACCGCTATTTTACGCAGACGCCCACGAGGCTGGAAGGCATCGGCATCGAAGAGATCCACAGGGAAAACCAGATGCGCCATGAAAGCGCCTATGCCCTCAATTCTCCCTATACCGATACGCTGGAAAGCGGCGGCATCTTCCAGTACAAAGCGGATGGGGAAGAACATTTGTATTCCCCCGAGACGATCTATCTATTGCAGCGGGCCTGCCGCGAAGGGGATTACAGCCTCTATAAAGCCTTCTCCAAAGAGATCAATGAGGAGCGCCTGGCGACCCTGCGCGGGATGCTGGACTTTAAATTCACGCCGGGGGAGACCATCCCCATTGAGAAGGTGGAACCTGTCGAGTCGATCGTCCGCCGGTTCAAGACCGGGGCCATGTCCTACGGCTCCCTCAGCCGGGAGGCGCATGAGTGCCTGGCCATCGCGATGAACAGGCTGGGCGGCCGGAGCAACTCCGGTGAGGGCGGGGAGGATCCGGCACGCTTTGTGCCCCTTGCGAACGGAGACTCGAAAAACAGCGCCATCAAGCAGGTGGCGTCCGGGCGCTTCGGCGTGACCAGCGCCTATTTGACCAGCGCTATGGAGATCCAGATCAAGATGGCCCAGGGGGCCAAGCCGGGCGAAGGCGGGCAGCTGCCCGGGCGCAAGGTGTATCCGGAGATCGCCGGGACACGCCATGCCACCCCCGGGGTGGAACTGATCTCGCCCCCGCCGCATCACGATATCTATTCCATCGAGGACCTGGCGGAGCTGATCCACGACCTGAAAAACGCCAACCACGCGGCCCGCATCAACGTGAAGCTGGTATCGGAGGTTGGCGTGGGCACCATCGCAGCCGGCGTGGCCAAGGGGAAGGCGGACGTCATTTTGATCAGCGGCTATGACGGGGGCACCGGCGCCTCGCCGCTGACGGGCATTAAAAACACAGGGCTTCCCTGGGAGCTGGGACTGGCCGAAGCCCATCAAACCCTGGTGCTCAACCGCCTGCGCGACCGGGTGGTGCTGGAGACGGACGGCAAGCTGCTGACAGGGCGGGATGTGGTGATCGCGGCCATGCTGGGCGCTGAGGAGTTCGGCTTTGCCACCACGCCGCTGATCGCTCTGGGCTGCGTGATGATGCGGGTGTGCAACCTGAATACCTGCCCCATGGGCATTGCCACGCAGGACGAGAACCTTCGAAAATACTTCACCGGCAAGCCCGAATACGTAGAAAACTTTATGCGCTTTGTCGCCGGGGAGATGCGTGAGATCATGTCGCGGCTGGGTGTGCGCACCATTGACGAACTGGTCGGGCGCACCGACAAGCTGAAGACCCGTGATAACCCGAGGCACTGGAAGGCAGGTTTGCTTGATCTGTCCGCCATCCTGTACCAGCCCTACGCGGGGGCGGAGGTGGGACGGCGCTGCCTGCGGGAGCAGAACCACAGCCTGGAGAAAAGCCTGGGGATGAAAAAGCTGCTGCGCATGTGCAAGCCGGCGCTGGAACACGGCACGCCTATCCGGGCCAAGCTGAAAATACGCAACGTGGACCGTGTTGTCGGCACCATGGTGGGCAGCGAGATCACCAGGCGCTACGGAGAGGCGGGGCTGCCGGATGATACCATCCGCCTGCACTTTGCCGGTTCGGCCGGGCAGAGCTTCGGAGCCTTTATTCCCCGCGGGCTGACCCTGGAACTGGAAGGCGACGCCAATGATTATGTCGGCAAGGGGCTGTCGGGCGGCAGGGTCATCATCTACCCGCCTTTGGCTCCGGGCTTTGCGCCCGAGGAGAACATACTGATCGGCAATGTGGCTTTCTATGGGGCCACAAGCGGGGAGGCTTTCATCAGCGGTATCGCGGGCGAGCGTTTCTGCGTGCGCAACAGCGGCCTTGATGCCGTGGTGGAGGGAGTGGGCGACCACGGCTGCGAATACATGACCGGCGGCCGCGTGGTGGTGCTGGGCAAAACCGGCCGCAACTTTGCCGCGGGCATGTCGGGCGGCATCGCCTATGTGCTGGATTTTGACCGGCGGCTGTGCAACACGGCGCTGGCGGAGCTTGAGGGCTTCTCTTCCCCGGAGGAAGAATGGCAGGTTCGGGCGCTGATCGCCCGCCACGCGGAGCTGACGGGCAGCCCCCTGGCGCGGCGGGTACTGGATGACTGGGAAAACAGCCGCGAGCGGTTTACCCGCGTCATCCCCAGGGAGTACAAGCGCATC
>CAYZRZ010000073.1:0-10748 GCA_964480995.1 uncultured Christensenella sp.
TCTCCGCGTTCGGCGCAAAACCTCTTTCATAGTGATAACGTAACGGGAATCCAGGATATATCTCAAGGGATCCGGAGCTTTTTTATCGCCTAACTGTCAAAGTCGGGATTACGGCAGGCGGAGGAGTTGCAGGAGACGCTACCGCCGGATCAGCAGGGCTTTGGCCGCTGGTTTTGCGATCTGCTGCGGCGTGTGGAACCGGTAAGCGTGGATGAAACGCCGGAGGACGGCGATGTGCTGCCCTGGTGCGGCGGCTGTGAGGTGATCGCGACGCCGGGCCATACCACAGGGCACATCTCCCTGTGGCTCAGGGGACAGGATACCATCATCGCGGGTGACGCGATGATATTGGACAAGGGCCGCCCGGCCCTGGCCAATCCGGGGTTCGCGCTGGACGCGGAGCAGGCCCGGGACGCCATGGACATGCTGCTTGATATGAAGGCAGGGAAGATTCTGTGCTATCATGGGGGCGAAATAAGGCTTTGAGGAGAGGGAATATCATGAAGACGATCAATTGGGGGATCATCGGCGCGGGCGGCATTTCGTCCAGGTTTGCAAAGGTGCTGGCCGGGGCTGAGGGCATGGCTGTCCGGGCGGTCTACAACAGGCACATCGAGCGGGCCGAGGCCCTGGCGGGCAATTTCCCCGGCTGCCTGGCCTTTGACAGGCTGGAGGATCTGCTGGCGGTTGAGGGGATAGACGCCGTGTACATCGGCGTGACCAATGACGTCCATCTGCCCATGGCCATCGAGTGCATGAAGGCCGGAAAGGCTGTGCTGTGCGAGAAGCCCATGGCGATGACAGCCGCGGACGCGCGGGAGATGATCGCCTGCGCCCGCGACAGTAAGGTATTGCTGATGGAAGCGATGTGGACGCGGTTTTTGCCGGCCTACCGGCAGGTGAAGCGCTGAGTGGATGAAGGGAGGATCGGAAAGGTCCGCCTGATCGAGGCCTCTTTCTGCTTCCGCGGTCCAAACGATCCGCAGAACAGGCTGTATAGGAAAGAATTGGGCGGCGGGGCGCTGTATGACATCGGCGTATACTGCGTGGAGTTCATCACCGGGCTGCTGGGCAGGCCGGATCGGGTCACCGGCGCTTTGCATATGGGGCTCTCAGGGGTTGATGAGATATCGGTGGTCAATATGATATACGATGGCGGGGCCATCGGCACGGCGACCTCAAGCATCGTGCTGCAAGCGCCCGCGCGGGTGAATATTTACGGCGAGAAGGGCTCCGTCAGGATCCCGCCCGATTTCTTCCGCGCGGATAAAGCCCTGCTGTACGCGGAGGACGGGACGCTGCTGGAGGAGTTCGACGAAGGGGCCCAAGATAATTTCATCTACCAGATCAATCACTTCGGCAGTCTCATCCGCGAGGGGAAGAAGGAAAGCGATATCATGCCCCTGTCGGACACGCTGGACTGCGCCTTGATATTTGACGAGGTGCTGGGTACTGCGGCCGGTGGCCACGGGAAGCAATAGGGGTTACGGGTTGGGAAGAGCGGCTTTCAGCCGCGGGAAGCAATGGGTGTTACGGATTGGGGAGCATGGCCTTCGGCCATGGGAAGAGGCGGGGACGGCGAGGGTCGTACCCCTATTGCTTTCCCATCGCTTCCCAAATCGTAACCCCTATCGCTTCCCTATTTTGTTCCTATTGCTTCCCTATATCCCGGCGTGCTCCTTCGCCATGGCAAGGTAATGCTCAATATTGCGCCGCTGGCCTTCTATTTCCTCCGGCTTGACGGGCCGTACTACCTTGGCCGGGCGGCCGAAGGCGAGCTGACCTGCGGGGATGACGGTGCCTTCTGTGACCAGGGAACCGGCGCCCAGCATGCAGCCTTCTTCCAGGACAGCGCCATTGAGTACGATGCTCCCCATGCCGATCAGTACATGGTCGCCCACGGCGCAGCCGTGCAGGATGCAGCCGTGGCCGACGGTCACATCGCTGCCGATATGGGTGGGGAAGCGGTCGTCCACATGAACGATGCTGCCATCCTGTATGTTGGTGCGCTCCCCGATGCTGATGGGGGCCATATCGCCGCGAATGACCGCGTTGTACCAGATATTGGCTCTGGCGGATACGGTGACATCGCCCGAAATCCTTGCTCCGGGCAGTACAGTGGCGGTCTTGTCGATCGACGGCTGTTTCATGCGGGATCTCCTCTTGATCATATGATCGGTGAATGGCTTCACCGATCACAGTATAGCATGCAACGCCATATCAAAGCGGCCGGATGCCATGGTTCACACGCCGGGGAACTGTGGAAGTGAAAAATTAGCTATATCTAACTTGTTCACCCTATGCCTTGATTGGACATATCTATTGACAATCTAAGCCTATAATGATAATGTATTCACAACTTCATATCGGTTTGTTTCCGAGCTTCAGCGCCTAAAAGCATCTCTCATGGCGCCGGAGCCTTGCCCCGAAGGGGGCAAAGGGCTGGGGCAGAAACGCCCTGACCTTCCGTGTTTGAGAAGGAGACAGAAAAGCGGCGGGCATAGGTGCCTGTTTGCGCGTCCCAGGGCGCCATCTGTTTTGATTTCAAAGCGGGTGGCCATTTATTATTGATGCGGGAGTGTTCGGATGAGAAAGCTGGCGGTTGAGCAGGCAGTCGGTGAAACGCTGTGCCATGATATGACGGCCATTCTGGAGAATGGCTTCAAGGGGGTCAGGTTTGCCAGGGGGCATGTGATCCGCGAAGAAGATATTGAGGCCCTGCGTGATATGGGCAAGCGGCATGTGTTTGTCTGGGAGCCGGAAGCCGATGAGGTTCATGAGGATGACGCGGCGGCGGCACTTGTGGATGCGCTGATTGGGGAGGGTATTGCCCGCACCGCGCCCTCTGAGGGAAAGATCGGCCTGTCTGCCCTGTACGACGGCTTGTTTTTGATGAACAAGCCCGCCCTGCGAGGGATCAACAGCGTGGGCGATTACACGGTGGCCTGCCGCAATGGCAATACCCCCGTGAAGGCGGGGGACAAGCTCGGCGGCGCGCGCATCGTGCCTCTGGTGACCAAGCGGAACATCGTGGAGCGGGCCGCCGCCATCGCAAGAGAAAACGCCCCGGTGCTCAGCGTGCTGCCCTACAAGCCGCTCAGGACCGCCGTGATCATCACCGGCAATGAGGTCTATGAGGGCCGCGTCAAGGACAGGTTTGAAGCTGTGCTGCGGGCCAAGCTGCCGGCCTACGGGGCCGAGATCATTGGCGTCACCAAGTGCCCGGATGAGCTGCCCCGTCTGCTTTGCGCCATCCAGGGCTATCTCGATCAGGGCGTGGAGCTTCTGCTGATGACCGGCGGCATGTCCGTCGATCCCGATGACCTGACCCCGACCGCCATCAAGGCCAGCGGGGCCGAGCTGGTCATGCAGGGCGTGCCGATGCAGCCCGGCAACATGCTCACGCTGGCCTATCATGGCAGGACGGCCATTGTCGGCGTGCCGGGGGCCTCGCTGCATTCCAAGGTGACCAGCCTGGATGTATTTTTGCCGCTGATCTTCGCGGGGGTCAGGGTGAAGCGGGAGGATATCGCCGCCCTGGGTGATGGCGGACTTTGCCTGAGCTGTCCGCAGTGCGTGTTCCCGGTCTGTTCATTCGGCAGCGCCTTAGGCAGATGAGAAGGGGATAACCATGAAAAAACTGGTCCTCCGGGCCTTGGCCCTGGTGATGATGGCGGCACCTTTATCCGTGCCCGCCGCGCGAGTGGAAAAGACGGAGCTTTACGTTCTGGCGGCGGCGAGCCTGACCGATGTGATGGCGCAGATTGCCGAATCATACAAGGAAGTTGCCCCGGAAGTCGAGATCACCTTTGTGTTCGATTCCTCGGGTACCCTGCAAAGCCAGATCGAAGCGGGGGCGACAGCTGATGTCTTCGTATCCGCGGCGCAGCGTCAGATGAACGCGCTGGAGGAAGGCGGCCTGATCAAGGGGGAAAGCCGCAAGGATCTGCTTCTCAATAAGGTGGTGCTGATCCTGCCGGCATCAAGCGACCTTGCCCTGGCCTCTTTTGAAGACGCGGCGGGGGATCCGGTCAGGTTGATTGCCATCGGAGATGAAAGCGTGCCCGTCGGCCAGTACACACAGCAGATCTACGAATACCTGGGCACCTGGGATGCCGTCAAAGCCAAGGCCAACCTGGGCGTGAACACGCGCGCGGTGCTCTCCTGGGTGGCATCCGGCGATGTGGATTGCGGCATTGTCTACGCGACGGACGCTGCCTCCACCGTCGGCGTGAAGGTCATAGCCCAAGCGCCCGAGGGCAGCCACGAGCCCGTCATCTACCCCGCGGCGGTGGTGGAAGGCACCGATAACCCCCAGGCGGCGCAGGCCTTCCTGGATTACCTCAGCGGCGAAACCGCCCGTGCCCTGTTTATCGCCGCAGGTTTTGAAATGGCGGAGTAAGCAGGAAGGAGCAAGCTTTGAATCTCAGCCCGCTGTTGATCTCCTTTCAGGTCGCCATCGCGGCCAGCCTGGTTACCTTCTTATTAGGCATCTGGGCTGCGTACCGCGTGGCGAAGATGAAGCGCCTGCAGAACCTGATCGACGGCCTTCTCACCCTGCCGATGGTGCTGCCGCCAACGGTGGTGGGCTACTTCCTCCTGCTGATCTTCGGCAAAAACGGTCTGCTGGGCGGTTTCCTGGCGCGCGTGGGATTTTCGGTGGTCTTCACCCTGCAAGGGGCCGTTATTGCGGCGGCTGTCGTCTCCTTCCCGCTGATGTACCGCGCGGCGCGGGGGGCCTTTGAGCAACTGGACCAGGACCTTGTGCATGCCGGGCGCACCCTGGGCCTGAGCGAGTTCACGATCTTCCGGCGGATCATGCTGCCTAATTGCTGGCCCGGCATCGCCGCCGGGGCCATCCTGGCCTTCGCCCGGGCGCTGGGCGAGTACGGCGCCACCAGCATGCTGGCGGGCAATATCCCCGGCAAGACGCAGACGATGTCCTTGGCCATTGCTTCCGCCGTCGCGGGCAACAACCGGGACAGGGCCACCCTGTGGGTGGTCATCATCATGGGCATCTCTCTGGTCACGATGGTGCTGATGAACCTTCTGACGGGCAGGCAATCCAGCGGAAAGCGGGAGGCGAAGGCCTGATGGAGCTGCATGTCGATATCAGAAAGCGCCTTGGCCCCTTCAGCCTGGATGTCCGCTTCGATTTTGCCGGCGGTACCATGGCGCTGCTGGGCGCGTCCGGCAGCGGCAAGAGCATGACGCTCAAGTGCATCGCCGGCATCGAGACACCCGATGAGGGGCAGATCATCTTAAACGGCAAGGCGCTGTACCACTCCGCGCGGGGCATCTGCCTCAGCCCGCGGGAACGCGGGATCGGCTATCTGTTTCAAAGCTACGCGCTCTTTCCCAACATGACCGCGCGGGAGAACATAGAGATCGCGGCCAAGGGCAGCCGAGCCCGGCGCGAAGCGGCGGCGGAGGAGAAGATCGTCGCCCTGTACCTGGAGGGCCTGGCTGACAAGTATCCCCGTCAGCTCTCCGGCGGGCAGCAGCAGCGCGTGGCCCTGGCCCGCATTTTTGCCAGTGAACCGGAACTCCTGCTGCTGGATGAGCCCTTTGCGGCGCTGGACAGCTACCTGAAGTGGCGCATCGAGATGGAGCTGACTGATACCCTCAAGCGCTTCGGTCTGCCCGCGCTGTTCGTATCGCACAGCCGGGATGAGGTCTTCCGCATGTGCGAAAGGGTCTGCGTGATCAACGAAGGCCGGTCGGAGCCACCCATGACCGCCCGGCAGCTGTTCCATTCGCCTGATACGCTGTCATCCGCCCTCTTGTCCGGCTGCAAGAACTTTTCCCGGGCAAAAAAGCTGGGCGAGCGCCGCGTTCTGGCGCTCGACTGGGGCTGCGAACTGCGGACGGACAGGGACGTGCCGGAGGATATCGGCTACATCGGCGTGCGGGCGCATTTCGTGCGTCCCTACGGGCCGGATGGGGCGGATAACGTGATCCCCTGCCGCGTCACCCGGATAACGGAGGAGCTTTTCTCAGCCGCCGTGATGCTCAGGCCTCTTGCGGCTAAAGAGGAAGGGGATTACAGCTGCCTGCGGATGGAGCTTGGCAAAGAGGAATGGGCGGGCCTGGCCGGGCGAAACAGCCTGCCGGTCCGCATTGACGAAAAGGACATTCTGCTACTAAGATGAGTTATAGTTTTCACAAGGAGGACAAGGTGCGCGAACTGGTCACGATCGATGAAGCCCTGGATATCCTGCTGCCCCTGATCACCCCCGCGGCGGGGGAAAGCCTGAGCCTGTCGGAGGCGCAGGGCCGCATCGCCTGCGGGGATGTGACGGCGCGGATGAGCATACCGCCCTTTGCCCGCTCCCCTTACGATGGCTATGCCTTCGCGGCAAGGGACGCGCAGGATGCCGGCGCTGAACATCCCGTCACCCTTCGGGTCACGCGTGAGATCGCGGCGGGCAGCCCCGCGGGGGCAGCGATCGGTCCCGGCGAGGCGGTCAAGCTGATGACCGGCGCGCCGGTGCCCCCCGGCGCTGATACGGTGGTCAAGTTTGAATCCACCGAGTTTACCCCGGATTCCGTCACGGTCTTTGAGCCCTCCTCGCCCGGGCGGGATGTGATCCCGGCGGGGGAGGATGTTCGCGCGGGCGATATCATTGTACGTTCAGGCGAGGTGATCGGCCCTGCTATATGCGGCATGCTGGCCGCCCAGGGTTTGGAGCGGGTGACGGTCCATAGCCGGCCCATCGTCGGCCTGTTGTCCACCGGCAGCGAGCTGGCGGGGGGGAAGGATCCGATCGGCGACGGCAAGATCCATGATTCCAACCGCTATTCCCTGGGCGTTGCCTGCCGCGCGCTGGGCATGGAGGCACGCTTCATCGGCGCCCTGTCGGACAGCAAAGAGGGCATTGCCGAGGCCATCCGCAAGGGGCTTGCGCAGTGCGACGCCCTGATCACCACCGGCGGCGTCTCGGTGGGGGATTATGACTATACAGCCTCCGCCGCCGAGTCTGCCGGGGTGGAGACCCTGGTGCGCAACGTGAACATGAAGCCCGGCGGCACCTGCGCCATCGGGATGAAGGGCGATAAGCCTGTGTTCTGCCTGTCGGGCAACCCGGCCTCCTCCCTGATCGCCTTCTGTGTGCTGGCCCAGCCCTGCCTGAGGAAACTGGCTGGATATCAAGCCCATCGCAACCTGATGATCCCCGTCACGCTGATGAAGCCGATCAAAAAGCCCAGCGCCAAGCCCCGCCTGATACGCGGATCGCTGGATCTGACCCTTGGCACGGCCCGCCTCCTGCCCCACGAGGGCCAGGGCAACGGCGTGCTGCGCTCGATGAAGGGCTGCAACCTGATCGGCTTCATCCCCGAAGGTACACCGCCCCTGCCGGAGGGCGAGCGGATCATGGCCTGGCTGGTGGACAGCCTATGATGGATCAGTTTGGGCGGGAGATCCGCTATCTGCGCGTATCGGTGACCGACCGGTGCAACCTGCGCTGTGAGTACTGCATGCCGGAGGACGGCGTGCCCGACAAGGGGCACGAGAGCATCCTCAGCAATGAGGAGATCACCCGGATCATCCGCGCGGCGGCAGGCTATGGCATCAGCAAGGTGCGCCTGACGGGCGGTGAGCCGCTGGTGCGGCTGGGCTTCATCCGGCTGTGCGGGGAGATCGCCGCCATCCCCGGCATTGAGGAGCTGACGCTGACCACCAACGGCCTCCTGCTGCCCGCGATGGCGAGGGACCTGAAGCGGGCGGGCGTCAGCCGGGTCAACATCAGCCTGGATACCCTGCAGGCGGATAAGTACCGGCGCATCACTCGCGGCGGCAGCCTGGAGGGGGCGCTCGCGGGCATTGAGGCCGCCAGGGCTGCCGGGCTGTTCCCCATCAAGATCAACGCGGTGCTCATCCGGGGCTTTAACGATGATGAGCTGATGGACCTGGCGCGGCTGAGCGGGGAAAAAGATGTGCATGTGCGCTTCATTGAGCTGATGCCCATTGGCGAGGGTTGCCGCTTCTGGCCGGAGGGCTATCTCTCCGCGGAAGATGCCATCGCCATGATGCCGGGGCTTGAAAGCCTGGATGCAAGCGACGGCGTGGCGCAAAGCTGGCGGCTGCCGGGGGCCGGGGGCACGGTCGGCTTTATCAAGCCCGTCAGCCATCATTTCTGTGGCAGCTGCAACCGCCTGCGCCTGACGGCGGACGGCATGCTCAAGCCCTGCCTGCACTCGGACAGCGAGATCCCTGTGCGTGGCCTGCGGGGCGAAGCGCTTCGGGCGGCCTTTGAGGCGGCGATTAAAGCCAAGCCCGCCGAGAACCGCGAAATGTCGGCAAAGGCGCCCAGCCGCGCGGGGCGCCCGATGAACAGGATAGGAGGATAGCGGAGGATGAGTGATTTTACGCACTTTAACAATGCCGGCCGCGCCATGATGGTGGATATCGGCAGCAAGGATGAAACCCGGCGCACTGCCGTCGCCGCGGGTGCCGTGCGGGTCAGCGCGGATACTTTCGCCCTCATCAAGTCGGGCGGCATGAAGAAAGGTGATGTGCTGGGCACGGCCCAGATCGCGGGAATCATGGCGGCCAAGCACACCTGGGAGCTGATCCCCATGTGCCACCAGGTGGCGCTGACCCGGGTGGATATCGCTTTTGAGCTGGAGGAAGAGACATATCGGGTGCTCATCCGCGCCACCGCCTCCTGCAAGGGGATGACGGGCGTGGAGATGGAAGCCCTGACCGCGGTAAGCGTCGCTGCCCTGACAGTCTATGATATGTGCAAGGCCGTTCAGAAGGATATGGTGATCGAGGACATCCGTCTGGAAGAAAAGACGGGCGGAAAGTCGGGAGAATACTGTGCCGCTGAGGCGGCAAATGCTGAATGCGAAATGCGAAATGCGGAATGCGGAATGCAGGACGCGCGATGAGAAGTGAGGAGCGAAACTATGAACAGCAAGGACACTAACGAAACAAGCAATCATTCAGCATTCAGCACTCAGCATTCAGCATTTGCCGCCCTTCGGGCGGCTGTGATCACCGTCAGTGATAAAGGCAGCCGGGGAGAGCGCGTTGATACCAGCGGCCCCGCGCTTTGCGGGATGCTGGAAAAGGACGGCTGGGCCGTGATCCATACGGCCATTGTGCCCGATGAGCGGGAGGAGATCATGGGGCAGCTGATCGCCTGCGCGGACGAGCTGGGCGCGAACCTGATCCTCACCACCGGGGGCACCGGCTTTTCCATGAGGGATATCACGCCGGAGGCCACGATGGCTGTGATCGACCGGGCTGTGCCCGGCATCCCCGAGGCCATGCGGGCCGCCAGCATGCAGGTCACGCCCCTGGGCATGCTGTCCCGGGCGGCGGCGGGTATGAGAGGCGAGAGCCTGATCATCAACCTGCCCGGCAGCGAAAAAGCGGCACGGGAATGCCTGGCGGCTGTGCTGCCTGTGATGAAACACGCGATGAAGATGATAAAGGGAGAGGGACACTGATATGGCAAAGGTATTGGCGGTTTGCGTCAGCGAGGAAAAAGGCACCCAGAAAAAGGAAATGGACCGCGTGTTCGTGCGGCCCGATCACGGCATTGAGGGCGATGCCCACGCGGGCACCTGGCACAGGCAGGTCAGCCTGCTGGCCCGGGAGAGCGTGGACAAGGTGCAGCAGAACATCAGCTTCCTGCTGGAGCACGGGGCTTTCGCGGAAAATATTCTCACCGAGGGCATCACGCTGTATGAGCTGCCCGTGGGCACCCGGCTTCAGGCGGGCGAAGCGCTGCTTGAGGTGACCCAGATCGGCAAGGAGTGCCACTACGGCTGCGCCATCCGCCAGGCGGCGGGCGATTGCGTGATGCCGCGGGAAGGCATCTTCTGCAAGGTGCTGAGGGAAGGCTTCATCAAGGCCGGGGATGGGCTTGAGGTCATCGCCGGTTGATGCGCAGAGGAGAATCGGCCGTCTTCACCAACATGTGCATGGTGCAGGATGGAGACCGCGTGCTGGTGATTAACCGGAACGATCCGGGCTGGCCCGGCCTTGCCTTCCCCGGCGGGCATGTGGAGGCGGGGGAAGCCTTTGCGGATTCGGTGATCCGCGAGGTCTATGAGGAAACGGGGCTGACCATTGAGCAGCCGCGCCTGTGCGGCATCAAGCAATTCCGCACGGAGGAAGGCAGCCGCTACATCGTGCTGCTGTACAGGACGGATAAGTTTGCGGGCGAGCTCATTTCATCCGGCGAGGGCGAGGTATTCTGGCTGACGCTTGAGCAGCTGGATCGGTATCCGCTGACGCCTCACTTTGAGCAGGTTGTGGAAGTGATGCTGCGCGATGATCTCAGCGAGTTTTTCTATGACCAAAGCGGCGGGGGATGGGTGCCGGTGCTGAAATAGTGTTTGCTATGTGGTTGGTCATTATCCTCGGCTGTCATCAAGGGGGAGGACGAACCACTGAACACACGGAACACACAGAAACATGCACGGTGAAAACGTCAAAACATGCACGGTAATAAACTCAAAATGTGCACTGTAAGGAATGTATTGAGCGCTTTCTTTTGCCGGTCATCCCTGCTTCGGCAGCCACGGTATGTTTCTTATGCCGGGGGACGGGTCAACTGTTGATTCCTTTTCTGAGATGGCGTGTTTAATCTGCCATCTTTTTTGTATACTCATGATGAGATGATGCGTTGACAGCGGTTATTTCATCAGGGAGGCCGGTATGAAAAAGCATGAAATAATACTAAAATCCATGTCGCAATGCGACACAAATAGGGATGAAAACGGATGAGAAA
>CAYZRZ010000074.1:0-10580 GCA_964480995.1 uncultured Christensenella sp.
GCTTTTAGCCTCTCGTTAGTGTTAACACGCTATACTTTTTCGGGAGTTCAGGTTAGAAACACGTTCATCCCTCCCTCTCTCCCTGCATGTAGTGGTTCTGCAAGGATTATACCATAACGGTAATAAACGGTAAATAGATAATCTTTTATAACTTGACAAAAAATAATCCCGCACGCCTTGCTGCGTCAGGGATTACAGATGAAGCTGAGACCGCGTTGCTGTAAAACCAGGGAGTTCTCTCTGAAACCAAGCCCCATTCCCCAATACCGCTTGACTATATGTCTTGATCACAAACACGTGGAATGCTTGCATAGGCCTTGAATAAAGTGGTATTATGTAATGTAGTGCTTTATGCGCTGCAAAAAACGTATTGCGCAACAACACAGGAGGTTTCCATGGAGTTCAGCACTGAAAAACTTTCCGGAAATAAGGTGAAAATTACATTCACTGTAGCGGCGGCTGATTTTGACGCGGCGATGCAAAAGGCATATCTGAAGACGAGGGGCCTCCTCAACGTGCCCGGTTTCCGTAAGGGCAAGGCCCCGCGCAAGCTGATCGAGAGCATGTACGGTGAAGGTGTGTTTTATGATGAAGCGCTGGACGCGGTTTTTCCTGATGCCTATCAGGAAGCTGTTACCAAGAGTGATCTCCATCCCGTGGACAGGCCCAAGCTGGATGTACAGCAGATCGGCAGCGGACAGGAGCTGAAGTTTACTGCTGAAGTCTTTGTTCTGCCGGATGTAACGCTGGGCGATTACAAGAGCCTCAAGGCTGTCAAACATGTGCATGACATCAGCGAAGAGCAGATCGAGCACCGCATCAGCCAAGATGTGGAAAAGGCCACCACTGAGCAGGATGTGACCGCCCGCGCCGCGGCGGCGGGCGATATCGTGAAGATTGATTACCTGGGCACCGTGGACGGCGTACCCTTTGAAGGGGGCAAGGCCGAAGACCAGCGCCTGGAGATCGGAAGCAACGCCTTTATCCCCGGATTCGAGGAGCAGGTGATCGGCATGGAGATCGGCCAGGAAAAAGACCTGACCGTTACCTTCCCCGCCGAGTATCATGCTGAGGAATTGGCGGGCAAGCCGGCTGTGTTCCATGTGAAGCTGAACAGCGTTACCGAGCGCGTGAAGCCTGAGCTTGATGATGAGTTCGCGGCGGATGTCTCCCCCTATGCCACGTTCGCCGAGTATAAGGACAGCATCGTCAAGGAACTAACCGAGCAGCGTGACCGCAACGCCGATGTGACCCTTGAGAATGAACTGGTGCAGCAGGCTGTGGATCAGGCGGATTGCGATATTCCGGACGCCATGATCGTGGAAGAGCTGGAGAACACGTTCCGCAACTGGCGCATGCGCCTGGCCTATCAGGGTATCAGCGCGGAAGATTTTATGCGCTACACCGGCCAGACCGAGGAGCAGGTGCGCGAGATGATGAAGCCCGAGGCGGCAAACAACGTCAAGACCCAGCTTGTGCTGGACGCGATTGCCAAGGCTGAGAACTTCCAGCCTGCACAGGAAGCCATCGATCAGGAGATCGAGGAGCGCGCCAAGCAGATGAACCGTGAGGCGGACAAGTATAAGGAAGGCCTCACCGAGCGTCAGCTTGCTTACTATAAGGAGCTGGCCACCTCCCGCATGGTCATCAACCTCTTGAAGGAAACGGCTGACATCACCCTGCACGAGGGTCCCGCCCATGATGATGAACACATCGACGCGGAGGAGATCGCGCAGAAGGTTGAAGAAGCCCTGTCCGAGGATGAGGCTGAGGAAGACCTGACGGAAGCCCAGCCGGAAGCAACCGAAGTAACCAAAAAGACCACAAAGCCCCGGGCTAAGAAAACGGCGGCGAAGGGCGAGGACAAGGCGGAGGGAGAAGCGTAATTCATCCCCCGAAGACAGGAGACAATGATAATGAGCAACTCGAACTATTTAATTCCTTATGTGATTGAGCGCAGCGGAAGCGGCGAGCGGTCCTACGATATATATTCCAGGCTTCTCAAGGACAGGATTGTTTTTCTTTCTGGACAGGTGGAGGATGAAATGGCCAATGCCGTCGTCGCCCAGCTCCTGTTCCTTGAGATGGATAACCCGGACGCGGATATATCCCTGTACATCAACAGCCCCGGCGGCTCTGTCACCGCGGGCATGGCGATCTACGATACCATGCAGTATATCAAGGCACCGGTCCGCACCGTGTGCGTTGGCATGGCGGCCTCCATGGGCGCTTTCCTGCTGATGGCAGGCGAAAAGGGCAAGCGCATGGCGCTGCCCAATGCCGAGGTGATGATCCACCAGCCCTCAGGCGGTGCCCAGGGCCAGGCCACGGATGTGAGCATCCGGGCGGAATGGCTGATTCGCACCAAGAAGAAAATGAACCAGATGATGGCTGATATGACCGGACAGAGCGTCGAAAAGGTATCGGCGGACTCTGAGCGCGACTACTTCATGTCTGCCCAGGAGGCGCTGAATTACGGCATAGTGGACCAGATCTTTGATCCGCGAAAAAAGGATGAGGTGAAGGATGCCTAAAGGGCCGGGTGAGCAGCAAAAACAGCACAGCTGCAGCTTTTGCGGCAAAACGCAAACCCAGGTGGAGCGCTTGATCGAAGGACCGGGCGTGTATATCTGCGATGAGTGTGTAGCGCTATGCTCTGATATACTAAGCGATCTCCCAAAGGACGCGAAAAAGCGCCTGGGCGGCGGTGATAAGCTGATGAAGCCCGCGCAGATCAAAAAGACGCTTGACGAATATGTGATCGGGCAGGAGCACGCCAAGCGCGCTCTGTGCGTCGCGGTGTACAACCACTATAAGCGCATCCGCAGCAATTCTGACAAGAATGACGTGGAACTGCAGAAGTCAAACGTTCTGCTGGTCGGCCCCACGGGTTCCGGCAAGACCTATTTGGCTCAATCGCTGGCGCGGATTTTGCAGGTGCCCTTCGCCATCGCGGACGCCACCTCTCTGACCGAGGCCGGCTATGTCGGCGAGGACGTTGAAAACATCCTTCTGCGCCTGATCCAGGCGGCGGATGGGGACATCAACGCGGCCGAACGCGGCATTATCTACATCGACGAGGTGGACAAGATCGCCAGGAAAAGCGAGAATGTCTCCATCACGCGCGATGTATCAGGCGAGGGTGTGCAGCAGGCTCTGCTGAAGATCGTTGAAGGCACGGTGGCCAATGTACCGCCGCAGGGCGGACGCAAGCACCCCCAGGCCGAGATGCTGCACATTGATACGACCAATATCCTGTTTATCGTCGGCGGCGCTTTTGACGGGCTGGAGAATATCATTTCCTCCCGCATGGGCAACAGAACGCTGGGCTTCGGGGCGAAGCTTGAAACAAAGGACGACAGGCAGCTGGGGCGCGTGCTGTCAAACCTCAGGCCGGATGATCTGGTCAAGTTTGGCCTGATCCCTGAACTGGTGGGCCGCCTGCCCGTGATACTGACGCTGGATAACCTGGACGAGGCGGCGATGATCAGTATCCTGACCGAGCCGAAAAATGCTCTGGTCAAGCAGTATCAGCGCCTGTTTGAGCTGGATCATGTAGACCTGCGCTTCACGGACGATGCCCTCAAGGCCATCGCGCACGAAGCCATCGGACGCAAAACCGGCGCCCGTGGCCTGCGCTCCATCATCGAGCGCGCGCTGCTGGATACCATGTTTGAAATACCCGGGGAAAGCGATATCCGCAGCTGCAAGGTGACCCGAGAGGTGATCACCGAAGGCGCTAAGCCCGAGCTGATCCGCGAGGTCACCCGCGCCAAGAAGCGCGGCGCTGTGCCGGACGTCTCTGACGAGCTGGCGACGGACGCGTCCTGAGCCGGATTAGAACATTCAGACGGAATATGACTGCCTCTTCCCGCTCATATACGCGAGAAGAGGCCTTTTGACAGGAGGACCTATGGCAAAAACAAAAAACGAACAGGGTTTTGAGATCCTGCCGCTGATGCCCCTTCGAGGGATGATTCTCTTCCCGCACGCGACGATGGATCTGGATGTCGGGCGTGAGCAGAGCATCAAGGCGGTGGAAAAGGCGATGGAGTCAGACCAGCGCATCTTTGTTGTCCCGCAGAAAAATATGAATGTCGAGGATCCAAAGCAGGGCGATATGAACCCCGTGGGCACCATTGCCCGCATCAGGCAGGTGCTGCATATCACAGGCAGCATGCTGCGGGTGCTGGTGGAGGGGGAGCAGCGGGCGGAGCTTCAGAAGACGGCTGTATCCCAGGAGGCCTGGGTGGCCTGGGTGAAGCCTGTTGCCCCCCTGGCACAGGAGGATATCACGCCGGAGCTGGCGGCTTCCGTGCGCGTGGCGCAGGAGTATTTCAAGGAGTTCGCCGAATCCAGCCAGCGCGTATCACCCGAGGCGCAGCGCACCATCCGTGAAATCACAAACCCCGATGAGCTGGTGGATGTGATCGCGGGCAACGCGATCAACCGGGCTGAGGAAAAGGAAGCGCTGCTCAATATACTTGATCCCTCGGAGCGGCTGGAAGCTCTGTCCGTTGCCCTTCTCAAGGAGGCGCGTTTCGCGGGCCTTGAGCGCATGGTCCAGCTGCGGATCCGCATGCAAATGGATAAGAATCAGAAAGATTACTACCTGCGCGAGCAGATGCGGGTGATTCAGGAGGAGCTCGGCGAGGAAGAAGAAGAGGATATCGACAACTACCGCAAGCGCCTGGAGAAAACGCCGCTCAACGCGGAAGCGAAGGAAAAGGCAGAGAAGGAGATTGACCGCCTCAGCCGCATGCAGGCCGGAACGCCTGAAAGCACAGTGTCTGAAAACTATCTGGATTGGCTGTTTGATCTGCCCTGGGATAAGTATACCAAGGATAATCTGAAGCTCGACCGTGCCCGCCGAACGCTTGACAATGATCACTTCGGCATGGATAAGGTGAAGGAGCGTATCATCGACTTTCTGGCCGTACTGGGTCTCCGGCAGCGCACAGACAAGGATGCCGCCATGCGCGGCCCGGTGCTTTGCTTTGTCGGACCGCCCGGCGTCGGCAAGACATCCATCGTCAAGGCGGTTGCCAAGGCGATGGGCCGAAAGTTTGTACAGATGTCGCTTGGCGGGGTGCGGGACGAGTCGGAGATATTCGGCCACAGGCGCACCTATATCGGCGCTATGCCCGGCCATGTGGTGAACGGGCTCAAGCGCGCCGGCAGCATGAACCCCGTGTTCCTCTTTGACGAGATAGACAAAATGGGCAATGACTACCGCGGCGATCCGGCCAGCGCGATGCTGGAGGTGCTGGACAGCGATCAGAACATGCACTTCCGTGACCATTATCTGGATGTGCCGCTGGATCTGTCTCGCGTGATGTTCGTGACCACGGCCAATACCCGTGAGACCATCCCGGCGCCCCTGCTTGACCGCATGGAGATCATTGAGGTGCCCAGCTACACCGAGGAGGAGAAGCTGCAGATCGCCAAGCGCCACCTGATGAAAAAGCAGCTTGTGGAGAACGGCCTTGATCCTAAAAAGGTAAAAGTAACGGAGGACGCGCTCCGCTTTGTGATCGAGGGCTATACCCGCGAGGCCGGCGTGCGCACGCTGTCGCGGATGCTCGCGACGCTGGCGCGCAAGGCGGCTGTTTATATGCTGGATCAGGACACTGATACCGTGAGGATCGACCGGAAGACAGCCCGGGAGTACCTGGGAGCGGAGCGCTACCTGCGCGATCAGCCTCAGGCGGATCCCCTTGTCGGCATTGTCAACGGCCTGGCTTACACCGAGGTGGGCGGCGAGATGCTGCAGGTGGAATGCATAGCCATGCCCGGCACAGGCAAGCTGACCCTGACAGGAAGCCTGGGAGAAGTGATGAAGGAGTCCGCTCAGGCAGCACTGTCCTGGGTGCGCGCTCACTGCAAGGAATACGGCCTGGCGGATGATTTCCATACGAAGATTGATATCCATGTCCATGTGCCGGAGGGAGCGGTGCCCAAGGACGGGCCTTCGGCGGGCGTAACGATGGCGACCGCATTGCTCTCAGCCGTGAGCGGACGCAAAGTCCGCTCAGACCTGGCCATGACAGGCGAGATCACGCTGGCCGGCCGCGTGCTGCCCATCGGCGGCGTGAAGGAGAAGACCCTCGCGGCCTATCGCGCCGGCATCAAACACCTGATACTGCCCAGAGAGAATGGCAAGGATGTCGGCGAGCTGCCGGCCTATATCCGGGATCACTTTATCATCGATTACGTGGATACCATCGACCGGGTGGCAGCCCTTGCCCTGATGGAGGATTAATGGAGATTAAAAGCGCGAAGTTTATCACCAGCATGGCATCCTACGGTGCCTTCTCCGGGAAGGGCCTGCCGCAGATCGCGATGGCCGGGCGCAGCAATGTGGGCAAGTCCACGCTGATCAATTCACTTTGCTGCAGCAAGAATCTGGCAAAGACCTCGGCGACGCCCGGCAAGACAAGGCTGATCAATGTGTTTTTGCTCAACGATAACCTCCACCTGATCGATCTTCCCGGCTATGGCTACGCCAAGGTGGCCAAGCAGGAGAAGGAGAAGTGGGGGGAGCGCATGGGCAGCTTTTTTGCCGGCAACGACCTGCTGCGCGTGGTTGTCCAGCTGGTGGATATCCGCCATGAGCCATCCAGGGAAGATGTGCAGATGATCAACTTCCTGCGGGAGTCCCAGATCGCCTTCATTACGGTGGTGACAAAGGCGGATAAGATATCCAGGGCTGCCCGTGCGCGGCATCTCATGCCGATCGCTCTGGCGCTGCAGGTGCAGCCCTTTGATATGATCCTCTGGTCGTCAGAAACCGGCGAGGGCAGGGAAGCGCTGATAGCGGCGCTTGAGAGCTATCTGTAGTGCCGGGGAGCCGTTTGCGCGGCTCCTCTTTTATGTTATAATGCCTGTATACAAGACCAGATAAGGGAGGCACACAGATGATACATGTGGAGATAGTCAAGCCTGCCCCAGGTACGATTGGACCCTTTATCCGTCTGACGGACGCTGTCTACCGCGGGGATCCCAACCATGTGGCGATGTCCCGGCGTGAGCTGGTCAAGCTTTTGACCGGCAAGGACAATGAGCTGTTTTCCCAGGGTATCCAGCGCTTTTTCCTGGCCTATGATGATGACAAGCCCGTTGCCCGTGTGCTGGCAGGGATAGATCTGCGGCGCAACGCGCAGACCGGCCTTCATGAAGGCTATTTCAGCCTGTTTGAAAGCTATGATAACATCGATTATGTCCGCGCTGTGCTCGACGCGGCCTCTGCCTTCCTCAAGGAGCATGGGATCACAGCGATGTATGGCCCTGTCGCCCCCTATTATACCGACCTGACACGGGGCCTTCTGGTGGAAGGCTTTGATGGCCCGCCGGTGCTGTTCAATCCCTATAACCCGCCCTATTACGCAGAGCTGCTCCGGGAGTACGGCTTTGAAAAGGAACGGGATTATCTGGCCTACATGATGGACAGCGAGGATATGCAGTCTGCCGAGCGCTTCGCGCCTCTGTATGAGCGGGTGCAGCAGCGCTTTGGCTTCCGCGTTCGCAACCTTGACCTGAACAAGCAAAGCCTGCCTCACGTCGCGCAGGACATCGCTTCCGTCATCGCGGAGGCAGCACCCGAGGAGCCGGGGCAATACCTGCCCACGGGAGATGATATGCTCTCCCTGCTCAAGCGTATCAAGCGGGTCTACCGGCCCGAGCTGGCCGTGATGGCCTATGCCGGTTCACGGCCCATCGGGGTGATGATTGCCATTCCGGATTACAACAGGGTCCTCAAGGCGCGGCGGGGAAGAAACGACCCCGTCAGTTTCCTGCTTGGAGAGCTTGAGCGCAGCCGCATCGACACGGCGCGCTGTCCGATGCAGTATGTGGTGCCTGATTATCAGAACAAGGCTGTTAACGCCGCTATGCTGTATCAGGCATGGCAGGGCGCAAAGCGCCTGCGCATCCGCCGCATCGAGGGCTCCACGGTCGATGAGACCCATCTGGCAAGCGTCAATAACAGCCTGATCGCGGGGGGAAAGCGGTACAGGGCATACAGAATGTATAGCAAGAATATCTGAGAATATCTGAAACGCGCGTTTATCTTCCAAACCGATAAAGTGCTTGAATCTTCCGCGGTGCCGTGGTATAGTACAAACTGTTGATTTTAACGAGGGGGTTTTTCCATGTCCACTGTGCAAATGATATTTAACATCCTGATGGTGTTGGCTTCCATTGTATTGATCGTCTCTGTCCTGATGCAAAAGGGCGGTGAGGGCGGCGTAAGCGCCATCATGGGCGGCAGCGGGGCGGAAAGCTTCCTGGGCCGCAACAAGGCCAAGACCATGCAGGGCCGCCTGGCTTTGCTGACCAAGGTATCCGCCGGCGCTTTTGTACTGCTGGCCCTGGTCATGATTTTCCTCAACTGATCCATCAGGGGCGATGACATCAATGGGACATGATTGACGGGCTGATCGCCTGTCGGTTTCATGTACTCGCAATTCACCGCGGCGGATGGTATTCAAAGGGCTCCTTCCCTGTGACCCCCAGAGAGTGTGTTGAAGATCCGGCTGGCGCATCGCGTCAGCCTTTTTTTAAGGAGACAGCTTGATCGTATTGACCGTTACCAACCTGAAAAAATCCTTCGGTGTTGAGGAAGTGCTTGAGGATATCAACCTGTCGCTTGCCCAGGGGGAGCGGATGGGTCTGGTTGGCGTGAACGGAAGCGGCAAGACAACCCTGCTGCGCATCCTCAGCGGCCAGCTGAGTGCCGATGAAGGTACCATTGCCATGCAAAAGGGTATGGTGATGGGCTATCTTCAGCAGCGCTATGAGCCGGAGGAAGGCAGCACGGTACTGGATGAAATGATGGCGGTCTACGCCCCTCTGCTGAAGGTGGAATCGAGGCTTCGCGATATCGAGCGTGAGATGGCCTCAGCCGGGGAAGCGGACCTGGTCCGCCTGGGGGATGAATACGCCAGGTTGCACGAACGCTTTGAGCGGGAGGAAGGTTACGCGATCCGTTCCAGGGTCCAGGGCGTCCTGCAGGGGCTGGGCTTTTCAAAGGAGCAGCAGGCCCAGCAGGCGAGGCTTCTGTCGGGGGGAGAGCTGACCCGTCTTACACTGGGCCGGCTGCTGCTGCAAAAGCCTGATCTGCTGCTGCTTGACGAGCCGACGAACCACCTGGATCTGCAGGCTCTGCAGTGGCTGGAAAATTACCTCAAGGAGTATACCGGAGCTGTGCTCGTGGTCTCGCATGACCGTTACTTTTTGGATAGTGTCTGCACCGCGATGGTCGAGATCCTTTTTGGCGTCTCAGAGCAGTACAAGGGCAACTATTCCCGCTACATTGAGCAGCGGCAGGAGAGGTTCCTGACGCGTATACGCGCGTGGGAGCAGCAGCAAAAAGAAATCGAGCGCCAGAAAGCCATCATCGCCCGCTACCGCAGCTTCAACCGTGAAAAATCGATCCGCGCGGCTGAAAGCCGTGAAAAAGCGCTTGAACGGATGGAACTTGTAGACAAGCCCATAGAGGAGAGGCAGGTGCGCTTCAGTTTTACGGCAGGCGCGCGCATGGGGGAAGAAGCCCTGAAGCTTGAGGGGCTGTCAAAGTCCTTCGGCTCGCGCTGCGTGTTCCGGGACGCGGGAACATTGATCCGCTCCGGCGAACGGATCGCCCTGATCGGTGCCAACGGCGTTGGCAAGTCTACGATGCTGGAGATTCTGATGGGTTATCTGTCCCCGGATACAGGCTCCTTCCGATTCGGGTCCAATGCCGATATAGGCTATTATGATCAGAAGCAGCAATCGCTTCATCCGGAGAAGACAGTTCTGCGAGAGGTGTGGGATGATTTTCCCGGGCTCCTGCAGCATGAGGCGCGCGGCGCGCTGGGTTTGTTCCTGTTTTCCGGAGATGATGTGTTCAAGCCTGTCAGCGCTTTGTCGGGCGGTGAAAAAGCGCGGGTGGCGCTGACCAAGCTGATGCTGCGACGCAAGAACTTTCTCGTGCTGGATGAGCCGACCAATCACCTTGACAGCGACTCCAGGGAAGCGCTGGAGGATGCGTTGGATGGATTTGATGGGACGATTCTGGCGGTATCCCATGACCGTTATTTTATCAACCGATTTGCCACGCGCGTGCTGGTGCTCACGCCCGAAGGCCTTGAAAGCTATGAGGGCAACTATGACGCTTACCTGGCGGAGCTTGACAGGCGCTCGGGCGCGGAAACAGCTTTGGATGAAGGGCTGACCAGAACGGAAGCCGTGAAGCAGAGGCGCCGGGCAAGAGTTGAGCAAGAGAGATGCGAGGCGCTCAAGCAGGCTGTCGCCGCGGCGGAGCAGGCAGTGATGCGCGCGGAGGAAAATCTGAAGCAGCTGGAAGCCCTCGCCGCAACGCCTGAGGTCTATGCCGACCCGGAAGCATCCCGCCGTAACGCGCTGTCTATCCGGCAGGCTAAGCGGCAGGCGGAGGAAAGTTACGCAGGGTGGGAAGCGGCAGAGTCGGCCCTGGCTGATTTTGACAGTCAGGAAACTTGATTGTACTTTAAGCAGAACATGCATAAATGCATAAATTGCCGCCGGCAAGGGCTTGACAGGGCATATTTTGCATACTACAA
>CAYZRZ010000075.1:0-10578 GCA_964480995.1 uncultured Christensenella sp.
TATCGCGCATGAAGGGGGCCAGCTCATTCTCTTCCAGTTCGATCAGGCTGTAAGGATACTCTCCCAGCAAATTGTGGATACGGGGAGAAAAACTGTGGCCCAGGGTTCTGCCAAGCAGTCCGAAGCCCGGCATCAGCCGACCTCCGTATAGCTGCCCAAGTACTTAAACTGGGCTCCAAGCCCCTCGATGTCCTTGAACATCTGCATGAACTCGTCGCTGTAGACCGATGTCTCCAGGTCAAAGTAAAACATGAACTCAAAATCGCTCCCCGCGATCGGACGGCTTTCCAGCTTGTTGAGGTTGATCCCCAACGCGTAAAAGCGGCCCAGCGCATGATAGAGGGAGCCTGGTTTATGCGGCAGCGCCATCATGATGCTGGTTCGGTCCGAACCCGGGTAGATCTCCAGGTCTTTGGATATGCAGATGAAGCGGGTATAGTTGGCTCCGCTGTCCTGTACGGATGATTTGAGGCAGTTGAGCGAATAAAGCTCCGCGCAGCTTAAGGACGACAGCGCCGCCAGATCATTCCTGCCGGATTCATACACCATCTTTGCCGCCAGCGCCGTGTTTTCACAGCGCGTCACTTTGACCTTGCCCAGCGTTTTGATAAACCCCTCGCACTGGGCCAGCGCCTGCTCATGGGAGACAATTTCCCTGATGTCAGAAATTTCCGCGCCCGGGTTGGCGAGAAGGCAGTGGTCCACCTTGAGGCGAACACTCCTGACAATGGAGAAGTTATAGGCCATCATCAAGTCATAAACGCGGTTGACAGAGCCGGCGGTGCTGTTTTCAAGCGGAAGCACACCAAAGCGGCACAGCCCTTTGTCAATGGCCGAGAACACCCCCTCAAAGGAGTTGAAGAAGAGCAGATCGGGCGTCGCGAACAGCTTTTCAGCCGCGCTCTGGGAGTTAGCGCCCTCTACGCCCTGTACAGCCACCATAGCCCTTGGCGGGAACAGAGGCTGCGTGTTCATAATGGCCGAGGCGATCTTTTGCTGGAGCCCGCTTTCCTTTGGGTTTTCGGCCAGCTGCCGTGCCCGGCTGAGTTCAAACAGCATGGTATACAGCCGCTCGGTATAGCCGCGCAGCGCGTGAGGGACCATCTCCCCAACCTGCTTGAGCTTCTCCCGCTCACGGGCCGGGTCGATTACCGGCAGTTTCTTTTCTTCCTTGAACGCGGCAATCTCCCCGGATACATCCATGCGCTCCTGGAACAGCTTAACCAGCCGGGCGTCAATCTCGTCGATCCTCTTTCGATAGTCACTTAATTCCATGCCGCTTCTCCTTCAGATATTCAAGATAGAGGTCATATACAGCCAGGGCAGTCATCGCCTCCACCACGGGAACCGCGCGCGGGACGATGCAGGGGTCGTGCCTCCCCTTGAGACTAAGGGTTGTGTCCTTCTTCTCGGTCAGGTCCACCGTTTTCTGGGGCAGGAAGATGGAGGCCGTCGGCTTGATGCCCACTCGGAACAGCACAGGCATACCGGTCGTCAGCCCGCCCAGCACTCCGCCGTGCCTGTTGCTCAAGGTGACTACGCGCCCATC
This sequence comes from uncultured Christensenella sp., assembly GCA_964480995.1. Lineage (GTDB taxonomy): Bacteria > Bacillota > Clostridia > Christensenellales > Aristaeellaceae > UBA1038. Next base: position 1,550 of record CAYZRZ010000075.1, read on the forward strand.
CTCATAGGCATAGGCGTCATTGTGCTGGCTCCCCTTCATCCTGGTGGCCGCGAAACCCGCGCCAAACTCAATGCCCCGCACGGCGGGGATGCCGAATATGGCCCCGGCAATCACGTTCTCCACGCCTTCAAACATCGGGCCGCCAACCCCCACGGGAAGCCCCGTGACCGCGCATTCCACAATGCCGCCCACAGAGTCCATCGCGAGCCTGGCCTGGTCGATCATCTCTTCCATGCGTTTCCCGGCCTCCCTGTCCAATACGCGGACATATTCATCGCACAGTTCATTGAATTCCGGATCCAGCGGATCAAACGGCCGATCCTCGATGTCCTTGATGCTCCGTACATGAGCGCCGACGCGTATGCCCGCTTCCTCCAGCAGCTGCAGCGCGATGCCGCCTGCCAGGCACAGCGGAGCCGTCAGACGGCCTGAGAAGTGCCCGCCGCCGGCAGCGTCCTGGTGCCCGCCGAATTTCACGCTGGCCGGATAATCAGAATGTCCGGGACGCGGCTTATCCATCAGCTCGTGATAGTCGTTTGAGCGGGTATCGCTGTTTTTGATCATCATGCACAGAGGCGCGCCGCATAGTTTGCCCGCTGTCATACCCGATACGATCTCAAACATATCAGCTTCCTTGCGCTGGGTGCTGAGGATGCTCTGGCCGGGCCTGCGGCGCCTCATCAGCGCGCGCAGCTTTTCCATATCCGGCGCAAAGCCCGCGGGCAAGCCATCCACCACCACGCCGACAGCCGGCGCGTGGGATTGGCCGAACACGCTCACCTTAATATTCTTTCCAAAGACGGATGACATCCGGTCACTCCTCCCTTTTAAGCTTCAGTCCCAGGCTCTGCAGGTCCTCATAAAAACATGGATAGGACTTATGAACCGCCTGAGCTCCGCTGATGGTGATGGGGCCTTTGGCAATCACAGCCGCGCAGGCCGCCATCATGGCGATGCGGTGATCCCCTTGGGCATCACAGCTTCCTCCCATGATCCGCCCTGTTCCGCGTACCTTGATACAGTCGTTCTCAAGACAGATATCGGCCCCGAGTACCGCCAGGGTCTGCGTGATGCTGGCCGCCCGGTCACTCTCCTTGAGGCGCAGGCGGGTAATATTTGTCAGGACCGTTTCCCCCTCGGCCGCGGCGCCAAGCAGCGCCAGCGCGGGCGCCAGGTCGGGTGTGGCGTCCACATCAATCCGCGCGGCTGACAGCCTGCCGCCTTCCACTGCCACGGCGCCTTCGCTGACCGATACCTTCGCGCCAAACAGGCGAAGCAGCCCGATGATGCCCTTATCTCCCTGCGGCGAGTGGACATCAAGACCAAGCACCCGCGCATGTCCTTGTCCGGCTGCCGCCGCGGCCAGCCAGAAGGCTGCGTTGGACCAATCCCCTTCCACATCCGCCTCACCGGGCGTTTTGTAGCGCTGTCCGCCTTCAATCACAAGGCTTTCCCCACGCCAAACCGCACTGATGCCAAACTGTTCTGCCGCCTTTAATGTAATATCCACATACGCTGCCGATTGCAGGGGCGTGGTCAGGATGATCTCTGTCCTCTCGCCGGTCAGAGGCGCCGCGAGCGCCAAGCCCGAAATAAACTGGGAGCTGACATTGCCGGCCATCTCAAAGCGCCCGCCGCTCAGCTTCCCATCGATGGTGACCAGTTCCGTTCCCTGCCCCGATATCCGGATGCCTTGTCCCGTAAGCGCTTCAAACAGCGCATCCATCGGGCGCCGCGGCAGCCGGCCACTCAGCACGAAGCTGTGCCTGCCTCCCAGCGCTGCGCAGACCGGCAGCATGAAACGATATGTCGAGCCGCTTTCCCCGCAATGGAGCACCGTTTTACTTTCAGACTCCCTCGGGCTTATCGTAAAAACGCCTTGTTCATAACAGAGGTCTGAGCACAGGGCCTGCAGGCAATCCGCTGTTCTTCGGATGTCCTCTGACAGGTCCGGGCAGGCGATGCGCGTCACTCCGTGAGAGAGCGCAGCGCATATCAGCAAGCGGTGGGCATGTGATTTGGAGGCGATCGCCCTGATCTCACCCGACAGGCTGCCCGGATACACGGTCACCTTCATGAGGACAGCCCTAAGCCCAGCACCTGCCGCGCCTCGTCCAAGGTATAGCTGTGCAGCCTGCAATCACCGATCCCGTGAAACATCACCAGCGTGATCCTGTCACCTGCCCTTTTTTTATCCGCCAGCATGGCGTCAAACACTTCATCTTCCCGGTAGGGGCATGCGGTTGGCAGGCCCAGAACACGGATCATGCCGATCAATTTTCCGGCATCCTCTTTGGCGCACAGATCCATTTTTTCCGCCGCTCTGGCTATCAGGCACATGCCGATCGCGACCGCCTGGCCATGCGGGATGCTGTAATCGCTCAGCCGCTCGATCGCGTGCCCGAAGCTGTGCCCGAAATTAAGCAGCTGGCGCTCACCCGCGTCCCGCTCATCCCCCGCGACAATACCCCGCTTGATATCCACGCAGCGGCGGATCACTTCCTCTTCCTCATCCAGCTCATAGGGCAGGAGGTTATACAGCCGCTCATCCCGGATGGCGGCATACTTGATCACTTCAGCCAGCCCATCCCGGTAGACCCCCTCCGGCAGGCTGCGCAGCAGGTCCGGATCGATCAGCGTCAGTACAGGCTGCCAGAACGCGCCTGCCAGGTTCTTTCCCTGAGGCAGGTCGATGCCTGTCTTGCCGCCTACGGAGGAGTCCACGCAGGCCAGAAGCGTTGTAGGAACTTGCACGACTTTTATCCCCCGCATATAGGTAGCGGCCGCAAACCCGGCCAGATCTCCCACAACACCGCCGCCAAGCGCCACAACCGTGTCGCTTCGGGTTATCTGATGATCAGCCAGAAACCCCAGCGCCTCCGCGTAGCGGGCAATGCTCTTGCTGGCTTCGCCAGCCGGCACAATATAGGCGCAGACCTCAAACCCTGCCCGCTCGACCGCAGACTTGGTTCTGCCGAGGTAGAGCGCCGCCACTGTTTCATCGCTGATCACGGCCGCCTTCCCCCGGCATCCGGCCTCCTTCAACAATTCGCCTATGTCTTCAAGAAGCCCCCTTCTGATCATGATTTCGCTCATAAGCCCTCCCCGTCGATCTGGGCTTTCAGCCTGCGCCCCTCGTCCAGCAGCGCGCGGAGGCCTTCCATGTCTCCCGCCGTGATGGCTTCCTTATACTTGGTAAGCTCCCCAATGAGTATGTCGATCTCATGGCTGAGATGGTCGGCGTTTTGTATGAACAGATCGGCCCACATATCGGGGTTCAGCCAGGCAACGCGGGTCAGATCGCGGTAGCTGCCCGCCGATACGCCCCGGTGCCCGCGGGCAGTCGGGCTCTTGATGAAGGCATTGGACACCACATGCGGCATCTGGGAAGTAAAGGCGATCAGTCTGTCATGTTCCTCCGCCGTTGTCACACCCATGCGCCCGAAACCCGCGGGTTCCAGCGCGCGCCTGATCCTCTCCAGCAGCGCCATGTCGTCATAATGCCGCGGCACCACCACCATGGGCGCTTCTTCAAACATATCCGCCCGGCTGTAGGCAAAGCCCGAGTTGTGCGTACCTGCCATCGGATGCCCGCCCGCGAATGTGAAACCGTAGCGCTCTGCCAGGTCAAAGCCCGCCTTGCAGATGTCGCGCTTTGTTCCGCAGCAGTCTATCACCAGCTGGCCCTCCCTCAGCATCGGGGCAGCCTCATCCAGCCAGCGGATAGCCGCGGCAGGCGACACCGCGATCAGGATCAGGTCGCAGCCTGACATGTTATCCGCTGTCAGTTCCCCCTGCACGGCCCCTTCCACCTGGGCGATGGCCAGCACCTTGGCGTCAAGTTCACAGGCCAGCACCTCATGCCCGCCCGCCCTGCTGTAAGCTTTAGCCAGTGAACCGCCTATCAGCCCCAGCCCAACGATCCCGACCCTCATGACAGCACGGCCTCGCGCACCTTGCGCACACGGTTCATCAGATCATCGAACTGGTCGGGGTTAAGTGATTGCGCGCCGTCGCTGAGCGCGTGCTCGGGATCGGGGTGAACCTCGATCATCAAACCATCCACGCCCGCCGCTGCCGCGGCCAGCGCCATGGGCAGCACCAGGCTTGCCTTGCCAGTGCCATGGCTGGGATCGGCTATCACCGGCAGATGTGTCAATTCATGCAGCATCGGGATAGCCGACAGGTCGAGGGTATTGCGCGTGTAGGTCTCAAAGGTGCGAATGCCGCGCTCGCACAGGATCACCCGCTCGTTGCCGCCCGCCATTACGTACTCTGCGCTCATCAGCAGTTCCTTTAATGTGTTGGCCAGCCCGCGCTTAATGAGAATTGCTTTGTTCGTGCGGCCCAGTTCCTTCAGCAGATCAAAGTTCTGCATGTTGCGCGCGCCCACCTGGATCACGTCCACATCCTCAAACAGCGGCAGATCGTTGATGTTCATGATTTCGGTCACAATGGGCTGGCCGGTCACGGCTTTGGCATGGCTGAGTATTCTCATCCCCTCGTCATGCAGACCCTGGAAATCATAGGGCGATGTACGGGGCTTGAACGCGCCGCCGCGCAGCAGATTTCCTCCCGCGGCCTTGATGCGGCGGCCGACATTCACCATCTGTTCGTCTGATTCCACCGAACAGGGGCCGCCGATCACCTCGAAATGACCGCCGCCGATCTTAAGACCGCCGCCCACATCGATCACGCTGTCTTCGGTATGGAATTTACGGTTGGCATTCTTGAACGGCTCACTGATGCGCTTGACTGACTCTATGATCGACAGACTTTCAAGCAGCGTGATATCCACCTTGGTGGTATCGCCGATCAAACCGATGATGCAGTGGAACTGCCCCTGGGAGACATGAACCTCCAGACCCATGCTGCGGAACCAGTCACAGAGGCTGTCGCGTTGTTTTTCGGTGGTGCCGGGTTTCAAAATGGCAATCATGCTTTTCTCTCCTTCATAACAAACGCCGCACAGGTGATTCTGTACGGCTGTTGACTGCTGATGAGGCCTGAACCTCTTACGCGACACGAATCACTCTCACCTTAGGGCTGCTAAAGTAAAAGTAATAGGCACCATACACCATTCCTGTCATCGCGTTCATGGTTCTTTCCTTTCGCGCTTGTATGCAAGCAATATATCACCGGTTTCTTAATCATGTCAAGCAATACCCGCAATTTTGCAAGCCGCGCGCAAAATCATGCATTTTACCACGCAAGCGCTTCCTGCTTTAATAAACTTGCCATTTGCGCCCGCTTTGCTATAATCAAATCAATCTGTGAAATCGAGGGCACGGTATGGAGTATTATGTATGGATCACTACCCCGATGGGAACAATGACCGCTCTGGAAGAAGACGGCGCGCTGATCCGTCTTGATTTCGGCAAAAACGAGCCCGAAGGCGCCGAATATGGGGAAACCAATTTGCTGAACGAAACACTCAGGCAAATGGCTGAATATTTCTCAGGCACCCGGCGCGAGTTCACTCTACCGCTCGCTCCTCGGGGAACCGCCTTTCAAATGAAGGTATGGGACGCGTTGAGCGCTATCCCCTATGGGCAGACGCGCAGCTACCGTGATATTGCCCAGCAAATTGAAAGCCCGAACGCCGTGCGCGCGGTGGGCGGCGCCAACCATCGCAACCCCATCAGCATCATCATCCCCTGCCACCGTGTCATAGGCGCCAACGGCAGCCTGACAGGTTACGGCGGCGGCCTGGACAAAAAAGAGGCCTTGCTGGCGCTCGAGCGGGGAGAAATCCTCTCATGAAATACCGATCTGTATTTGACATCATCGGTCCTGTGATGGTCGGCCCTTCCAGTTCACATACTGCGGGGGCGGTTCGAATCGGCCGGCTGGCCCGGGCCTTGTTTGGGCGCAGCCCTAAAAAGGTGCGCCTGCGCTTTTTCGGTTCCTTCGCCAAAACCTTTCGCGGCCACGCCACCGATGTAGCCGCGCTGGCAGGCGTGCTGGGCATTGAGGTGGATGATCCCCGCATCGCGGATGCCGTATCCATCGCGCGTGCCATGGAGATAGAGGTAGAGTACATCGCGGAGGACGCGGTGCCGGCCCACCCCAACACGCTCACGGCAGAACTGTCGGACGAGTCCGGCAGCATGAGCGCGACAGGGGTTTCACTGGGCGGAGGCCTGGTGCAGATGACCGAGGTGGACGGTTTCAGCCTGAGGCTGAGCGGCGATTCCCCCGCCCTGTTGATTTTTCACCGCGACGCCTATGGCACCGTCGCCTCCATCACCAGGCTGCTGGCAGAGGGATGCATCAACATCAACCATATGGAGGTTTCCCGCGCGGACAGAGGCCAGACGGCGCTGATGGTCATTGAGACCGATGAACGCGTCGCTGCTGATGTGATCGAGCGGATGAACCGCCAGAACAATATCTACAAGATCATCACGCTTGACGTGTAAAGGCGGCATATGTTTAGAAATATCAGCGAATTGGTAGAACAGGCGCATGGAAGGACCATCGCGCAGGTGATGCTGGAGCATGAAATCGAGAACACAGGAAAAAGCCGGGATGAAATTATCGCGCGCATGGCCGCGCAGTATCAGGTGATGAAGCGATCAGCCGCGGAGGGTTTGCGCGGCCTGCGTTCCCACAGCGGCCTGTGCGGCGGTGACGCGAGGCTGCTTGATGTATATATCAAAAAAGGTCCCCGCTTGACAGGCGGCGCCTTCCCCCGGGCAATCAACTATGCCATCGCCGTCAACGAGTGCAACGCTCACATGGGCATCATTTGTGCCTCCCCCACTGCCGGCGCCTGCGGGGTGCTGCCCGGGGTATTGATCGCGGCGCAGGAGCACCTTCAAAAAAGCGATGAGGAGATGACCATGGCGCTGTTTTGCGCCGGTGCCATCGGCTTCGTGATCGCCAACAATGCCTTTATTTCAGGCGCGCAGGGCGGCTGCCAGGCGGAAACCGGCTCCGCCGCAGCGATGGCCGCGGCCGCCGTCACGGAGCTTTCAGGCGGCACGCCCCAGCAAGCCGCCAACGCCGCCGCGATCGCCCTGAAAAATATGCTGGGGCTCCCCTGTGACCCATTGGCAGGTCTGGTTGAAGTACCCTGCATCAAGCGCAACGCCGGCGGAGCGGCCAATGCGCTCGCCGCGGCGGAAATGGCGCTGGCCGGCATTGTAAGCTTCGTCCCTTGTGATGAGGTGATTGAAACTATGTATCAGATCGGTCTCAGCATGTCCCCTGCCCTGCGGGAGACAGCCCAGGGCGGTTTAGCGGCAACCCCGACAGGCAGAAAGTGGAAAAGCCTGCTCTGGGAAAATCAAAATGAAGAACACCAATAAGCGCGTATACAGCACAAACGATCAAACACCCTTGCGGGCTGACAAGCATGCCGGTCACAAGGGTGTTTGATCGTTCTGTCTACGGTTATCTCAGTATCACCGTGAAAATGTATCATTTTTTCTCTTCTGTCTGCTCCTGCGCCGCCGGTTTGCCCGCGATAAAATCATGAAAAGCGGCACGCGTCTTTTCCAAATTAAAAATGATGACGCTGGCATCACCCTGCGACTTCCCGTAATGGTAGGTCTTATCAGGCGGCAGGCTCAGCATCTCGATTCCCTGCGTGTTGCCAAGCACCACAGGCATCAAATCAAGTATCTCGGACGTGGTCAGGTTGGTGGATACATATTTCAGACCCTCCGGCAGCAAAGCCAGCAGCTCTTTAGGTCCCAGTTTCATCGCCTTATCAAGAACAGCGGACAGGACATTGCGCTGGCGCTCATTGCGGCCGAAGTTGTTATCGAGCTTTCGGATCCTTGCGTATTCCAGTGCCTGCCAGCCGACCACGATCTGCGGCTCATCGCTTATTTGGCCGTGTATCAGTTTTGCTTCACCTTTGCTGAGCGTCAGCTCAATGCCGCCCATAAGTTCCACCAGCACGCCAAAACCGGGGAAACTGGCCGATACATAACGAGTAATATTCAGCCCCAGTAATTCGTTCACCGTTTTGATGGCCAGCAGCGGACCGCCGAAAGCGTTGGCGGTGTTGACGCGCTGCTGTGACTTCATGCCGGGTATATCAACCAGCATATCGCGCACCAGCGATGTAACCTTAATCTCCCCTGTTTTGGTGTTGATGGAGGCTACCAACATGGCGTCCGATCTTCCCTCGTCCAGGTTCCCGCTATGGGCATCCGTACCCAGCAATAAAATGTGCGTCCAGTCTTCATCCAGGCCGGTCGTAACGGACAGGTCATCCGGGTCAACTGCCATCCGAAAAGAATCGCTCACCTCCAGACCCTTTCCCTCGTTTTCAAGTGCGCTGCTCATTTCCTCCAGTTCCCGGGCGCTTGGTTTTAACTCCTGCGGCCTGGTCAGCAAAAAAACTACTCCCGCAGCAATGATAAACGTGAGCGCCGCAGCGGCCAGTATCTTCTTTTTGTTCAAAAATCACGCCTCCAAAACATCCGAATCATCACCCGGTTGATTATAGCAGAGATTTAGAGCAATTTCTATCTTCTGATATGTCGGCTTTATCATGCCATCTTGAGTCCGGCATCATTTTTTATATATAAATATATACATATTAAATCTCAAAAACTCATAAAATCCCTCTTGTCTTATACGAAGAGCGATGCTATAATAGCCGAGCGTCAATCAAGACGTTATGGGGCATTAGCACAGTTGGTAGGACGAGGTAAGCGTACTTTCGCCCCCAGCAGCACCCCAAACCACCAACCTCGAGATTGGTCTCAAAAACTCCTCACCCGCGGAGCCAAAACAGTGGGCAAAAACCACCACGGGGCATTAGCACAGTTGGTAGCGCGCTACATTCGCATTGTAGAGGTCAGCGGTTCGAATCCGCTATGCTCCACCACCCGAAATCCCTTGAGAAATCAAGGGGTTTTTCATTGCTTTCAATGAAGTAGAAATGACGTCACAACGCAGGTACGAGTTAACAGACGAGTAGTGGGAGCGGATCAAGGGATATTTTCCGGAACGTGAAGCCGGTCAAAAAGGACGACCGAGGAATGAAGACCGGCCCATCCTCAACGGGA
>CAYZRZ010000076.1:0-10449 GCA_964480995.1 uncultured Christensenella sp.
CGCAGCAGCTGCTTGACCTGCTGCATGGGCAGCACGCGCTTCAATACGCAGGCCATCATCAGGGCTGAGAGCTGTTCGCGGGCATAGCGCTTGTTGACCGGGCGGGGCACGATGCCATCCTTCACATAGTTGTTGATGATGGAGCGGGTGACCAGGCTGGCCTCGCTGTCATCCTGAAACAGGGCCAGCTGCCGCCTGAGGTAGGTGACTACCTGGTCCATGTACAGGTCAATGTCGGGCAGGCCCTCCCATTTGACGGGCTCCCAGCTATCGATATCATCACGCAGCGTATTGATGTCCATGCGAACTCTCCTTCATCTGTTTAACAAAGGTGTAACATACAGGCTTGAAGACTGTCAAGGCCTTTCGGGAAGCGCTTGACATAATCATTGAAAATGTTTAATATAGTTTTATAAACTATGTGAGGTGGTGAGTGGAATGAATATCGCATCCATTCAAATCTGGGGCGATTCGGTGCTTAAGGGCATATTTTTCGATGAAACGCGCAAACGCTATGCTATTTTGCGCGATAATGCGGCGCGCCTGGTGGAGCAGGAACTGGGGGTGCCGGTCATCAACCATTCCCGCATGGGCTGCACCGCGCCCGAGGGACTTGCGGAACTCAGCGAAGACAGCTCCCCGATGAATGAAACGCTTGTGCTCATCGAGTATGGCGGCAACGACTGCGATATGGATTGGGCGGCGGTGGCGGCAGCCCCTGAAGGCGAGCACTTCCCAAAGACCCCTCCTGCTTTGTTTGAACAAGCGCTGCGATCGATCGTATCCCTGGTGCGCGCGCGGGGCGGCGTACCTGTGCTGTCCACCTTGCCGCCGCTTGACGCGGACAGGTATTTCAATTGGGTCAGCCAGGGCCTCTCCCGTGAGAATATACTGAAGTATATCGGCGGCGCGGCAGCCCGCATCTACCGCTGGCAGGAGTATTACTCCACCATGGCGCTCCGGCTGTCGGCTGAAATGCAGTGCCTGTGCCTGCCTTTGCGCGAATATTTCCTGGAAAGGCTTAACGGCGAAGATATTCACAGCCTCGATGGCATCCACCTCAACGAGCTCGGCCACAGGATGATGGCGGAAGCGGCACTGAAAGCCATCTCAAAGCGGCTGCCGGATCTCCGGGCGGAGACCATGGCCGGCTGAAGACGCTTGTCGAAAAAATGGAGGAGCGCCGGGCGCTCCTCCATTTTGAAAATATATCTTTATCCTTATCGGATGATAGCTGATCGCCTCATTGCAAACTCTCCCCCTTCACTGGAAATGCCTTGTGCCGGGCGGAGGAGCCTTGCGCGCCGCTGTCCGGCGTTTTTTTATGTAATAGTAGAATACGAGGTTGATGGCGCTGCCCAGGGTCACCAGCAGCAGCGGCAGGAACTTGAGCATCTGCCAGACATTAACTGAAAAGAGAGCCTTCGCTTCCACCTGCTGCCATAAAAGCACGCCGCACAGCGGGATGATGACATAGGCGCTCAGGGGCCTCGCGCGCAGCAGCAGGGCAAAAAGGCCGACGATCACGCAGCCCGCCAGGAAGGCGGGTGTCTTCAGCGCCTCAAAATAGGTATACTTAAACAGTACATCAAACGGGGACGCGTTCAGATCCGCCGCCATCAGGCGCACGGTATTGGTGGCTTTCTCCAGCGTATCCCAGCGGACGGACAGCTCATAGCCCGCCCAGATCATCAGCGCCAGCGCGCCCCAGAACAGCATCTTTTTGCCTGCCTCGCGCAGTGTGTGCATAAGCCCCGCCCCCTTTCCCGTTCACGCTTAGGTGAGTTCAGTGTACGAGGGCATATAGGCTTTGTCAATGCGTATCCTCAGGATTCGTATAAGTATCAAAAATAATTAAATATCCTATTGACACTCTGGTTTCCCCCCGCTATTCTATAAATAGGAGGGACGAGTATGGATTTTTCAGCATATCCCTTGAGCGAGCGTTATTATGGAGGCTCGGAAAAAAAGATAGGTGTTTTGATTGGGAACAGTGAATACATGCTGAAGTTTCAGACCAAAACTGCCTTTGGCCTGAGGATGAACCATGTCAGCGAGTACTTGGGCTGCCATGTGTTTGAGTTAATGGGTATCCCCGCACAGGAGAGTTACCTGGGCCGATATATGGGTGAGGAAGTTGTGGCCTGTAAAAATTTCATTGGGCCGGGCGAGCAGTTCGTTCCTTTCAACGATGTTGGGGAGAGTACGCTCGATCAGGATAGGGAACGCTATCAATATGAGTATGCAGATGTGATGGAGATGCTGCGGGACAATTCCAAGCTGACGCATGTGCAGGAAACGATCGCTGCTTTTTGGCAGATATATGTGATCGACGCGCTGCTGGGGAACTTTGACCGCCACGGCAGTAACTGGGGCTTTATCAAGAAGGATCGAACTTATTCGCTTGCGCCGGTGTTTGATAACGGCTCCTGTCTGTTCCCACAGATGACAAACGAAGAGGAGATGAAGCGTATCATGACAAGCAGGGAAGAAACGGATAGGCGCGTCTACACCTTCCCAACATCACAAATCCGTTTGATGGGTAAGAAAAGCTCCTACTTTGAGGTCATTCACAGCCTGGCATTTCCGGAGTGCAACAGCGCATTAAAGGCCGTGATGGAAAGGGCGGATATCCTGGCTATGGAAGGATTGATTGAACAGGTTCCATATACGAGCGACTTCAGAAAGGATTTTCTGAGACATATTCTGCGAGCGCGGTACGAGGGGATTTTGATGAAGGCATACCTTTTGCTGGAGGGAAGGACGTGAGAGAGATATGCACAAAGGGGCTTATTTGCCTTGATGACAGCTACGGTTTTGTCTATAAGATCGCCTTCATCAGCTATACGCTGCGCGAGGATGAAAGCTATACGTATCGCTTCAGACCAGTCTACCCGGTTATCGATCTGCTTCCACCCGCCTTATTCCAGGGCATCCCGGGGCTTGATCTGGATGCGCGGAGAGAAAGCTATGCGCGGGAAAATATGGTACCCGTATTTATCAGTGAGAGAACGCCTGGCGAAAACCGTCAAAACCTTTGGCCGCTGCTTGAAAAGGCGGGGATGGATTACTTGAACCGTCTTCAATGGCTTATCTCAACGCAATCAAAGTACAGCGGAGACGATCTGTACGTTAAAGCCTATGAGGCGGGCGACGAGAAGCGGGTTCATCGCGTGGAAGATATCCGCCAATACGGCAAGAGGGCCGTGGATATATACCGGAACTTGTTGACGATCATGTGTTACGGGGATGATTTAATTGCGCCGGGCTATGAGATAAACGATGAAACGAGGGGACTTTATTATCCCTTGCTGATGGATCTGTACAAAATGGAAAAGGCGTACATAGATGCGCAACAAGCGCAGGGCATCCGTACAGCGACGATAGAAGGCCGGTTTAAGGGAAGAAAGCCCATCGCGATAGACGACACCAAGCTGGCTGAGGTCATCGGCAACTACCGCGCAGAGCGTATAAGCGCCGATCAAGCAGCTCAAAAACTGGGCATCAGCCGGTCAAGCTTTTTCAGGCGGCTGAAGACCTGGTCATAGCAAAGAATAGACTGTATGGCATCATAAAGTGTCATATAAGTATATTTATTATTATGACACACAAGTGGGTGGGGGTTAAATCTTTCTCCCCTTCTTCGCCGACTGGCCCAGATAAGCGTCCCTGACCGCCTGGTTGCTCAGCAGGTCCTCGCCTGTTCCGCTTAAAATGATCCTGCCGGTCTCCATCACATAGCCCCGGTCAGCCGCTCGGAGAGCGGCGTTGGCGTTTTGCTCGATCAATAGGATGGTGATGCCTTCCAGCGACAGCTGTTTGATGATGGCGAAGATATCGCGGACCACCAGAGGGGCGAGACCCAGAGATGGCTCGTCCATCATCAGGAGCTTGGGACCGGCCATCAGGGCGCGGCCTACGGCCAGCATCTGCTGCTCGCCGCCCGACAGGGTGCCCGCGGGCTGCCAGTGACGCTCCTTCAATCGGGGGAAGCAGGTATATGCGTATTCCATGCTCTGATTGATACGGGCCGGGTCGCGGACCAGGTAGGCCCCTATCCTGAGGTTTTCTTCCACCGTCAGGTTGGGGAAGACGCGGCGGCCTTCCGGCACCATGATCAGGCCGCGTTCCACAACCTGCTGGGTATCCATGCGGGTGATATCTTCCCCCCCAAAGGTGATCTTGCCGCCCTTGGGCATGACCAGGCCGCTGATGGCCCGCAGGGTGCTGGATTTGCCCGCGCCGTTGGCGCCGATCAGGGTGACTATTTCATTTTGGTCTACATTCAGGCTGATGCCGCGCAGGGCTTCGATGCCGCCATAGCTTACCTGAAGGTCTTTGATTTCCAGCATGCTCATTCCTCATCCACCCCCAGATAGGCCGTGATAACGTCCGGGTTGTCCTGTACCTCGGCGGGCGTGCCGGCGGCGATCATGCGGCCGAAGTCGATCACGTAGACGCGGTCGGATATATCCATCACCAGGTCCATGTGATGCTCGATCAAAAAAACGCTGAGGTCGAACTGCTTCTTGATGCCCTGGATGAAACGGGCCAGGTCGTCGGATTCCTGCGGGTTCATGCCCGCGGCCGGCTCATCGAGCAGCAGCAGGCGCGGCCCGGTGGCCAGGGCCCGGGCGATCTCAAGCCTTCTCTGCTTGCCGTAGGGCAGGCTGACGGCCAGCTCATCCCGCAGATCCTGCAGGCCGACCACTTCCAGCATCTCGAGGGCCAATGCGCGCAGGCGCTTTTCTTCCTTGACGTTCAGGTGCAGGGCGGCCGATAACAGGTTGCTGGTGCGGTGCAGGTGCGTGGCGATCAGCACGTTTTCAAACACGGTCTGGGTCTTGAACAGCCGGATGTTCTGGAAGGTGCGTGCCAGGCCAAGCTTGGTGATCCTGTCGGGCGTGGGTTCGACCGTCTCCTTGAATATCCCCGCGTCCTTGCCCGCGTACAGGGACTTCATTTTGCCCTGCGGATGGTTGGATACGATCAGCTGGTTTTCATACCACACCTGCCCGTTGGTGGGCTTGTATACGCCGGTGACGCAGTTGAAGGCCGTGGTTTTGCCGGCGCCGTTGGGGCCGATCAGCGCCACGATCTCGCCGCGGTCGATATGCATGCTCAGGTTATCGACGGCGACCACGCCGCCAAACTGCATGGTGATGTTTTTGAGTTCCAGCACATGATCAGCCACGGCTCTGTCCTCCCTTCTTCGCGCGGGGGGCAAAGAGGGCTTTCAGGTTAAATTCCTTATCGCCCATGATGCCCCTGCGGTAGAACAGCACCATCACCATGATGACCAGCGAGAATATCACCATGCGGAAGCCGCTGCGCATGAAAGGCAACGCCACCCCGCCGATGACCACTTCGTTGTCAAGGAAGCGAAGCCACCATTCACTGGCGGCGATGAACAGAAAGCTGGTCAGCACAGAGCCTGTCACCGAACCCATGCCGCCGATCACCACGATCAGCAGAATCTCGTAGGTCATGGATGCCTTGAAGGCGCTGGCCTGCACCGTCGTCTGGTACATGGCCAGCAGCGCGCCGCCCACCCCCGCGAAGAAGGAGCTGATCACGAAGCTCATCTGCTTGTGTCGGAAGAGGTTGATGCCCATGGCTTCAGCCGCCACCTCGTCGTCCCGGATGGCTTTGAAGCTGCGCCCGTAGGTGGAATTGATCAGCATGCCGATGAATAATATGCAGACCCCCGCCGCGATAAAGGGGAAGAGGGCCGAATCGAATGTGGTGAAGCGGCGCAAAAGGTTGGAGCCGTTAGTCAGCGGGCCAAGCCCGTCATACTGGAATACCGCGCGGATGATCTCGGCAAAGCCGAGCGTGGCGATGGCCAGATAGTCGCTTTTGAGGCGCAGCACCGGCAGGCCGATCAAAAAGGCGAAAAAGGCAGCGGCAAGGCCGGCCAGAAGCAAGGCGGGCAAAACCGGCAGGGCGAACTGGATCAGGCCGCCGTTGTAGTACTGGTATACCTGCGCGCGGCTTTCGGGCGGGATGGTGAACATGGCGTAGGTGTAAGCCCCTACCAGCATAAAGCCCGCCTGGCCCAGTGAAAACAGGCCCGTGAAACCGTTTAAAAGGTTCATGGAGACGGCTATGAGCGCGTAGATAGCGCCTTTTTTGAGCACCGTGATCAGCATGGTATCGCCGCCCAGGAGGTTTTCCAGAATGTAGACGCCCGCGTACAGCAGAGCGATCAGCACCAGGTACAGCGAGGTCAGCCTGTATTTGGACAGCTTATCAAAGGCCAGGCAGATGACAGCCAGCGCCACGGCGCACAGGAAAGCGCCGGCGGCGATCAGGGACGGACCGTTTTTGTAAAAGAACAGGTCTGCCGCGTTCTGTCCGGACAGGTCAAGCCCCTCTGAAAAGCCCTCGATGTAGCGGTCCAGGCTGCGCAGGGCTTTGACGCGGTCGTTTTCAAGCAGCGCTTCCGTCACGCGGTCACGCGCCTTTTGCATCTTGCTGTCGCTGTCCGCCAGGTTGTCCTTATCCATCCGGGCCAGCAGGTCATGCAGGCTGCCCTGAGCCCCGGCGGAGTAAACCATCAGGGCGATAGCGAGGGCCAATAGCAGCAGGCCGATCAATAATGGCAGTTTTTTCATATCGCTCACCTATACCTTTTCATTGGTAGCTTCACCAAACAGCCCGGTAGGCCGGAAGATGAGCACGATGATCAGCAGGGCAAAGGTGAAGGCATCAGAAAACGTGGTCAGCCCTACCGCCTTGATGATGTTTTCGGCGATGCCGATGATGAAGGCGCCGATCACCGCTCCGGGAATTGAGCCGATGCCGCCGAATACCGCGGCCACAAAGGCCTTCAGGCCGGGCATCGCGCCCACGGTGGGGGTGACAGCGGTGTAGTTTGAAAAATAGAGGATGGAGCCGATGGCGGCCAGGAAGCTTCCGATCACAAAGGTGACGGAGATGACCCGGTCGATCTTGATGCCCATCAGCCTCGCCGTTTCAAAATCCTTGCTGACGGCGCGCATCGCCATGCCGATCTTGGTGCCGTTGATCAGCCTGACCAGCAGGAACACCAGCGCCAGTGTTAAAAACGGCGTGATCACGGTGACCATTTTGGTGGTGGCGGTGAATATGGTGACGGAATCTGATATAAAGGGGATGGTGGGATACTGCTTGGCCAGTCCGCCTGTCACGTACCACATCAGGTTCTGGAGCAGGTAGCTGACGCCGATGGCAGATATCATGATGGACATGCGCGGCGCGTCGCGAAGCGGCTTGTAGGCCGCGCGCTCCACCAGATAGCCCAGCGCTACGGTGATCAGCACCGTCAGCGGCAGGGACAGGGAGAGCGGCAGCGTGGCGCTCAGGTAGACCATCACAAAGCCGGCGACGGTGAATATATCACCGTGGGCAAAGTTGATCAGCCGCAGGATGCCGTAGACCATCGTGTAGCCGATAGCGATCAGCGCGTACTGGCCGCCGACGGAGATGCCGCCCAGCAGGTAAGGCAGGTTCAGCGAAAAAAAATCAGACATGAAAGCTCCTTTTGAATCAATCAAATCGGGGGCCGATTTTTGTCGGCCCCCTGATTAACAAATACGAGCGGAATCAGTTGCCTTCAATGCCTTGAACCTTCACGAAGGTCCAGGTACCGGTAGAGGTATCGGCCGCCTTGATGAAGGCCTGGTCGCGCAGGGCATCGCCGTTTTCGTCAAAGGCGATCGCGCCGGTGACGCCGGTGTAAGTGACATCGGCAACGACATCGGCGATGTCATCGCGCTCGCCGCTGTCCGCTGCTTTCAGCGCTTCCAGGGCGGTCATGTAGCCGTCAAAGCCCAGGGCGGTCACGGCCGCCACGATGTCATTGCCGCCGTTGGCGGTCTTCTGATCCGGGTTCTCGTTGAGCCAGGCCTTGAAGCCGGACACGAACGCGACCGCCGCTTCGGAAGTGTCGCCTTCATCAAAGAAGGTGGTGACGTGTACTTGCACATCCGTGCCCTTGGCGGCTTCCAGGATGACGGAGCTGTCCCAGGTGTCGCCCGCCAGGATCGGGATCTTCACGCCGTTGGACGCGGCCTGCGTGATGATCTGGGCGGCGTAGGTGGTGGAGGTGGGGGAGAAGATGACTTCCGCGCCTTCGTTGACAGCTTTGGTCAGGTAGGCGGTGAAATCGCTGGTGCCCTCGGGGAAGGTCTCGCCGACCACTTCGATGCCGGCTGCCTTGGCGGCTTCGGTGAAGTAGTTGACCAGGCCCACGTCATAGTCGTTGCCCAGCTGCGCCAGGGTATAGGCCTTTTTCGCGCCGAACGCTTCCTGCGCGTAGCTGGCCAGCACCGTGCCCTGGAAAGGATCCAGGAAGCAGATGCGGTAGTACAGCGGGTTGCCCAGCGTTACCTGCGGGTTGGTGCAGGACAGGCCGATGGCGACCAGGCCGGCGCGGTCAAAGATGGGGGCTGCCGCGATCGAAACGGAGGAGCCGTAGGAGCCCAGCACGATGGCCGCGCCCTAGCTGACCAGATCCTGAGCGGCGGTGGGCGCCTTGTCGGTCGAGGATTGGTTATCCGCTTCGACCAGCTTGATCTCATAGACCCCGTCGGACAGTTCCACGGTGGGCTGCAGGGTGTGGGCGTAGCGGACGCCCAGGGTCTCCTGCTTGCCGCCCGCGCCGTTGTCGCCGCTGGCGGGCTCATAGATGCCGATAACGATGGTGCCCTTGGTGGCAGGCTCCGCCAGGGCGATGACCGGTAGGACCAGGGATAGGATGAGCAGGGACGCGAGTAGCTTTCTCATGTTGGGTAGCCTCCTTTGAAGAATTGATTTATTCTACGTCGGGAGGCATAAAAATGCAAGAACAAAATTTAAAAATTCAGTTTTTACTATTCTGTTATAAAGAACGGATGTAGCAAAACATGCATTGCTGAAGAATGCCGGCATGTATGCCCAGCCGGGGAGCGGGGGATTCGCCCCCATAATAGCGGTCCAGAACCCGGTTGATCCATACATCGCGGGGGAAGGCCGACGTTCTCCCGTAGCCGAAGAGCATCACGCAGTCGGCCACCTTGATTCCCACACCGGGAAAACGCATCAGCTCAACTTGCAAATCCGCGTCGTCAAGCGCTTTGAGCGCATAAAGGTCGATCAGGCCTGAAGCCGCCATCCGCGCTGTTTGCCGGATATAGGGCGCGCGGTAGCCCAGCGCGCAGGCGCGCAGATCCTCGATATCCGCCTGCGCAAGCCGGGCGGGTGCCGGGAAGGCAAAGGTATCCTTGTCTATCCGGCTGCCAAATCGGCTGCACAGCGCTTCCACGCAGCCCTTGATGGCCTGCAGGTTTTTGCGCTGGCTGATGATGAAGCCGATCAGCGTTTCCCAGGGGTCCTGCCTGAGGATGCGCAGACCGCCAGCGAAGGAGGCGGCCTCCTTCAGGAAAATGTCGTCCTCGGGCACTGCCGCCATGACGGCGGCATAGTCCCTGTCCATATCAAAATAGTCATGCCAGAAGGAACGCCATGTCTGCTCGTCACAGTCAAGCCGGAAGCGATGCGCGCCCAGGTCTTCGATCTCCAGGCGCCTGCCTGAAGCAACGACGCGGTAGCGGCGGTCGCCTGCTCGGTTAAAGCGGAAGCACTGGCCGCTGGCGGCGGTCAGCGCGATGTCAAAGCCCGGAATCATCATGTCAGTCATCATGTCCCTCCCGGGATTGATTATATCACAGGCGGGACTATAGCGTTCTCTTCATCATGGCGAAGGTACATACCACACGCAGGCCGGCCCGCTCGTAGATGCGCCGGGCGTGGTTGTCAGCGCCTGTGAACAGGGTGGTGAAGGCGGCGCCTTCATCCGCGAACTCCTGCATCAGCAGGTGGAAGAGCACCTCTCCGATGGAGCGGCGGCCGAAGTTCGGGTCCACGCAGATGCCCGTAAACCAGCCCCGGCCGCTCCTTTGCTTATCGACCGGGCCGGTGAAGCCGACGATATGGTCATCATAGGTCGCAGCCAGGATGGGCCTGGGGCCTGAGGGCCGGATGCCGTCGGGCCAGAGGTCCGGGTCGCGGTTGGGCTCGTTTTTTATCCAGGCCTCCGTTTCCGTCTGCAGCACATGCCGCCAGTATTCGCTGGGGATGCGGTCGCACATGCCGTCAAACTCATAGCCCAGCTTCGGATCATAGCGCCCCGTACAGATGCCCTCGCTGCTGAGTTTTTGCCGCAGCAGCGTCATGCTTTGCGGCCAGGCGTAATCTTTCAGGTCCATGTACATGGCGATCTCGTGATGCGCCGTCTCAAAACCCAGCTTTTGCAGGAAGGGATAGCCGGCGCAGTTCTCATCCACGCCGGGAGCTTTGTTGTGATCATGCCCGGGCGTCCCGGGGATGCGCCAGCTCAGATGCAAGGGGTTTTGCTCGGAGCAGGCGGCAGATTTTTTACCGGAGCGCCGGAATGTGTCCATCAGCAGTTCCGCCAGATGGGTGCCG
>CAYZRZ010000077.1:0-10288 GCA_964480995.1 uncultured Christensenella sp.
GGCTGCGCGGCAGAAAACGCTGAACGGGGAGACTTTGGCGCAAGGCAGCGTATCATACTGACTCAAATCGTTAACGCATCGTCGCGGAGGTTATTTTGGCTCGGTGCTATGTCGCAACAAGTTCGACGTAGCGCTGCTGCGCCTTCACTTGTGCTCCTTGCCCCGAACCAAAATCCCTCGCCGCTTTGGATGCATTAAACGTTTTTCATCAGTATGACAAAGTCCGGGCTACACGGCCGGGCATGTGAAACCGAAGACCGGCTCCTGCGCGTGTCAGAAGAACGCTTAGGGACATAGACAAACCATCCGCAAAGGTTCATGATACAAGTATCAATAAGAATCGCATTCTGTACGGGCCGAAACATAACTCAACCAAGGCAAGGGAAAAGCCAGCTGGCTGAGCTTCTGGTACGGCACCTTCACGGGCCTGGTGCCCCGAGTGGTGGTGGTGTTCCTGTACGCCTTTGGCAACTCCGATCTGTCGCGGGTGCCCTGGTTTGTGTACGCCATCTTTGGTTCCTATTTTGTTTTCTTCAACCTCTTCCCCATTGACATGATCCTGCGATACAAAAGGATAGGCAAATGGCGCGATTATGTATACGGGGAGCGGGGCTATATCATCCTCAGCCTTGCGGCCAAGAGCGTACTGGCCTGGCTGTCCTTTGCCGGCGCGATGCAGCCGGTCTGATCAATCCGTCAAACCGATATATCCGGCAAGAATTCAGGGTATACTGATGGCGGAATAACAGCGCCCGGATTACTGCCGAGCTGCAGATTAAACTCATCTTTTGAAAGGGTGAATGTCATGAAAAAGACAGCTTCTCTCTTACTCGCGCTCGCGCTGATGGCCGGCGCGCTTACGGCGGCCCCGGCTGCTCTTGCCCAAACCGTGAAGCCCGGGCCCATCACTATCGCCACCATGATCGACTCCGAAGGGGCGGTGCTCGGCAGCATGATGGTGCAGCTGCTGCGGAAAGCCGGCTTTGAGGTGGTGGACCGCACTGAATTTGGCACGCCTGACATCCTGCGCGCTGCCTTGATGGCGGGAGAGGTCGACCTGGTGCTGGATTATACGGGCTCCGGCCAGTATTACCACGAGACAAATTCCACCGACGCCTGGACCGATCCGGTTGCCGGCTACGAACTCACCCGTGATCTGGACCGTGAGGTGAACGACCTGATCTGGCTCACCCCCGCCAACGCGAACAACACCGAAGGGCTGGCGGTGAGGCGTGTCTTCGCTCAGGAACATGGGCTGAAGACCATTGCCGATCTGGCCGCTTATATCAATGCCGGCGGGGAGATCAAGCTGATCGCCGCGGCTACCTTTGTGGAAAACGTCAAAGGCCTCATCGGCTTTGAGGAGGCATACGGATTCCGTCTCAAGGCCGATCAGCTGATCACGCTGGCCTCCGGCAACACCGCCGAAATGCTCAAAGCGCTGTATGAGCAGCGCGACGGCGTGAATGTTTCCCTGGTATACGGGACGGACGGCACCCTCAAAGAGATGGACCTGGTGGTGCTGGAAGACCCCATGAGCATCCCGCCTGTCTATCTGCCCGCCCCGGTGCTTCGCGGTGAGCTGCACCGCCGGTACCCTCAGATCGAGGAGATCCTCAAGCCCCTCTTCCTCTCGCTGACGCTTGAAACCCTGCAGGGGCTCAACGCCCAGGTGGTGTTCGGCGAAAAGGCGGCGGGAGATGTGGCCGCGCAATACCTGGATGAAACCGGTCTGCTCCCGGCGGAGTGAGGCCTGACATGAACAGGGGCAGCCGCTATAAAACAGGCGCGCTTGGCGCGGCGCTGTACATGGCAGCTGCCCTTTTTTTACCCTTTATTCGCTACAGGCCCAACCGTATCCTGACGGGGGAGGCTTTCAGGCTGACAGGTCTGCCATCTTCAGGCGGCCTGACGGCGCTGCTTGTCCTGCTGGCGCTTGCCGGGGCATTTCTGTTTTTGCTCTTGCGCGGCAGTGCCTGGCGCGCGCTGCTTTCCCTCTGCGCGGCCTGCGCCCCGCTTTTCATACTCGCCTGGGGGGCCGGGCTGCCTGCCTTTTCCGGTGAGACCGCCCGTATTTCCATCGGCACCGGCTTCTGGGTATCGATGGCGGCCTGCATGATGATGCTGTGGGACAGCGCCGCGCCGGGGAAGGCCAAATGGCTGTTCCTGCCCCCGCTGGCCGCGGCGGCCGCGCTGCTGCTGCTTGGACGCTTTGATACCCTGTCCCTCCTGCGGGAGTATGAAAGCCGGCGGGAAGCTTTTTTCACCCAGTCCGGCCGTCACTTGGCGCTGGCCGCGAGTTCCACAGCCGCGGCGGCGGCGCTGGGCATCCCGCTGTCCTTCCTGCTGTTCTCAAGGCGTCGGCTGAAGCGGCCTGTGTTTTTCCTGGTGAACCTTGCCCAGACCATCCCGACCCTTTCGCTGCTGGGGCTTCTCATGGTGCCGCTGGCCTGGCTGGGCAGCCGGAGCGGGCTGCTGAAAAGCTGGGGCGTAAGCGGCGTGGGCTTCTGGCCCGCGTGGATCGCTCTTTTTTTATACGCGCTATTCCCGGTGCTTAACAATGCCATGGCCGGGCTATCCATGGCCGATCCGGCGGTGACCGAGGCCGCTTTGTCCCTGGGGATGAGCAGGCGTCAGGTGTTTATTAAAGTGCAGCTGCCACTGGCGGTCCCGCTGATCCTGGGCGGTATCCGCACGGCCTTCACCCAGGGTATGGGCAATACCGTCCTGGCCGCGCTGATAGGCGGCGGGGGGCTGGGCAGCTTTATATTCCTTGGTCTCGCGCAGTCGGCGCCTGATCTGATCCTGCTGGGCACTATTCCGCTCATCGCGCTGACCATCCTGCTGGATGCCCTCCTGGGAAACGCCGTGAAACGATCTGAAAGGGGGAGACGCTATGATACGCGCTGAAAAGCTGTCCAAAGCCTATCAGGGGGTGCCCGCTGTGAGCGAAATCGACCTCATCGTATCTGAGGGCGAGCTGTGCGTGCTGCTGGGGCTTTCCGGCTGCGGCAAGTCCACCCTTTTGCGGCTCATCAACGCGCTGACCCCCGCCGACTCCGGCACCGTGACGGTTCGGGGGCAGGATATCAACAGTATGCCGCCTGAACAGCTGCGCCGCGGCATCGGCTATGTGGTGCAAAACGTCGGGCTGTTTCCGCATTACACGGTGCGCCGCAACATCGCCGTTGTGCCCGAACTGCTCAAATGGAAAAAGCCCGATATCCTCAAGCGGACGTCCTTCCTGATGGAGCTGACCGGCCTTCCGCTGAAATATCTGGACAAATACCCGCATGAGCTCTCCGGCGGGGAGGCGCAGCGGGTCGGCGTGGCGCGCGCCCTGGCGGCTGATCCGCCCATCCTGCTGATGGATGAACCCTTCGGCTCGGTGGATCCGCTGAACAGGGAGCGGCTGCAGCGGTCCTTCCTGGATATCCAGCGGACGCTGAAGAAAACCGTGCTCTTTGTCACCCATGACGTATCTGAGGCCTTGATCATGGGGGACAGGATTCTCCTGATGCGGGAGGGGAGGATGGTGCGCTCGGGCACGCCGCGGGAGATGGTGTTCGGGGAAGGCGATGCCTTCAGCAAAGCCTTTTTCGGCGCGGAAATGGCGCTCAAGCTGCTCTCCCGCCACCAGGCCCGCGAGGCCTGCGTCATCGGAGCGGGTCAGGAAACACCGGGCTGTGTCATCCCGGGCTCGATGCCCCTGTCAGACGCGCTGGCGATGATGCTGGTCAAGGGCTGCGGCAGGCTTTGGGTCACGCGGGAGGGAGAAGCCCCGGGCGTGCTTGATTTTGATGGATTAATAAAATTTTTCAGGGAAGGTGAAGCGAATGGCCGCTGAATGGAGACGCCGTCTGTCGGCGCTGCTGTGGCTGCTGCTCCTCCTGCTGGCCGTATACCGTTTTGAGTGGCTGGAGGGCTTCCTTTCGGAGGCGTTTGGCAGCAAGCAGGTCTTCCGACAGCGCGCGACGCTGCCTGAGTATATGCTGCAGCACCTGGGCTTGGTGCTGTTTTCCGCCGTCCTATCCGCGGCGCTGGGCCTTACGCTGGGGCTTGCTGTCCGCTTCCGGGCGCTGAGTGAGTTTCGTGAGCCCCTGCTGCGCGCGGCCACCTTTTTGCAGACCGTGCCATCGGCCGCGGTGCTGGCGCTGTCGGTGCCCATGATGGGCTATGGGCAGACCCCGGTGATCATGGCGCTTGTGTTCTATGGCCTGCTGCCCATCCTGCGCAATACCATCCAGGGGTTGGATGCAGTGCCCGGGCAGGTGCTGCTCGCGGCTGACGGCATGGGGATGACGCCTGCCCAGCGCCTGCTGCGCGTGCAGCTGCCGCTCGCGATGCCCGCCATTTTGGCCGGCATCCGCACAACAGTGATCATCAATATATCCGCCGCCACTCTGGGTGCCGCCGTCGGGGCGGGAGGGCTTGGCGTTTTGATCGTCAACGGCATCCGCAGCATGGATGTGACAATGATTATTAAAGGCGCCCTGCCCGTATCGCTGCTCGCGCTGCTGGCCGGCAGCCTGTTTGATATGCTGGAGAGCAAAAGGTGAAAGGGATGAACAAACTGTCTGTACCGGCCAGCCGGAGCCAGGCCGGCTTGTCAGCTTAAACCCTTTTACTTTCAATCATACGAATAAACGTTTCAGCGACGCGCGGATCAAAGCGGGTGCCGATCCCGTCTTTTATGTACTGCACCGCTGCCTGCTCCCGATCTTCAATCGGAAGACGCTGTGTGTGAATGATCCGGTCGTAAGCCTCGGCGACTGAGATAATTCTTGATATCAAAGGGATCTGCTCACCCCGGATACCCTTTGGATACCCGCTGCCGTTCCACATTTCATGGTGGCTGTATACGTACTCGGCGATATCCAGCGTGTCATCAAAGAGGCTGAGGATGCGGTATCCAAACAGGGGATGCTGCTGCTTTTTCGCGGCTTCCTCTTCCGATAGCTGATCCTTGACAATGATGTTCTCATTCAGCACGATCTTCCCGATATCATGCAAAGCAGCCGTCTGCTTGAGTTTCTCCAGCTCGGTGCTTGACAGCTGCAAAGCAGCGCCCAGCCTTGCGCAAAGATTGCTGACGCTCGAAGCATGCTGCTTTTCACGCGGGTATTTTTCGTGCAAAGCTTCGACCAGCGTATCCAGCATCTGCCGGTTTTCAGACTTGCGGTTCATGGTTTTATCCTTATACATGGCGCTTTCCGCGTCCAGCATGACTTCATCCAGGGATTGATCAGCGCTGTGCTTTGTGGCAAGGCCTGCGGAGATACTGCACTTGATTGCGGCCACCCGTGAACCGGCGACCTGGGTTTTAATGCCGCTCAGTATGTTTGCGGCATCTTCCGCGGATGTCCTGGGCAGCAGAATGATAAACTCATCTCCGCCGACCCGTGCGATCGTATCGCCAGGTCTGCATGTCTTCTTGAGGATATCAGATGCCTTCTGTATCAGCTCGTCTCCCGCCGCGTGGCCGAAGACATCATTGGTCATCTTCAGCCAATTGATATCGGCTACAATCATGGATAGGGGCAGATTCTCCGGCTTGTCGGTCTGCGCGCGCGTCTCCTCGTAGCATCTTCTGTTTTGAAGGCCGGTCAAGGGGTCATAGTCGCTCAGATAGCGTATTTCCGCTTCCCTCTGCTTGCGCTCGCTGATGTCCATGAAGGTGATCACGGCGCCAACGATTTCTCCGTCCTTGATCTTGGGATGGGAGAAATACTCCGCCGCGAAGGAAGTACCGTCCGCGCGCCAGAACACCTCGTTCTCCGAGTGCGCGCTTTCACCATGAGTAAATGCCCTGAAAATCCGGCACTGCTCCACAGGATAATCACTGCCGTCGGCGTGGGTGTGAAGGATCAGCCGGTGTGTGTTTTTCCCCAGCATCTGTGATTCATCTTGGTATCCGAGCATGCTCAGACAGCTTCTGTTGCAGAAGGTACAGTTTCCGTCTCTATCAATGCCATAGATGGCTTCGGCCGAAGAGTCCAGGATCAGGCGCAGATCCTCCTTGTTCTCATCCAGCAGACGGATCATGGCGTTCAGTTCCTTCCAAACATCATCCCTTGTCTTTTCATAGCAGGAGACCATGAACAGCAGGCAGAGCATTACGCCAAGAATGTTAAACACGGACTGCGCGTTAAACACCGCCGGGCTCCACCGGGGCATATTGGAGAGGACAAAATACAGCATATAGCCGCTGAACAGAAGCGTAATGATCTGTGCCGCCCTGCGATTGAGCAGGAAATAGGTAAACGGAGGCACGATGGCTATCCAGATCAGCGCGTAGTTTTGATTTCCTGCGATTTGAAAAAAAGAGATCTGACATAAGATCAGTGCCCCGATTGACAGATAAGCAACCGGTTGATATCTGTTGGTCTTCATGAAGTAGAGCAGCGCGAGTAGGGATAAAATGACGCCCGCCGCGTTGACCGCGGCAGCGCTGTACATGCGGAACAGAACAATGTCGATCACAACGAACATTGAGCAGGTGATCATTACGCCGGCCAGCAGCACGTTGAGCAGGATCACTTTTCGATACATCGGGTCTGACTTGGCGTATTTGCCGTTATAGGTCAGAAGCTTATCAATCAAGCGCATGTCGTCTTTCAACTCCTTATACTGATTCCAAACATAAATGCATCATTGCGTCGGTTCTTTTACCTCGGGCGGAGGTGAGCGCCGCCAAAGGCGGGGTGAGCGAACCCCAAGCTCAATGAGCAAAGAAGAAAGCAAGTGCCGTAAAGCATGCGGATTTCGCCTGTTGCGAATTGAGGGGATCAAGCGGCTCTGCTGCGCTTCCCTTCGTCTGCTCTCCTTGCGCCCAGACAAAAAAACTCTCTGTTTTGGATGGATTAACGTTTTACGTCAGTACCAGCTTCCGTGATTTCGGTGGATCCGGCGGATTCCGTGTATTCATGAATGAGAGCGCGTTTTCTTTGTCAAGCGGTTTGCTGAAAGAACAGGCCTGGGTACTGCCGCAGCCATGATTCAAAGAACAGTAGCCGGCTTTCGTGCTTAACCCTTTTAGTGAGGGACTGCTTGCATTGCGGCGCAGCATATCCACCAGCCAATATAAACGGACTTAAAGTAAAAAGCAATAGGGAATCTTCCGGCGCAACAAACTGCGCAACAAACTGGCGCAACAAACTGGCTTATGTATGTCATACTTTTTTCACCACGCGATGCTCCATTCATTTTAACTTACATAATAGTATCAACTGATCCCGCGTTCGTCAGCAGCAGGCCGGCATTAATCGCGCATGCTCAAAATCCGTCCCCGTCACTTGCGGAGGCGGGGATTCAGTTATATAATCATTTACAAAACAAAGCGGCTTATTATGTCGGTCAAATGCTTCAGGCTTGAACAGGGATGGTCCTGCAGCATACGCTAGATGGATGTGCCGCCGCGCGTGTGATTAATGAGAGATGAGGTGCATACTGATGAATTGGCGGACCCGTATTTTCTGCCTGGCCCTGACGCTTGCCTGTCTGGCCGCGGGATCAAGCCTGGCCGGTGAGGCTGACACAGGAGCCCAGCTGACCGATTATTCCAAGAGCTCCTGGACGGAGGCTTTTGATCTGCTTCACAAAAGATTTTCAAGTGAGTACGCGTTCAGCGACTGGAAGGGGATCGACTGGGATCATCTGGCATCAGAGGCGCAGCTGGTGATTTTAAGAGCGCAGGAAACGGGGGACCTTGAAGCGTATTACCTCGCGCTGAGGAAATATGTTAACGCCATACCGGACGGGCATGTGCGCATGTCCTCCTTGCCCGAGATAGATCGCAAGCATGTTGGCGGCGGGTTTGGCTTTGCCCCTGTGATGCTTGCGGACGGAACGGTGATCGCGGGATGGGTTGGCGAAGGCACTGAGGCTTACAGCGCTGGCTTGCGGGCAGGGGATGAACTGATAGGGTGGAACAACCGGCCTGTCAGGGAAGCCATCGATGCAGCATCCGCTATTTTCGCCTCCAACGCGGCAACAGATGAGGATGCGCTGCTGAAGCGTACAGCGTATTTCGCGCGCGCCGGGGCAGGCAGCCAGGGAAAGCTCATGTTTAGAAATGCCTCGAGGGAGATCATTTCCGCGTCGCTGACAGCGTATGATGATGAGATGATAACGATCTTTAAGGTCTATCCCGGCGCGGTGGTGTCCGACAGGCTGCGGGAAATGATTCTGGGGGCACAGAGCGACGAGCCGCCGATTGCGGGCATGGTGACCTCAGAAATGATGGACGGTGGAATTGCCTATATCCGTGTCTGGGGAGAACTGGATGTGGACCTGTCAGGAACGGGCAGCGCGCCATCGACAGTCGCCCTGTTTCAAAGCGCGGTTGAAGAAGCGGTCAGAACGGGATGCGACAAGATGATTCTGGATATTCGCAATAATGTGGGCGGGCTGGATGAGATGTCCGCGGCCTTGCTGGGATCCTTCTATGGAGAGCCCGCGTTTTATGAGTACCAGAATGATTATGACTATAAAGCCGGAACCCGCCGGATTATCCGCGCTATGCCGGATTCCGAGGCTCTCTTGATCACGCCCGCTGATACCGTATTTACAGGCAGGGTCATCGCGCTGATCAACCAGAAATGCGTCAGCTCCGGAGAAGGGCTGGCGCAGGGGATCAGAAACCTGCAAAATGGCGACACGCTTGGTTTCTATGGCACCAACGGTTCTTATGGCCTGACAGGCTCGGAAGCGGTCATGCCCGGAGGGTTGACGGTCGCCTGGCCTGCCGGGCAATCACTGGATCATGACAGGAATATTCAGATCGACAGCCGTAACGGCGCCGGAGGCATTGAGCCGACCATCCGCATCCCCATGACGCGTGAGCGCGCGCTCATGGTCGCTCAGGGTGAGGATGTTGAACTCCTGGAAGCGATCAGGATCCTTCGGGGAGACTGACACATCCAATACCCTTTCATTTGTGCGGTTTGTTCTCCTCCGGTCACCATGCTATAATAACCGGTATCAAAGAAAGGATACATTCTGCATGAGCATTATTGCAATCGTGGGCGCTGGCATGATGGGCTCGGCCATGTCCTTCCCGGCGAAGGCAAACGGGCACGAGGTGCGCCTTGTCGGCACGCCGCTGGACAGGGGCATCATTGAGCACGCGAAAGAGATGGGCTTTCATATCACCCTGAAGCGGCAACTGCCCGAAGGCATCCGCTTGTTTCAATTTGAGGAACTTGAAGACGCGCTGGAGGGAGCGGATCTGTTGATCGGCGGGGTCAGCAGCATGGGCGTGGATTGGTTTATGGATTCAGTCATCCCGCGTATTCCCGCTGATCTGCCTGTTTTGTCTGTCACCAAGGGCATGGTGAATACGCGGGAGGGGGAGTTTATTTCCTTCCCGGAGCTGTACGCCCGCAGTTTTCCGGACAGCGGCATCCGCTTCAACGCCATCGGCGGGCCTTGCACCAGCTACGAGCTGGCTGATAGGGATCAGACCCAGGTGTGTTTCTGCGGACCGGATATGGCCCTGCTGCGCAGATTAAAGGCCATGCTGAACACCGATTTTTATCACATCAGCCTGTCAGAGGATATCCGCGGCGTGGAGTGCGCCGTGGCGTTGAAAAATGCCTACGCGCTGGGGGTTACGCTGGCTGTGGGTCTTTCTGAAAAGCTGGACGGAAAAATGCACTACAACTCCCAGGCGGCCCTCTTTGGGCAGAGCGTCAAGGAAATGCGGAAGATTCTGGCGCTTTATGGCGGCCGGGATGCCAATATCTATCTGGGCGCGGGCGATCTCTACGTGACTGTGTTCGGCGGCCGCACCCGCCTGATCGGCACCTTGCTGGGAAAGGGATATCCTATCGATGAAGCCAAAAAAGAGCTGGCCGGGGTAACCCTCGAATCCATCGTGATCGCTGAGCGGACCGCACGGGCCGTTCGCTCGAGCATTGGAAGAGGGGATGCCAAGGCTGAAGATTTTCCCTTGCTGATGTACATCGACAGACTGCTGTCGGGGGAAAGCGGAGCGGAGATACCTTGGGACGCGTTTGAAGAGGAAATGTGACGCGGCAGCGGATTGCCTAAAGGGAAACCAATATGTTCATTCAAAAAGGCCGCCGGGCACAAAATGCCCGGCGGCCTTGCGGTTGCGATATTTCACGCTACTTCAAAACTTTAACGCATCAATCAACCATGCTCTGTGAGTGATTGAGGCAACTATTGACGGATCATTCATCAGCTTAAGCCCTAACTTTTCGAATTAAGTAGGGCCTGCTGAAAAAGGCAAGAATTTCTTTCCACCTTCCTTTAGGCGGCGACT
>CAYZRZ010000078.1:0-10245 GCA_964480995.1 uncultured Christensenella sp.
ACTTGCTTTGCTAACGGAGTTAGGTATCACTATTACTTAATTCGAAAAGTTAGGGGTTGATAACTCAAGACCCCGGGTAAATAACTCAACAAAATAACTCAAATATTAAGATGGATTGTCTTAACATTTGAGTTATTTTCTTGAGATAATTGGATTATCTGTTGAGATTTGAGTTATTGGTGTGTTATTTTGCCTGCCCCACCAGCACATCCATCTCCATGCTGATCCCTGTCAGCTTTTCTATCTCCAATTCCTCCGCGTCCACATGCGACAGCATCGGGGTCATGCGGGCGATGTCCTGAGCCTGTTCAGGCGTCAGCGGCAGATTCCAGCTGAGGTGCCGCTGCACGATCAGGCGGGCATTCTGCTTGAAGTAGTCAATCGTGCTCCGGTTGGAGTAGTCGCCGCTTTGAAGCCGGCTGCCGGCCAGCTCGCGCAGTTCCTTCAGGTAGCCGCTGCCAGGCACGGCCTTGATGATCAGGCCGCCCTTGGTGAGCACACGGCCAAACTCCGCGTAGCTGGCGGGGGTTAAAATATTGAGGATAGCGGCAGCCTGGCCGTTTTTGACCGGGATGTCGCCCAGATCGGCCACCATCCAGAGGATATCCTTTGACAGGCGCGAAGCCAGGCGGATGGCTTCCTTGGAGATATCAAAACCGATGCCCCGGGAAGGGAAGCTCTCCGTGATCCGGTATAGAAAATAGCCTTCACCGCAGCCCGCGTCCACGATCAGGGGAGAGGGGGCAGCGACGCGCTGGATCAAGATATCGGCGATCCCTTGGATCAAGGGTTCATAAAAGCCCGCCTGGTAGATCCGCTGCCTGCTTTCAAACAGGCTGCGGGGATAGGTATCATCCTTGGCGGCGCAGAAGTTGACATAGCCTGTTTTGGCCAGGTCAAAGCAGTGGCCTTTCTTGCAGATCAGGCTGCTGCCGCGCATAAAGACATGCTTTTTGCATACGGGGCAGCGCACGGCGCTGAGGCATTGTTTCACAGGGAACTCCTTTTACTTATCACTGCCTGTTGCCGCCGGGGAAGTGCCAAAGCCGATCAGGCTGCCGACCCCGCGGATGGTCTTGGAGGTATTTGACTTGTTGATCATATTGCCCATGAACAGCAGCGCTGTTGTGCCGCCGCCGTCGAGGTTGAGGGCTTCGGTCGCGCCCAGGGCGATCATCCGCTCGGCCAGCCAGCTGAAATAGGCGCCCCTTGAATCATCCGTGCGCCCGGTGACGGTCAGGATGATGTAGTGATTGGGCGCGATCATGCCGATCGCGCAGCGCGGCTCACGGTAATAGTAATAATCCGTTTCCAGCATGTGCGGGCCAAGCTTGCCTTCGCTGACCAGGATCGGGCCGAAGGCAAATGTATCCGTCACACCCATAGCCAGGTATTCCTCCGCCGTGTGGGCATTGCTTAAAAAAGTCTTCAGGCTCCCGTCATCAAAGCGGGCGATCACCTCAAGGTTGGGCAGGGAGGCGTGGTCGGCCTTGAAGGTTTTATTGCTGAACACCTTGCCGCCGCGGATGATGATGCCCTGCGTGTGTCCGTCATTGAGCCTGCGGCTGAAATAGTCATCGCTGATGGCAAAGACCAGCTGGTTATCCCGCGACAGCTTGATGGGGCTGATCATGCGTTTGCCGGGCTTTGAGCCGGGGGTGAGATAGCTTTGAAGCCTGGTATCTCCCCGCACCTTGATCTCGCTCTCAAACCAGACAAGGGCAGGATCAATCTGCTTGAACTGCCGGATGGTGACCGACAGCTCGGAGGAAAGATAGATCCATACACCTTCCTCGGGGGAGATATTCACATACTCATCCTGGCCGTAGGCTTCGGATAAAAAGCCTTCCGCGTCAAGGGGCGGGGCTTCTTCGGCCCGAACTCCCGCTGCCGCGGTTAAAAACAAAAGGAGGCTCAGCATGGAGCACAAGCCTTTCTTTACATACCTGTCAAAGACAAATTTTCTGATAAGCGCCCGCATAACCCGCCTCCCGAATCCCGCGCAAATGGCGATATGCCACCTGAATTCTCCGGGTATCGGCGCGCGGCCATTGGGTCCGTATGCTCCCTGCCCGGAGCCGGTCCGCCGCCGCTTTGGACACGCGGAGCGCCGCCACCCGCATTATACTTCTTCCGCTCCCCGAAGCGCCATATGGGCTTCGCTGACAAGCGCTGTGATGACTTCATCGCTGAGCGGTTCGCCCGCGCCCGGGCGTATATCCGCCAGGAATTCGATATTGCCTTTAGGGCCCTTGATGGGCGACCAGGTGAAGCCCCGAACGCTCCAGCCCATATTGGGACAAAAGTCCCTGATCTCGCGCAGCACCCGCTCATGCGTCCCGGGCTCGCGCACCACCCCGTTTTTGCCCACCTGGCCGCGCCCTGCCTCAAACTGGGGCTTGACCAGGGTGAGAAAACGGCCCGCTTCGCCCATGATCGCGGCGGCGGCGGGCAGGACCAGCTTGATGGAAATGAAGCTCACGTCCATCACCGTGAGGGTGGGGTGATCAGGAAACTGTTCGGGCAGAAGCGCCCGCGCGTTGATGCGTTCCATCACCGCGACGCGCGGATCCTGTCTCAATTTCCAATCCAGCTGGCCATAGCCCACGTCGATCGCGTAGAC
The DNA here is from genome assembly GCA_964480995.1 of uncultured Christensenella sp. Taxonomy (GTDB): domain Bacteria; phylum Bacillota; class Clostridia; order Christensenellales; family Aristaeellaceae; genus UBA1038. The sequence continues at coordinate 2,624 of CAYZRZ010000078.1, forward strand.
CTTCCTGGCTCCCGCCCGCAGTAGCACGTCCGTAAAGCCGCCTGTGGCCGCCCCGATGTCCATGCAGACGAGATCTCTGACGTCCGCTTGGAAGAACGTCAGGGCTTTTTCAAGCTTATGCGCCCCGCGGCTGGCAAAAGGGGCGATATCGCCCCTTAAAATCAGGTTGGCTTCCTCGCAAACCGGCTGGGCCGGCTTTAACACCTTGACCTCGTCCACATAGACGCGACCGGCCATGATGAGCCTCTGGGCCTGTTCGCGGCTGACGGCAAGGCCCTTCGCGGCCAGCAATATATCCGCTCTTTGCTTCACGCGGTTTTCACCAATACGCTCATCAGCTGCAGGGCGATGGATTCACCGTCCAGACCAAGCTCTCTGATCAGCTCCTCGTGTCCGCCCTGCTGGATGAATTGATCGGGGATGGCCAGCAGCCGGCTTGGCCCGCGCAGGCTTTCCATTACACAAAATTCGCAGATGGCGCTGCCAAGGCCGCCGGCCAGGGCCTGCTCCTCAATGACCGCGTAGGGGGCGGCGGAAGCGGACAGCCGCCTGAGCGTGTTTTCGTCCAGCGGCTTTACGCTCCCGGCGTTGATGACGGCCGCGTGGATGCCCCGTTCCTTTAATATACGGGCGGCCTTCAGGGCTTCCGCCACCATGGGGCCGGTGGCGATGAGGCTGATATCGCTGCCCTTTTCAAGCTCCTCCCATACGCCCGGCTTGAAGCCCCGGGATGGGTACTGGGCTGACAGGGCGTGCTCGGCCCTTGGATAGCGGATAGCGCAGGGGCTGTCCTGCCCCAGCGCCCAGCGGAGCATGTGCTTCATTTCGTCCACCGAGCGGGGATTGAGTACCGTCATGCCCGGGATATGCCTCATGAAGCTGGCGCCGAACACGCCGTGGTGGCTGGGCCCGTCCTCGCCGCCCATCGCCGCGCGGTCGACCAGAAAAACAACAGGCAGATTCTGCAGGCAGACATCCACGATCAGCTGGTCGTAGGCGCGCTGCATGAAGGTATCGTAAATGGCGACTACCGGGCGCATCCCGCCGGCAGCCAGACCGGCCGCCATCGTGACGGCGTGCTCTTCGGCAATGCCCACGTCAAACACGCGCGCCGGGAAAGCCCTCTGGAAGGTTCCCAGGCCTGTTGAATCGGCCATCGCCGCCGTGACGGCAACAATGCGCTCATCCTGCCGTCCGAGCTCCGCCAGCAACAGTCCGGCCGCCGAGCCGAAGCTGCGGGCGGTGGACGCGGCGCGGGGCTCGCCGTTTTGCGGGTCAAAGGCAGGCATGCCGTGCGCGCGGCTGGGATCGTTTTCCGCTACCGAGTAGCCCTTGCCCTTGGTGGTCACGATGTGCAGCAGCACAGGCTCGTTAAAGCGCTTGGCACGCCGGAGGAAGCGCTCCAGCCCCTGTTCATCATGCCCGTCCACAGGACCCAGGTACCGGAAGCCGAAGGCGTCGAAAAATCTATCGCGGATAAAGAAGTTGCGGATGTGGTTCTTGCTCCGCTGCAGCAGGTCGTGCAGGGGCTTGCCAACCAGGGGGATCATCTTGAGGGATTCGGCCACGATCTTTTTGGCGCTGATCCAGCCTTTGCTGGTGCGCATATAGGTTAGGTAGCGAGATACCGCGCCGACATTGGGCGCGATGCTCATCTGGTTGTCATTGAGGATGACGATCATGCGGGTTTTGGTGCAGCCGGCGTCATTGAGCGCCTCGTAGCACATGCCGCCGGTGAGCGCGCCGTCGCCCACCACCACCACCACATGATGGTCCTCCCCCTTCAGATCGCGCGCGCGGGCAAAGCCCAGCCCTGCCGACAGCGCCGTGGAGGCATGCCCCGTGCCGTAAGCGTCGTGGGGCGATTCTTCCCGCTTGGGGAAGCCGGAGATGCCCTGATACTGCCGCAGCATGTCCATCCGGCCGCCTCTGCCGGTCAGTATCTTGTGCGCGTAGCATTGATGGCCCACGTCAAAGATAAACTTGTCCTCGGGGCTTGAAAACACACGGTGCATCGCGACGGTCAGCTCCACCACGCCCAGGTTGCTGGCCAGGTGCCCACCTGTGCGCGATACCGCGTCTATGATCTGCTCACGCAGCAGGGGGATCAGCTCATCGATCTCCCGCGGCGTGCACTGCTTGAGTTTTTCCGGTGACCAGGGCTCGTGGAATGTCATGCGGTTCTCCTTTGGAGCAGGTAGTTGGAGTGTGTTTTTGATTATACCACAGAATCAAAAGGATATATCGCATTGCTTGAGAAAGGAGAAAATGACTGCCGCCGGACGGTCGTCGTTCACGTGGGCTTCGTGCCGGCGGGGCCTGACGGGCGGTCTGCGCCGCGTCCCTTGACAGCTCAAAATGTAAATATTTCTTGCTTATGTTCGCCGTGTCCATATAATGTTGAAAAAGGTATGGAGGATTTGAGAATGAAGAAGTTTATGAGCGTCCTGCTGTTGCTGGCGCTGATGGTGGGCCTGTGGCTGCCTGCTCTGGCGAATGAAACGCAGGATTGGGTTGTTTTTGTCTACCTGTGCGGCACGGATCTGGAAAGCGAGGGGGGCGCTGCCACCAGCGACCTGATCGAGATGATCGAAGCGGGAGCCGGCGGCAACATCCGCTTTGTCGTCCAGACGGGCGGCACGGCGCAATGGATGGCGGAGGATGTGATCCCCTCAGACCGCGCGGCCCGATTTGACATATATGATGAAGATATGTTTGCCCTGTGGGAGGGCCCTCTGGAAAACATGGGCGATGCGGCCACCCTGCGCGGCTTTTTGGATTGGGGCTTTGAGCAGTACAGCGCGCAGCGCTACGGCCTGGTGCTGTGGAACCACGGCAGCGGCAGCATCAACGGCGTGTGTTTTGATGAGCTGCACGATTTTGACAGCCTGAGCCTGGCGGAGATCGTCGGGGCGCTGTCGGGCTATGAAAGCGCCTTCGAATTCATAGGCTTTGACGCCTGCCTGATGGCTACCATCGAGACGGCGCAGGCTGTCAGCCCATTTGCCGATTACATGATCGCCTCTGAAGAGCTGGAGCCCGGCTCCGGCTGGGACTACAAGGCCTTCGGCAGCTTCCTGCGGGAGAATCCCCAGGCAGACGGGGCGCAGCTGGGCCGGGTAGTGGCTGATAGTTTCCTTTCATTCAACCAGGAAAACGGCGATGAAGAGATCAGCACCCTGTCGGTCACCAGGCTGGCCGCCATCCCCGCTTTGGCGCAGGCGATGGACGCCGCCGGGTGGAAGATGCTGGAGGCCGCGGCGAACAGCGCCCGGCTTAAGGATATAACGCGGGGCATACACCGCGCTGAAAATTACGGCGGCAACACGCCCGAAGAGGGCTATACCAACATGGTGGATATCGGCTCCATGATGCGGGAGATCGAGGGCGCCCTGCCCGAGGCCCGTATGGTGCTGGGGGCGCTGGATGAGGCGGTGGTCTACCGGGTTGCCGGCTCAGGCCGTCAGCAATCCACCGGCCTGTCTGTCTATTACCCCCTGCAGGTGCAGGGGTCGCAGGAATACGAAGTGTTCAAGGCTGCCAGCCCCAGTGAAGGCTACCGCCGCTTTGTGGCCGGCATGCTCTACGGCGCGCAGTCGGGCGACGCCGCGGGCTATGTGAGCCAGCAGGAGGAGCAGGGGGAGGATGACAGCTGGTTTGATTCTGTTCTGTCGGTCCTCGACGAGGCTCAGCCCCAGCCCGGCTTCTCATCTTCCCAGCAGAGCCAGCTGGAGATTATGGACGCCTATCTGGATGAGGAGGGCAGCTATATCCTGGAACTGAGCCCCGACAGCATGGATTACCTGCTGACGGCCACCTTTACCCTGCTGATGGATGAGGGCGAGGGCATCCTGTACAGCCTGGGCGAGGATGATGAGCTGGAGATCGATGAGGAGGGAGGCATCATCCGCGACGCTTTCGCGGGCATGTGGACAGCGCTCCCCGACGGGCAGCTGCTCAGCCTGTATCTGCTGGAGCAGGCCGGGGAGTACAACCTCTACTCCGCTCCCGTGAAACTCAACGGGCGGGAAACCAACCTGCGCGTTCTTTATGACTGGGACAAGGAAGCGTTCCGCGTGATCGGCGGCTGGGACGGCCTGGATGAAAACGGCGCCTCCGGCAAGGAAATCATCAAAATAAAGACCGGCGACAGCATCGTTCCCTTGTACGAGGCTTATGACGAAGAGTCGGGCGAGTATCTGGGCGTGGAGGAGGGCGAAGCCTACGCGGCACAGGATGGCTTTACCATCGAGTACATGCAGCTGCCCGCGGCCGGCTACTACTACAGCTTCACCCTGACCGACCTCTTCGGCCTGGAAACCTATACAGACTTCGCGCTCTTTGAAGTGGATGAAGAAGGGGAGATATGGTTTGACGCGCAGTAAGGGATAAAAACAGGCGCGGCCCGGTTCGCGCGCGGGGAAAAGCCGCAGGACAGCAGTCTCCCGGTCCGTTATTGTATGAAGCACAGAGCCTTGCCGATAAGGAGAATGAAAGTGGAGCTTTTTATTGAAGAAGATAACTGCGTCGCTGTATATTTGCGCGATGGTCAATTATTCTACAGAATTAATGAAGAATCAAATCAATGGGAAGGCCCGTATACAGAGCTGTATGAAGATCGCGGCATGCATTTGATACTGGTGTCAGGGGAGATCAAAACACTCCTGAAGATGTAGGGATAAAAATACAGGGGGTCATTCGCAGCAGCCATCAACAGACTGTATCCGCAAAAGAGGAGCTCCTCCGCGATACATCCATCGGGCGGGGCTCCTTCGTTTTATCCGGGCAGCTTTGTATCCCGCCCGGATTCATACGCCGCGTAAGCCGCGTCCATCATGGCTGACAGGCGCGCCGCGGCGTCGATGCCGGATACTGTTGAATTCCTGCGAGTACCCCTCCGCGTGCACATGCCATCCGGATATCAATGCCGCCAGAAACATACATGGAACCCTCCTCATAATAAAGCACCGGGCTGCCTCGGTTTTAACCGCGGCAACCCGGTGATTTAATGCTTTCCGCGCCTCAGCGCGCGTTACTGCGCCGCGCCGCAGGCGGGGCAGAACTTCGCGCCTTCACTGAGGGGAGCGTTGCAGGCTTTGCAGACGGGGGCAGCCTTTTGCTGAACCGCGCCGCACTCGGGGCAGAAGCGGCTGCCGGGGGCAATGGGCTTCTGGCAGCTCACGCAGGGAACGGCGGTCTGCTGGGCGGCGGCCTGCCGGGCAGGCTGCTGGAAGGCGTTGTTCATCATCTGGCCCATGGCCATGCCGGCACCCATGCCGGCGCCAAGGCCCGCGCCGCCGGAAGGATTGTTCGCCGCCTCACGGATGGCCTCCGCGCTCTGGAACTGCGCGTAACGGTTCATATCGCCGACCACGCCCATGCTGGTGCGCCGGTCCATCGCCTTTTCGACCTCTTCGGGCAGGCTGATATTCTCGATCACGAAGCTGTCCAGCTTCAGGCCAAGGGGAGCGATCCTGGGAGAGATCGCGTTCAGCATATACTGGCTCAGCTCATCGTAGTTGGCGGCCAGATCCAGCGCCGGGATCTTTGATTGGGCCAGCATATCGCTGAGCGATGACACGATCAGCCGCTTTACCTGGCCCTCGACGCCTTCGGTTGTGAACAGCTCGTTGGTGCCGAACACCTCACGCAGGAAGGCGACCGGATCCTGCACCCGGAAGCTGTAGATGCCGAAGGCGCGCAGACGGATCATGCCGAAATCGGCGTCGCGCATCATCACCGGGTTGCTGGTGCCCCACTTGAGGTCCAGGAACTGGCGGGTGTTGATAAAGTAAACCTCTGCCTTGAAGGGGCTGTTGAAGCCGTACTTCCAGCTTTTCAGCGCGGTCATCACGGGCATGTTTTGGGTGCTCAGCTCATAGCGGCCGGGCTGGAACACATCGGCGATCTTGCCCTCATTGACAAAGACGGCGACCTGGCTCTCGCGCACGGTCAGCTGCGCCCCCATCATAATTTCCTTGCCGTCCGCTTCGTAGCGGTACACCATGGTATTGGCGGACGAATCCGTCCATTCGATCACATCGATCAGCTGTCCCTTGATCATCTTAAAGATGCCCACGCGCGCGCCCTCCTTATTAAAAATCCGTATTTGTTAAATTATACCCCGCCTTCATCTTCCTCAGCGGGCTTATTGTTATCGGCAATCTCGTTGATGCTGCCAAGAACCGTAAACTGCTCCAGCTCCAGTTCCAGGTCAAGGTACTGCTTGACGCGGGATACCTTGTCATCCACATAGTCGCGTACGCGCCTCTCGCAGTCCTGGGGGTTTTCGTCGATGCCGCCCTTTTCCTGGCAGGCGATCAGGCGGATGTGGCGGGGAGACAGCATCGCCACGCCGTAGTGGATACCGTCCGCGTAGCGGCCGATGAAATTGTTGCGCAGGGCGCTTTCAAGCCGCTGGCGGCCGTAGCGCCAGCGCCCGTCCAGGTACAGCTCACCCTGGGGCATGTCAAAATCAAAGAGAAAAGCGGGTTTTTCTGTGCTGATATTCTGCGCGCGTACCAGCTTCAGGCGGCTTTTCAGCTCCGCGGGGCTGGGGATCTCACGCGCCAGCAGCTGATGCATCAGTTCGTCACGCAGGTATTGCAGCGCCTGCGCTTCATCCATGCCCTCCTGGGAGTCGTCCATGCGCATGCGGTCCAAAAAGGCGCGTACACGGACCAGTTCGTCCCGCAGGGTGTTGTCATGGTGATGGGTCTGAAAGATGGGCATGCTGGGCCGCACTTCCATCAGGTATGTATGCAAGGGTGCGGGATCGGTCAAGCGGAAAGAATAGCCCACCGCGTCCACCGCGTTGCGCTCCAGGTAGGCAATGGCCTCGGGAATATCACGGATGACGGTGACCGGGTCCATCATCATGTCCGCAAGGTTTTGAACCTTGGCGAAGGTGTCGATCACTTCTTCCCTGTCGGTCACAAGCAACAGTTTATACATTGCGTGCCCTCCTCTTATTTACGCGAACATTATAGCATATTCTGCGGATTGCACAAGTTTTCATCAATTATTTGGATACCTTGGTGAGTTGCAAAAGCAAGTTCCGGTTCACGGGGAGCAGGCCGGAACTTAATCCCGCAAGAACATCCGATTGGATCTTTTCAACTGCCTTCATTTGTCGCATGATATTCCTCAGGAGTGCGTGCCCATTTAGAAAGGCGGTCAGAATATGGCACGTAAATTGTTTCATGACGGCTCTCATTTGTCTCTCGCGGAACGCAAAATGATTCAGAAAGGGATTGAAAGCAGAGCGCCCAAGGCTCATATCGCGCACACCATCGGTAAAGACCCTACTACTGTCGCCAAGGAAATCAAAAAGCACAGGATCTTGAAACCACGCAACGCATTCAACAATCGCGTCATCTGTGTCCATCTCAAAGCCTGCGGCAAGTGCATAGCGAAGTGCTCGCGCTTTGAGCCTCCGGCCTGTTCGTTCAGGGATCGTTCTCCCGGCGCCTGCAATGGCTGCTCTTCCTTGGGCGCTTGCCGTTTGGATAAATATCTCTACGACGCTGAGGCGGCAGACGCTTCCTACAGGGCAAGCCTCTCAGAATCCAGAGAGGGGCTCAGTCTCTCGGAGGCTCACAGAGAGCAGATCGGTTTGCTCG
>CAYZRZ010000079.1:0-10238 GCA_964480995.1 uncultured Christensenella sp.
AAACGGACAGCCGGGGACGCATCGTGGCGGATCAGAACGGGCTCACCCGCCGCGGCCGTGTCTGGGCCGGCGGCGATGCCGTCACCGGCGCCGCGACCGTCATCCTGGCGATGGGTGCCGGCAAGGTGGCGGCCAGGGATATCGACAGGGTGCTGACCGCGGGAGGATGACGGCGTGAAAATACTGGTGACCGCTTTTGAACCCTTTGGAGGCGAATTGCTCAACTCCTCCCGGGAAGCGCTGACCCTGGCAGACAAGAAGACGGCGGGAGCCGATATCGTTAAGCTGATCCTGCCGGTGGTGTTTGGGGAATCGGCCCGGCTGCTGGAGGCGGCAGTACAGCGCGAAGCGCCTGACGCGGTGCTTTGCCTGGGCGAGGCCGGCGGCCGTGACCTGATCACGCCTGAGCGCGTGGCCATCAACCTGGAGGATCCCCGAATACCTGATAACGCGGGCATTGCGCCGCAGGACCGGCCCGTTGAGCCGGGCGGCCCGGACGCCTGTTTCACCACCTTGCCTGTGAAGCGGATGGCGCGGGCTATCCGGGAGGCGGGTCTGCCGGCATCTGTCAGCCTGAGCGCCGGCAGCTTTGTATGCAACCACCTGATGTACAGACTGCTCCGCTTTTGCCGGAAAGAATATCCCCGTACGCGGGCGGGCTTTATGCACCTGCCCCTGTTGACCGCTCAGGCGGCGGCAAAAACACCGCCCCTGCCCGGTTTTGAGGCTGAGGACCTGGCGCGCGGCATAGAGGCGGCAATTAGCGCCATCGCGCAGAGCCTTCGGGAGGAAAACGGGCCATCATGTTGAGATTGCGGCTGACTGTCCAATAGAAAACCCATGCCGCGCGGCATGGGTTTTCGTATGCCCTTGATGATATCATTCTCCCGCCGTGACGATGACCTCGCTCAGGCCCAGACCGCCTGACAGTTCAAGCCTCAGGCTGCGGATGTCCAGCGGCTCGAAGTGCAGGATCAGCGCCTCGCCCGGCAGCCGCTCCTGCTCAAAGGCGTGGACTGCCGCCTTTTCGCCATTCACAATGACGGTCAGTTCGCCTGCCGTGCCGAAGGCGGGATAGATCATCATCAGGTCGCTGTTGGCGGGCGCGGGGAAGGTGAGCACCGCCCAGCCGCCCTCATCCGGCATAAAGGCAAAGGCTGCGTTTTGTATGCCGTAATCGCCGTCTGCCAGCAGGCTGCCGTCGCCTCCGGATACGCTGATGACGGCGGTCATGGCCGCGTTGATCAGACCCAGATCTTTCAGCGGGCGCAGCTGCTGTGTCAGCGTGGGGCCGTTGATGTAGGCCGTGCCGTCTTTTCGGAAGCCCGCGCGGTCAATGTTCAGCTGGCGGTTGCCCGAAGGCGCCTGGGGATATTTGTGGCTGTGGTAGCTGGTGAACAGCTCGCCGCCCGCCGTGAAGAAGCTATTGTGGCCGGGGCCGGAAACCAAGGTCTTGTCATTTTGGAAGACTGGAGCCAGGAGGGGATTATCCGCCTGTTTGGTGAAGGGGCCCAGCGGCGAATCACTGACCGCGACGCCGACAGAATAGTTAGGGTCTGCAAAATAGTGGGCGCTGTAGTACAGGTAATAGCGGCTGTCGTGCTTGACCACCACCGGCCCCTCATTCCACAGCCAGCCGCCGCTGTCAAGCTCCCAGGGCTGATCGGGGCGGGTCAGTTCGACCGGTTCGCCTTCAAAATTGAGCAGGTCGCGGCTTAGCTGTACGCCATAGACATGGCTTTCGTGATTGCTGCCCACCACATTGTCCGAGCAGTCGCGCACATAGTACAGATAGGGGATGCCGTTATCCACGAGCAGGCTGGCATCGATGACCGAGTAGCCCGGCTGGAACAAGGGTTTGCCCAAGGGATCCTCATAAGGCCCCTGCGGTTCATCAGCGAAAGCAATGCCGATGCGCAGGCCTTTGGTATCCTTATCCCGCACGGAAAACAGCATGACGTAGCGGTCCTGATAGGGATATACTTCCGGCGCCCAGTAATCGCCGGCAGCCCATTCCACCTTGCGCAGCGCCTTCTGCTTATTGCCCCAGGTCCTCAGGTCATCCGATTCCCATACATTGTAGCCGACAGTGCCGCCGGTGGCGAAGGCGTAGTATTTTCCCCCGGCAGGCAGGATATGCGGATCTCCGATATCAAAAAGGTTGGAGGGATTGGTGTAAAAGCGGGAGGCGATGTCTTCCCGGGGCAGAATGGTCAGCGGGCCTTCCGCGGATGACCGGGCAGGCAGGGCGCCGAGCAGGCTCAGAACAAGCAGCGCGCAGGTGATCCATTTCATGGGGTATCCTCCTTTTTGACAGGTCGGGGCGGCTTTGAAGCCAGAGAAGCGATGATGGTGAGGACGTACAGCAGGGCCAGCGTCCACCAGAAGGCGCCTGCGGCTGTCTGAATCGGCTGGCCAAACAGCCAAGGGCTGCGCATTTTCAGTTGAGGCAGGATACCCCTGCCGGCCATCGTGAAAATGACAAGGTTGGATAAGAGCAGGTGCAGCATGGAGTTGCGCCCCAGGCTGCGCAAGGGGACCAGGGGAAGGGCAAGGCCTTCGCGGTTGAATAAGCGCCGCGGCACGGGGAGACGCGCTTTTTCCAGCCCAGCGCTCAGCAGGTATAAAAGCGCCAGCGGGAAAAAGGGCAGCAGTACCCAGCCGATGTCCGGCGGAAAGCGCTCCGGTATCCGGCCCAGCGACAGCGCGCGCCAACCCCCCAGGCCGCTGAAGGCCGCCGCCATCAAAAGCAGGGGCCACATTGGCTTCTTTTGCTCACGGGCGCGGGTCAGCGCGATCCCCATGCAAAAAAAGCCCAGATACTGCATAAGCGGGAAACTGGCGAAACCCCTGCCGCCGATCACCAGCTGCAGGCGGGGGTCGATTGACGCGCTGTAGGGGATCAGCGCGGTCAGCAGGCTCAGCGTGCCCAGAACCGACGGGAACAGCGGGCCTTTCAGCTTGCTCATCGGATAGAAAAGCAGCAGCGCCGCCAGCAGAAACAGTGAAAAGGCGATGATAAACTCGGACCAGCCGGGAATGTCCGACAGCGTCAGAATGCGTATGACCGTGCCCGAGCCAAAGGGCTTGTTTTCCCGCAGCACCCGGAACCCCAGGCCGGAAATGACAAACACCGCGTACAGCCGCAAAGCGTTTTTCAGCATCCTGGGGGCTGCCTGCCTGATGGGCTTAGCGTAATAGCTTCGCTGCACATTTTGCCCGAACGCGAACAGGAAGCCCGGGAACACCAGCAGGTTGGCTGCCTGCATCCAGAACTCATTCCCCGGGGAGATGAGAGAGTCGCCGAAAAACTGCAGCACATGGCAGTAGACCATTAAGAAGGTCAGGATCCCTTTGAAGGTGTCCAGGGTGTGGTCGCGTCCGGTTTGCAAACTGATAATGTCCTTTCTATACAGGTCCGCCGCGGCGGGATGCCGCGGCGGACCTTTTTTCTAGCGCGTCAGCCCTTGATGCCGGCCTGGATGGAAATGCCTTGCAGGAAGTAGTTCTGCGCGACCATGTACAGCATGAAAGGCGGCACCATGCTGACCAGCACGGAGGCGATCAGATGCGCCCACTTCTGCTCATACTGGCCCATCAGCAGGCGCAAGCCCGCTGTCAGCGTTTGCTGGCGCACGTCGGTCATGACGATGGTAGGCCAGAGGAAGTCATTCCATGAGCCGTTGAAGCTGAACAGGGCGACCACGATGAGCACGGGCTTGATGGAGGGCAGCATGACGTGGCGGTATACCTGCAGGCTGCTGGCTCCGTCGATGTAGGCTGCCTCATCCAGGGCTTTTGGGATGCCCTTCATAAAGTTGCGCAGCAGGAAGATATTGAACACGCCCGCCAGCCCCGGCCATATGAGGGCATTGAGGTTGTTCACCCAGTTGAGAGCCGTCGCGATCTTGAACATGGGCAGCAGGCCGACGACATTGGGGAACATGCTCATGTACATCAGCCCCCAGAAGATGGCGTTGCCCCCCGGGAAGTCCAGCCGCTCGTAAGCGAAGGCCGAGAGGGATACCACGATGAGTGCCAGCAGCGTGTGGGAGATGGAGACGATAAAGCTGTTCTTCATCATCGGCAGAAGATCTGCCGTGGTGTTGGCGCCGGCGCCGCCGACAAACAGCTCGACGTAGTTGACGGTGGTAAAGTTCTTTGGCCACAGGCGTGAGGCGTAGTCAATGGGGCCCTTCAGGTTGGAAAAGGATGTAATGAAATCCGAATCCGTCTTGAAGGAGTTGAGCAGCAGCCAGATGATCGGGATGACCCAGAAGAAGCCCAGCGCCGCCAGGAAAACAAAGGATAGCCTTTTTCTTGATTTACTTGTTTCCATCTGCTATTCCTCCTTTCACTCAGTCCGACGCGTTCGCCCGCATGAGGCGAATCTGGATAAAGCTGACGATCATGATACAGACGCCCAGCACCAGCGCCATCGCGGCGGAAATGCCGGCCACCTGCTTTTTAATCGCGTTTTCATACACATACATCAGCAGGACCGCGTTGCCCTCATTGTTGGCAAAGCCTGTCAGCATCAAAGGCTGGCCGTAGATATTGAATTGAGCGACGACCGCGAGCACCAGCGTGTACATCAAAGGATAGCGCATATTGGGCAGCGTGATGCTCATGAACTTCTGCCGCTCGTTGGCGCCGTCGACTGCGGCTGCCTCGTACAGTTCGTGGGGGATGGAGGCCAGGGCGCTCTGGTAGATGACCATGGTGCCGCCGTTGACCCACCATACGGTGACGACCACCAGCATCACCCAGGAGTAGGGCGGAATAAACCAGTCAGGTGTCGTCATAAAAAAGTGGTTCATCACGCCGTAGGATTTAAAGAACATATAGCGCCAGGCCAGCGTGACGGTTGTGATCGACATCAGCGAGGGGATGTAGTAAAGCGCCTGGAACAGCTTGCCGCCGCGCGGCTTTGACTGCAGCGCGTAGGCCAGGCTCAGCGGCATGATGATGGTAAAGGGCACGGCGTACAGCACAAACTTTACCGTGTTCCACAAACCGTTTCGCAGCTGCAGATAATAGGTGTTATTGGTTTCGGTAAACAGGACGCGGAAGTTTTCCAGCCCCACCCACACAGGGTCGTTGAACAGGTTCCACTTGGTAAAGGCGGCATAGATGCCGTAAATGGAGGGCGTAATGAAGAAAATGATGAAAAACATCAGATGCGGCCCGATATAGGCATAGGGCAGCAGCTGGCGGCGCATGGTGTAGCGCTGCTGATTTGTCTTCAGATTGGGCAATGACAGCAGGCAGGCCAGCGTACCGGCCAGCAGCGCCGCGTAGGAGAGCGGAGAGAAGCCCAGGGCGATGGATTCGATATCCCGTTTCTTAAACTTGGCCCCGGCTTCCTTGAGCAGCTCGCTTAATGTGTTGTACAGCGAGCTGTTCATCTCCTCACGCGAGTAGAAAATGAAAAACGCGCCCAGCGCCAGCGTCGACAGCATGGAAAAAAGCGCCGCGGGCGCGTTGCGTCGGTTGAGCAGGCTGATGAGCGCGAAGGCCATCAGCGCGAGAGACAGCGGAAGCAGCAGGACAGCCGCGCTGGACAGGGAGAACAGAACGGTTCCGAGGCTGAACGTTTGTTCAACGCTGATGTCGTCTACCCCCATACCCGCGTTGACACTGCTGAAAAAGAAGAGGATAAAGAAGAGAAGGATCATTGCGGCTGCCGCTGCTCTTCGCTTCATCCTGACACCTCGCTTTCTTTGACGGGAAGGCATCCCGGAAAATAGTCAGTATATTGATGATGGAAAAGGCGGCCGGACGGAAGAACTCCATCCGGCCGCGGGGATTTATACCTTATTGAGCGGCGATCGCGTCAACGACTTCTCTCTCCATGGCGTCCAGGGCTTCCTGAATGCCGATGGTGCCAAAGACAGGCTCCCAGCCCTGGCGGCTGATGGCGGTGTCAAACATGCCCCAGTACAGGTAGGAATAGATGGCCAGCTCGTCGCCGCGCTCGGGATCGGCGAGGAAAGCCTGCGCCAGGTTGGCGAACTCGGGCTCGTTGTTGATGGAGACGTGCGCGGGCACCTGGCCGCCGTCACGCGCCCAAATCAGGGAGTTCTCGCCCATGTAGTTGATGAACTTCGCCACGGCGATATCTTCTTCTTCGCTGCGGTTGTCATCGGCGAACTGAACGAAGTTGTGGGAAGAAGTCCAGCTCTTGGTCTGCTCGGGGCTGAAGGTGATGGAGGGGTACATGCCGTAATTGATACCGGCATCCACAAGACCGGCCTTCATCCAGATGCCTTCGGACCAAACCAGCATGGTGCCGGAATGGAACTGCTGCAGCGGATCTTCGCCCTGCTTGTTGGTGTAGCCGTCATCATGCAGAGCCTTGAGGGTCTCATACACCTTGACGAAATCGGCGTTGTTGAAGCTGGGGGCGGTGCCGTCTTCACTCAGCACGCCGTTGAGCTGCGCGTAGTAGCCCAGCAGCTGCGAGCGGGCCCAGCCCAGGTTGGTCACTTGGCCTTCAAAACCGGCGGCGCGGGCCTTGTCGCCCATCTCGCGGATCTCGTCAAAGGTGATATAGCCATCTTCAACGAAGCTGTTCAGGTCGTATTGGTCAAACAGGTCCTTGTTGATGTAGGTGACATAGGCGTGAACATCCAGCGGCACGCCGTAGTGCTCGCCTTCGATGTCGGTGCGGTCCCACGCGCTGGGTATGTAGTTTTCCTTCGCGATGCCGTTTTCAAGCAGGGTGTCCAGGGGCCAGATCATCTCCTGCTTCACGAACATCGGGATGCGCTCGATGTGCACGATGGCGACATCCGGCACGCCCTGGGCGGTCTGCACGGCCAGGGGCAGTTTCTGATACAGGTCGTCAGCGGTCATGGGGGTGTGGTTGACCTTCACGTCACTCTGAGAGGCGTTGAAAGCATCCACCATGCCCTGCATGGTCGCGCCGTCGGCGCCGGTAAATACGGTCCAGTAATCGATCTCGACGGGGGCAGCCATCGCGGGTACGGCCAGAGCCAGTACCATCATCAGGCCCAGAACCAGAGAAAGGGTCTTTTTCATGGGGGTTCCTCCTTTAGTAATATATTCTCTCGCCTTCCGGCGATTAGAACCTGTGCGGGGCATGCGCGGATTAAGTCCGCGGCATGCGGTTTTTCTTTACGCCAACCGTCACGGATCAGGGGCGCTTACCTGCCTTTGGGATTGCCGTTGAGCTTGCGGAAGCTTTCCGGATCCACCTTGGGCTGGCGGTCCGGCGACAGCAGGCCATTGATCTCCTGCATCACATCGGTCAGCTGGGTGTAGCAATAGCCCTGGCAGTAGGGCAGCTCGCGGATCGCGTCCGTGACGGAGGCGAAACGCTTGAGGAAGGCTTCCTCATCCTCCACCTTGTCATGGTAGCCCCAGGTCTGCATGCCGCTCATGCTCTCCTGGATGCCCTTGGACGACATGGCGATGCCGCCGTATTCGGTGATCAGGAAGGCCTCTTTGCCGGTGTACTGGGCGTCCCGGACATAGCACATGCGATGGTCGCAGGCGGTCTGCTCCACTTGCTCGCGGCTGTCAAAGTGCTTGTGGATGATTTCACCCTCGGCGGCATAGTCGTGCAGGGCGCAGATATCCGATTCGGTCTGCTCCCAGCCGTCGTTGGAGGATACCAGGCGGATGGGGTCAAGCGAGCGGCACAGCTGGGTCAGCATGCGCGCGGCGGCCTGCTGCGCTTTGTCGGTATAGATCTCGCGCACGCCCCAGGACTCGTTGAGCGGCACCCAGGTGATGATGCTGGGGTGGTTGTAGTCCCTTGCGATAAAGTCAGTCAGCGTATTGGCCAGGTTGGATACCGTCTGCAGGCCGTATTCATAGCAGCTGGGCACTTCGCCCCAGACGAGCAGGCCTATCTTGTCACACCAGTAGTAGAACCTGGGGTCTTCGATCTTCTGGTGCTTGCGCACGCCGTTGTAGCCGAAATCCTTGATCCACCGGACATCCGCCTTGATGGCCTCGTCGCTGGGCGGTGTCAGAAGGGTATCCGGCCAGTAGCCCTGGTCAAGGATCAGGCGCTGATAGACGGGGGTGTTGTTGAGCAGCACCTGGCCGTTCTTCACCTCCACCTTGCGCATGCCAAAGTAGGTTGTCACATCATCTTGGGCACCCCGGTCGGTGATCAGCGTGATCTTCAGGTCGAACAGGCGGGGATGCTCCGGTGTCCAGACGGGCACATTATCCACCCGTCCGCCAAAGCGGATATCCAGGGTAAAGCCGGGGGTCTGATCCCAGAGGGATACCTCGCCCCGGGTGAGCAGGCGGCCTTCATAGCTCAGCTCATAGGCGGCGCGGGTGCCGGGCGCGGGGCGCTTTTCAAGGCGCAGGCGCACATCCGCGCGGCAGCGGTCGATATCCGGGGTCACGCGGATGGCGGTGAGGCTGTTGTCGCCCGCCGCCTCCAGCCATACGGTTTGCCAAATGCCGCTGACAGGGGTGTACCAGCAGCCCATCAGGCCTTCCTCCCAGTACTGCTTGCCGCGGGGCTGGCTGCAATCGGGCTGGTCCTCCACCCGCAGGCACAGGTCGTTCTCGCCATCACGCAGCAGGTGGGTGATATCAAAGCCAAAGGGGGTATAGCCGCCGCGGTGAGTGCCCGCCATCAGGCCGTTTACGTACACCTTGGCTTCAAAATCCACCGCGCCAAAGCGCAGGAAGACGCGCCGGTCCAGCATATCCGAGGGCACGGTGAAGCTGCGGCGGTACCACAGACAGGGGTGGATGGTTTCATCCCCGATGCCGCTTTGCCGGCTTTGATAGCAGAACGGCACCAGGATGCTGCCGCCCAGATCATATCCCGGCTTATACCAGGCCTCCGCTTCGCCCCGGTTTGCATCGTCAAACGCAAAAGCCCAGGTGCCGTTGAGGTTATGAAACGTATCGCGTATAAAATCCGGTCTTGGATGTTCCGGCCGTGGGATGATGCTCATTGCTGAACCCTCTTCATTCTAAATATTATGGAGTGAATGGCGGGAGCCGTACAATGTTTGCTTTGATGAGTGGTTACACATCTGTACATATTAACAAAAATACGACCATATCCGACGAAATGATCGTATCATTCTCATTTATGTTTGTCAACGGGATAGGAACTTCTCTAACAAACCCGTTATATGCGCAGATATTATTACAGAAATTATAGAATACTATAACCGATCTTCAGGATGATGCCCTGCGGATAGTCGCCGAAGTTGCGGCCGAAAAGATTGATGCCGCCTACGTTTTCAGCGTCATTTTCAACACCTATCTTTATATTGATGTGCGTCTGGGCTTTAAGGTTCAGGTCCTTGAGGGTCAGATCAGACACGCGCACGTTGTCCACATAGCAGCAGTCCCGGTCCACGCGCCAGGTTTTCAGCAACCCGAACTGGGTGGATACATCCGGCCACCAATCGGGGTTCAGCAGGCCGCGGCGGCCGCCCAGGTCCGCCGGGCTGGTCCATATGCCGATGCGCTTGTCGTTGATGAATACGCTGATGTCGCTCTTCCAGGGGTTGCGGTGCATAGGCGCCTCCGAGCAGGCTTCAAAGGAAAGCTCAAGCCAATGGATATCCATGGACGCCAGGTTCATCACGCCGAAAAGGTATTCCAAAAAGCCCTCTCGGAACCAGATGATCTCGGCCCCGAAGCGCCCGGGCAGGTAGAAGCACGAGGGGGTATCAAAGTCCCCGATCGCGCTGTATATGCTGGCCATGCCGCAGGTGGGCGCCAGATCGATCGTGCGGCTGAAGCCGCCCACCGGCATCTCCAGGCTCAGCACGCTGCTTTCGGTGCTGAACTTTTCAACCAAATTGCAGCTGAACAGGTCAAGCCGGCGGGAGCACAGCTTCATGGCCCCGCGGGAAGCGGGCAGGTTCTCCGACATGATCAGCCCGGACTCTTCCAGCACCCGCACGTGCAGCGCCGTGCTGGAAACGGGCAGGTCAAGCGCCTGCGCCAGCTCCTGCACGTTCATGCTTCGCAGGCCCAGACAGCGCAGTATGCGCAGCCGCTCCATGCTTGACAGGGCCTTGGCTACGGGGAGGATTCGCTCGGGCTCGCTGATGTCAAGCTTCAGTTCCTTGCTCTCGACCGGAAGGCCGGTCTTCTGCCTGCGCATGTCAGCCGATCCGCTCTTTGCCGCCCATGTAGGGGCGGAGCGCCGCGGGGATCCTGACACTGCCATCCCCGTTCAGGTTGTTCTCAAGGAAGGCGATCAGCATGCGGGGGGGAGC
>CAYZRZ010000080.1:0-10179 GCA_964480995.1 uncultured Christensenella sp.
GGGCTGGCGGAGGAGCTGCAGCGAAAGCACCGGGTGGTGCCGGCGGGCCCTGTGACGCTGACAGCGCTATTGAACTCCCTGCAGATGGGCTTCAGGACATTGGCGATCGAAAAGCGCTCAGGCGAGGTATGGCGGCTGCTCAGCATCGTCAAGGAGGAGTTCAGCCGTTTCGGCGATATCCTTGACAAGACGCAGCAGCGCTTGCGCCAGGCCAGCGAGAGCATTGAAGACGCGGCGCGCAAAAGCCGGACAATCGAGCATAAGCTCAAGAATGTGCAGAACCTGGAGGGCACGGATGGACCGCCCGCGCTTGATGCGGGCGGCGAAGAAGATATATAGGAGGAAGAAACATGCCGAATTTCAGATTTGTCCACAACAACATCAATGTCATTGACCTGCAGGCCTCGCTGGATTTCTACGGGAAGGCCCTTGGCCTCAAGGAGGTGCGCCGCAAGGAAAAACCTGACTTTACCCTGGTTTACCTGGGGGACGGGCAGGGCAGCCACCAGCTGGAGCTGACTTGGCTGAAGAACTGGCCCAAAGAAAAATACGATTTAGGCGATAACGAAATTCATTTGGCTTTTGAGACAGATGATTATGAGGCGGCGCACGCCCTTCACAAGGAAATGGGCTGCATCTGCTATGAAAATGCCGGTATGGGCATCTACTTTATCGCCGATCCCGACGGCTACTGGCTGGAGATCGTACCGAAGAAGTAATCAGGCGCATCAAAAAAGACGGCGGATGCCGTCTTTTTTGATGCGCTATTGTCAGCGCGTCAGCAGCCAGGGGATGCCTGCCATAATCAGCAGCACAGCCAGAGCGATCGGAATGATGGTAATCAACGCGGAGATATGAAGTGCTGCCATATCGCCTTTTTCCAAAGGCAGCGGTTCTTCCTCGTTCAGCTTTCGCTGGGCCCGGCGCTTTTTCAAATGATCCAGAGCGCGCTGGATACGCGATTGCAGCATCATACTGTTTGCTGTGCCTGCTGTGACAGGTACTCGGCTTCGCACGCGGTCTCCAGCCTGTGATGACAGGAAACAAAATGATTAGGCGTGATCTCTTCAAGCGGCGGTTCGACATGCGAGCAGATCTCTGTCGCGTATTTGCAGCGGGTATGGAATTTGCAGCCCTTGGGCGCGTTGACCGGGCTTGGGATATCTCCTTCCAGAATAACTAGCTCGCGGGATTCGTTCTCATCAGCGGTGGGGATAGCGGCAAGCAGTGCCTCAGTGTATGGGTGCATGGGACACTTGAACAGATCCTCGGTTTTTGCCAGTTCGACAATGACACCCAAGTACATGACAGCAACACGATCTGAAATATACTTGACAACCGCGAGGTCGTGCGTGATGAACAGGTAAGTCAGATTCTCTTTTTCTTTCAGGTTCTGCAGCAGATTGATGATCTGGGACTGTATGGATACATCAAGCGCGGAGACCGCTTCGTCGCAGACGACAAACTTTGGGCGCAGGGACAGCGCGCGGGCAATGCCGATACGCTGACGCTGACCGCCGGAGAATTGGTGAGGATAGCGGTGGAGGAAGTAAGGAGCCAAGCCGCAATCATCCATGACTTCCAGCACACGCTGCTTCATGCGGTCATCATTGGACTTGAACTGCTTATGCGTCATCATGCCTTCGCCTATGATCTGCCCTACGGTCATGCGCGGATTCAAGGATGAATAGGGATCCTGAAAGATCAGCTGCATATCGACACGCAGATGCCGGGTTTCATCATAGGTAAGGCGGGCCAGATCGACCCCTTCGTCCCAGGTTGCGTCCAGTTCCATGAAACGGGCATCATGGGCGTGAGGGACTCGCAGGCTTTCTATTTCCTGTTTGATCGCCTGTATCTGTTTTTGGCGCGCGGCGATATCGTCAGTCGCGGCCTTTATCTCCTGTTCGAGATGAGCCTGCTTCTCTCTGAGCTTGGAGGTCTGTTCTTCTTTCTGGCGGAACAGGGTATCCTGAAGATCTACCTGCAGATCCTTCAGCTTTCTTCTTGCGACGCGCTGCTCTACCGCGCGCTCGTATAAGCGTTTATAGACTGCCTTCACGGGCTCCAGGTCATCGAGCTTGATCAAGCCGCCTACAATATTGGTTACGTCCAGCAGGGCTTTATGGGCCTTCTGTTTGAGATCATCAAACTCCGCGGCATGTTTGAACTGTTCCTTCTCATCCATGGCATCATAAGCGGCTTGCTTTTGATGAACTTCACTTTCGAGCTGAAGCATTTTTTCTTTGTACTTGCCAAGATTGCTGATGGTTTCGATCATATAATGGGGCGCTACGTCAATCAGATTGCGGCCATAGTACATGATTTTGCCGTCTGTTGGGTTATACAGCTTTAGCAGCGTCCGGCCAAGCGTTGATTTTCCGCAGCCGCTCTCACCGACCAGACCTAAAGTTTCTCCTTGATATATGTTCAGGTCAATGCCGTCGTTTGCCTTGACAAACAAGCCCTTTTTCTTGATTGGAAAGTATTGTTTCAGATTTTTTATCTTAAAAAGGACAGGCTGATCAGCCATGACGTTCCTCCTTTTGTGGGTAGAAACAGCGAATTTGCTGGTTATCGCTGACGGAGAGCAAGGACGGTTCTTCCTCACGGCACTTATCAGTCGCGTACTTGCAGCGAGGAGCGAATTTGCATCCCTTTGGCAAGTCAAGCGGGTGGGGGACCGCGCCGGTGATCACTTCCAGCTTTGCGCCGGCAGGTGTATCCAAACGGGGGATGGAAAGCATCAAGCCTTCGGTATAGGGGTGGGAATACTTTGTTTTTTTGTCGAAAATAACCCGTACAGGCGCTTTCTCGACAACCTGGCCGCAATACATGACGGCAACATCGTCAGCCATCTGATTGATCACGCCAAGATCGTGGGTGATAAACAGAATGGATGTGCCCCGTTCCTTCTTCAGATCGTTCATCAGGCGGAGGATCTGCGCCTGAATCGTCACGTCAAGGGCAGTCGTTGGCTCGTCGGCTATCAATAGCTTGGGTTTGCATGCCAGAGCCATCGCGATCATGACACGCTGGCGCATGCCGCCTGACAGCTGATGAGGATACTGCTTGAGCACCACGTCAGGGGCAGGTATCTTTACGTCCGTCAGCATCTTGAGCGCCATTTTTTTGGCCTCTTCCTTTGACATCTTTTGATGGATCATAAAGGGTTCTGACAGCTGCCGCTCGACAGTGAAAACAGGGTTCAGGCTGGTCATCGGTTCCTGAAAAATCATGGAAATGGAGTTTCCTCTGATCTTGTACAGCTCGTTCATGGACAGGTTGGTGATATCCCGCCCTTCAAAGATGATCTGTCCCTGTGCGATATAGCCATTTCCATCCAAAAGGTGCAGAACGCTCATCGCTGAGACGCTTTTGCCGGAGCCGGACTCTCCCACGATGCCAAGCGTGCGGCCGGGTTCGACAGAATAGCTCGCGTCATTAACGGCTTTCACGATACCGCGCTTGGTGGTAAAGTAAGTTTTTAGGTTTTTTATTTCTAACAGTGCCATGATACGCCCCTTCAGCGATCGTTGCTTTTGGGATCAATCGCGTCCCGCAGCCCGTCGCCAATCAAATTAATACAGATGGTGCAAATGCTGAAAATGATGGCTGTGAACAGCCAGCGCCACCAGTACTGCTGAATAACAATGGAATCGTTCGCGCCTGTCAGCATATTGCCCCAGGTAGGCGTGGGCGGTGAAATACCGAATCCAAGATAGCTCAGGGAAGCTTCCGTCAGCATGGAGGAAGCGAAGCTGAGCGTCATGCTGACCAGGATGACAGAGACAATGTTGGGAATGATGTGCTTAAAGACGATGTTGCCTTCCTTGATGCCCAGGACCTTCGCAGCGTTAACGTATTCCATCTCCCGCTGCGTGAACATCTGCGCGCGGACCAGACGGAAGAGACCCGGCCAGCTGAGAACGCCCAGTACAACCATGATCAGGTACATGCGCTGTTCAACGGAAATGCGCGTGCCGATGATGGCGGAGAGGATCAAGGCAAAGGGGAGGAAGGGCAGAGAGTTGATCAATTCCGCCAATCTCGAAAGAGACATATCAACCCAGCCGCCGAAGTATCCCGCCAGGCCGCCGAGAATAATACCGATGAAGCTGGCGATGATCACGCTGACCGCGCCAACGGTCATGGTCACACGGCCGCCGTTAACAATACGCACCAGCACATCGCGGCCCAGGTGGTCGGTACCAAGCAGATAGCCGCTCAAACCCCAGGCATGCAGCTTTCCGCTCTGTGTCACTGCGTAGTTCTGATAAAAACCTGTAAATATTGTGGCGACCTTGTCTGTTCCCAGCGCGTCAGGCGCGCTGCCTTCACCGTGCGTGTTGCTGCCCCAGCTGATCAGATCATTTGTATCTGTCAGCGCGGTATAATGGTTGCGGCCGCCGAAAATTTTGATGATCTTGCCTTCATGCTCGGGCACGCGGTTTTCACCATTGGACATATTGCCCCAGACGACGATGCTGCCGTCTTCTTTGAGCGCGGCGTTGGTGGCAGAGGTGGAAGCGATATCGATTACACCGCTGTCGAGCCCCGCCGGCACGCGGGAGAGGGCGTTATCCTGAAAGCCCGCGTAGATGGCCGCGCCTTCCTGGGTTAAGAGAAGGTAGTTGTTGACATTGGTTGTCACCTTCTTCACCGCGGTCTCGCGATAATCCCGCTTCACCTTGATATCGCTCAGGTTCTCGTTGCCCCACAGATAAAGCTTGCCCTGCGCGTCGATGGCGGCGGTAAACTGGTTGCCTGCTTCAAGCTGGATGATATTCGGGTTTTCACCTTTGCGAATGATACCGGAAAGGTCACTGGGCAGTCTGTTCTGTCCCAGCCTTGTATTGCCCCAGACATAAATCCTGCCCTGATCGTCAATGGCAACGGCATGGTCATAGCCTGCTGCAATATCCACAATGCGCGCTTCTTTGACTTCTTCGGGTATCTTATTAATATCAATTGTCTGGGTAATTTGGGTATAGCCCCATGTATACACCTTGCCCTGCTCATCAAGGCCGATACCGAAGGTGGGCCCGGGAACGATCTTCTTGATGCCGTTTTGCTTCATGGCGTCCGGTACAGCCATCATATTCAAGCCGGGCGCTACATTCATTTGCGTGTTATCCTGCTGTGACAGATTGATCGGCAAAAATATCGGACCAATCAAAACGAAAAGCAGGATGGCTAAGAACAGGATCAAACCTGTCATGGATAGCTTTTTTGCGCGGAAATTGCTGATAACGGAACGAAGCGGGCTTTGAAGGGCTTCCTCTTCCATAAACGAAAGCTCCCTTTGCGGCCCCCAGAACATGCGCTTCAGCCAGCGGGTCAGAAAGAACCCGCGTTTTTTGTTTGTGTTCTTCATCTTGTCCATCATGCCCTCACTTATTAACGCGCACGCGCGGGTCGACCAAGCCATAGCTCAGGTCGGTCAATAGAACACCGATCAGGCTGACGATTGTATAGAACATCTGGATGGCCAGCACCAGTTCATAGTCCTTCTGGTTCAAACCAAGGATGTACAGCTTGCCCATTCCGTCGATCGCGAAGGTGTTTTCGATAATCAAAGAACCGCTGAATATGGTTAGAAACCACCCGATGATGACGGTTATAATCGGAATCAGCGCGTTGCGCCAGGCATGGACATAGATGGCGGACTTTTCGCGGACACCCTTCGCGCGGGCTGTCCGGATGTAATCCATCGACAGCGCGTCAATCATTGCGGCGCGGACATACCTTGTCATGCCGCCAAGCGCCGCGAAAGTCATAACGATCAAAGGCAGCGTCATATAGTACATTCTGTCCGTGAACGCCTTCCAGCCAGTAAAGCTTGCGCCGGGTGATTTGGTGCCCATAACCGGGAACCACCTCAGTTCGACGGCAAAAAAGTATATAAATATCAGAGAGATAATGAAAATCGGTATTGAATAGCCTACGATGCTGAAAACCTGCACACTCTTGTCAAATGTGCCGTTCTTCTTGACCGCT
This sequence comes from uncultured Christensenella sp., assembly GCA_964480995.1. GTDB lineage: Bacteria > Bacillota > Clostridia > Christensenellales > Aristaeellaceae > UBA1038. The sequence goes on from CAYZRZ010000080.1 coordinate 6,001, forward strand.
GTCCGGATGCCCAGGGGAATGGTGATGCCCAGGGCTAATATGGTATTGAAAATATTCATGAAAATAGTGATGGAAATCGGATCAGAGATTACATCCCTCACGGGCTTTTTATAGTAGCTGGATTGACCGAAGTCTCCTTGCAGGAGACCGTTATACTGTCCGTTCTTCTCAGGGGCTAATCCCATCCAGCGGCCATATCGCAGCATGATCGGATCGTCAAGCCCGCGTTCAGCACGCAGCTTCAAATACATTTCCTGATATTCAGCAGGCTTCAGCACACTACGCATCGGTTCCAACTCCGCCCTGACCGGGTCTGAGGGGATCAGGTTGTACAGCAGGAACATGGCTAATGATACAACAAGAAACATCAGTGCCATATAGACCAATCGTCTTAGGATATACTTGGCCACAGAAATACCGACCTTTCGCTGCAGGCATCGTCGCCTGCCTAATGGGGAAATAAAAAAACAAAACTCAGAAAATGGGGACGGGATAACCTGTCCCCATTTTCCTTGTTATGCGTTGCTGTTATTCAGCCAGTGTTGCGTAAAGGATAGCGTTTTCAAATCCCCACAGCGGGCTTTGCTCGTAATTCTGGAGCTTATCAAAGAACACAGTATAGTACACGTTGGAGTACAGCGGGATCTCCGGCAGCAGCTCGTTCCAGCGCACGATGTAGTCGACCCAGAGCTTGCGGAAGCCTTCCCTGTCGCTGGCGTCAACGCCGTACACCATATCCATGGACAGCTTATCAAGCTGCTCATCGAACAGGAAGTTGGAGTTGTAGCCCTGCGCGATCAGTTCAGGATCAAGCGTCCAGGTGTAGGACTGATCGTAGATGGGGGTGAAGTTGCTGGCGAGGTTGTACATGCCGTACTTCGGCACGCCGTACTGATCGCCTTGGGTCTTGTCACGGTACATCCAGTTAAGCAGCTCGTCAAAGGTCATGACGTTCTGGCGGATTTCCATACCGGCGGTGGCCACATCAGGATTGTTGGCCAGCATGGTGACCAGCAGCTCGCTGACGGGGTTTCCTTCGGATGAAGACCATTCGATGATCAGGGGCATCAGGATGTCGCCGTTGGCCAGCGTGACGTTGTGCTCATACTGGCCGGCCTCTTCTGCGGTTACCTTCTTGTAACGAATGCCGCTAACCCACGGATTGCCCTGGGCATCAAGCGTCCAGCCGTCGGCCGCAAGGGTCTCGGCGGCTACATCAAGGCTGTAGGGGTAGGTGTTGAGGCGCTCGTTGAGTTCTTCCTCGGAGTCCTTGTACATCCACATGGCCAGGCCATAGGGGCCGTGCACCAGTGCGCCGAAGCCCTGTGTAAAGGTGGTGGCAAACTCAGGCCGGTCGAGCAGATGCGCGACGGCGCGGCGTACGGACAGGAACTGGGTGGGGCCGAAGTCCGCCTGGAACATCAGCTTGCCGTAGCCATTGCGCTCAAAGCTCACGGTGGCAAAGCCGCCCTGCTCTTCAAGGTCAAGCGCGGTATTGACGTCATCGCCGCCGGTCAGCTGGCTGATCAGGTTGATAGCACCCGTCTTGAGCGCGTCAAACTGCGTAGCCTGCACAGCCCGCAGGACAACGATTTTCTGGATCGTGGGCTTCTGGCCTTCAAAGTTGCCGGCATAGTTGGGGTTGATCTCAAGCACGGCTTCCTTGGCGGTGGAGTCAAAGCTGATGAGGCTGTAGGGGCCTGCGGTAACGCGGCCTTCAGAGAGGAAACGGGCGGTTTCAATCTTGGCTGAGATTGCTTCCGGGCTCATGTCGCCGTCGATGTAAGCGCCGTTGCCGTCATCTTTCACGCTGTAGCCTTCACCCAGCCACATATCAATGCTCAGGGGGGTGAGGGTGGCGTAGCTCAGGTCATAGAAGTAAGGAATCTTGTCAGCGACGACCTGAAGGGAGTAGGTGTAGTCGTCCAGCAGACGGGCACCGGCATATTCCTTGGCAAACTCGGGCGCTGTGCCTTCGGCTGCGCCTTCAGCAACTACGCCTTTGGCAAAAGCTTCACCGCCGACATAGGTAAGGTAACCTGTGCTCTTGCTGCCCAGGCCCTGGAGGGTGGGGTGATCAAAGAGCAGCAGCGCGGCCAGATAGTTGGCAGCGGTGATAGGCGATCCATCGTTGAACACAAGGCCTTCCTTGATCTTCACGGTGAAGGTCTTGGTGCCGTCTTCGTTGACGACGGACTCGATGCTCTCGGTAACGGACGCGTTCATGACCATGGCACCGCCCTGGTCGAATGCGACGGTACCGTAATCGTTGATCAGGTTGCGGATCATGTTGTCGGACGCGTTGTTCGTCCAGATGGCGCCGTGTGCCCAGTCGCCTGAAATTTCAGTGCTGCTGCCATAGATAACCTGACCGGCCTCTGTTCTGTTTTCCAGAACCGGCACGGGGGTTTCTGCAGGGGCGGCTTCCGCGAAAGCCCCGCCGATGACGCCAAGCATCATGACTGATGCAAGCGCAAGGGCAAGAAGTTTCCTCATGAGTATCTACCTCCATTTTTAAATTTGAGCCGGCGACAGTCGATATCGCCTCGGCTCTTACCATGTCATTATATTCAAATAACACAAAGATGGCAAGGGTTTTGTCTTGTTAAGTCTTTCATGTGCATAGATTATATGGTAAGATTAGTCTCGAAATGTGAAAACGGCGGCAGAAACAATGAAGACTGCCGTGAACGGATTGCATTTTCCCTGTTTGTTATATATTTGAAAGGGTGATAGAAATGCTGCAGCCTGATCGATATCCCTGCCGCCTCATCAATTCGGAGATGATCCCCGGATTTTATGACGAGGTTTGGAATCAAGCGCCGGCTGCCGGCCTTGCTGATGTTGTGACCGGCGGCGAACCATTGATGCCAACCATCTTCCAGTGGCTGCGGGACGACGGGCAGGGATGTTTTTTCATTCGCTTTGAGGGCAAGGCCTCGGATCGCCGTTCCACCTTCAGGCTGCATGATGAGCCGCTGTGGAAGCAGGATGTGTTTGAGCTGCTTCTGTGCGATGAAGAACGGCTGGACGCCTACAAGGAGATGCAGTCAAGCCCTTGGGATGTGCGCTTTGACGGGCGTATCAGCTATGACGATAAAGGCGGGCGTCACCTGAATATGAGCTGGGATGCCATAGGATGGACCACGCGCACCCGCTTTGATAAAGACTCGGGCAAGCTCATCTCAATCTGGACGCTGCCTTATGGCGCGCTTGAAAACAAACCAAAGTCCGGATCGTCCTGGCGCTTTGGCATGTTCCGTGTGGCCGGAGAGGAGCTTCAATCCTGGCAGATGACAGGAGCTCCCAATTTCCATGTGCCCGAGCGGTTCGGCTATCTTGACTTTGAGTGAGAACGCGTTGGATATCGAGCAGGGGTTAAGGCTTCTGTGTACTGAGATGGGCATGCTCAGCGGCTTGAGCGTCATCTTCGGCACGGCCGATCAGAGCCGTACGATGGCGATGGTCCTTGCACAGGAAGCGCTGCTTGAAAACGGATGTTTTATAGAAGCGAAGAAGCCCCTTAGCGATAACAGCCTCTATGATCTGGCTTCCCTGACCAAGGTATTCACGGCGGTGTGCGTACTGCAGCTGATTGAGTGTGGGAAGATCAGCCTGGACGACAGCTTCGGGCGGCTGGATCCGCGTTTTGTCAACTTGCGGGATGTCAGCGTTTATGATGTGCTGACCTATCAGGCCGTGCTGCGTACCAGGGAGCGCGTAGACGCTCAGGCGGACGCGGAGGAGGCCGAGGCGTTGATATTTGACTGCCGCCGCTTTGACGGCCCTGAGCCGGACAGGCTCTATTCCGATATGAACGCGCTGCTGTGCAAGTACCTGGTGGAAAGCGTCAGCGGGCTTTCATTTGAAGAGTATCTGGAGCATCATGTTTTTTCGCCTCTTGGGATGCGGGATACCTTTGCCCGTGTGCCGCCGCAGCGCGTGCCTGATTGTCTCAACTATAATTATGAGCACCGCGTGGCTGGCGGCCAATACCTCATCAGCACGCAGGCGGTTCCCGGTCTGCCGCATGACCCCAAGGCCCGCCTGCTCATAACCGGCGGCAGGGGGCTGTGCGGCCATGCCGGGATTTTCTCAACGGCGCAAAATATGGTACAATTCACGCAGGGGCTGCTGGCCGGTTCTCTGCTGAGCAGGCGTATGCTGCTTGAGATCGGC
>CAYZRZ010000081.1:0-10115 GCA_964480995.1 uncultured Christensenella sp.
CTTTGCGACTGGACGGTCAGCGCGTCGATGATCTCATCCAAGTCGCCATCCATGATCTCATTAATGCGGTACAGCGTCAGCCCGATGCGGTGATCGGTCACGCGCCCCTGGGGAAAGTTGTAGGTGCGTATGCGCTCGCTCCGGTCGCCTGTGCCGATCTGCCCGCGACGGTTCTCCGCGTAGACGGCGTGCTGCTGGGCCTTGATCTGTTCATACAGGCGGCTGCGCAGCACCTTCATGGCTTTTTCCTTGTTCTTCAGCTGGCTCTTTTCATCCTGGCAGGTAACTACAAGGCCGCTTGGCATATGGGTGATGCGCACGGCAGAATCGGTTTTATTGATATACTGGCCGCCGTGTCCGCTGGCGCGGTAGGTATCGATGCGCAGGTCATTCGGGTTGATGTCCACATCCACCTCGTCCGCCTCCGGCAGGACGGCCACGGTCGCGGTGCTGGTGTGGATGCGGCCCTGCGATTCGGTGCTGGGTACACGCTGGATGCGGTGGACACCGCTTTCAAACTTCATGCGGGCGAAAGCGCCGCCCCCTGTGAAGGAAAATACAGCTTCCTTCATGCCCCCCAGTTCCGTCTCATTAAGGCTCATATAGCTCACCTGAAAACCCCGGCGCTCGGCATAGCGCGTGTACATCCTCAGCAGCAGGGCCCCAAACAGCCCGGCTTCCTCCCCGCCGGCACCCGCGCGGATCTCCATGACCACGTTGCGGTCGTCATCAGGATCCCTGGGGATCAGATACAGCTTGAGCCGATCGCGAAGCTTTCGCTCCCGTTCCTTCAGCTGGGGCAGCTCTTCCTCCGCCATATCAGCGAAATCAGGGCTGTCCGCCAGTTCCTCGGTGGAGGCGATCTCCTCCCGAAGCTTCAGATAGCCGCGCCAGTCCTGCACCGCCTCTTCAAGCCCTGCGCGCTCCCTCATCAGCTGCTGCCAGCGCGGCAGATCGGCGATCACCTCGTTTTGTGAGCAGGCAACGCCCAGTTCCTCATATCGGGCATCCATCCAGGCAAGCTGATCGTCAAGCGAGGGCATGTGCTTCCTTTCTTCGGGCCGCCACAGCGCGGGGCAGCCCTGCCATGTCATCATATACGCGGATATCTTCAAAGCTGTCTGTCAGCAGGGCAGCCACATCCTCTGCCTGCCCATCGCCTGTTTCAAGCAACATATGGCCTCCAGGGACCAGGTACAAAGGAGCCTCTTTAGCCAAACGGCGGTAAAAGTCAAGCCCGTCTTCCCCGCCATCCAGCGCCATATCCGGCTCGAAGCGCACTTCCTCCTGCAAAAGGGGAAGATCCCCGCTTTTGATATAGGGGGGGTTGCAACAGATCATATCATAGCATGTCCCGGTACAGGGAGAAAACAGGTCGCCCTGGAGAAAATTTACATTCGCGCCGTGCAGCGCGGCGTTATCGCGGGCCAGGGCCAATGCCCGGGGCGACAGATCCGCCGCGTCCACCTGAGCGCCCGGAACGGACAGCGCCAGCGTCACCGCCAATATGCCCGAGCCTGTACACAGGTCCAGCGCCCGCCCGCCGGGGCGCAGGCGCGAAAGCGCCAGCCCTGCCAGCAGCTCCGTATCGTTGCGGGGGATCAGCGCGCCCGGACGCGCCAGAAAACGGCGGCCCATAAAATCCGTTTCACCCAGGATGTACTGCAGCGGCTCGCGGGTCAGGCGGCGGGTAAGCAGGGCTTCAAAGGCTTCCTCCTGCCGCGCGGTCAGGGGCAGGCCGCCCAGCGCCAGCGTCTGCAGCCTGCCCGTCCCCAGCACGCTGCCAAGCAGCCAGGCGGCGTCGATCTCCGCGTCCGGCACATGGGCTTCCTCCAGCCGCAGGCGGGCCTGACGCAGGCATTCTCTCGCCGTCACTGCAGGGCTGGCTTCGCCTTCTTGATCAGGGCATAGCCTTCTCCGGTGCGCTCGCCCTGGGGCAAGCCGTCCAGCGCCGCGTTCATGGAGGCGATGGCCACTTCCAGCATCTCCAGGCTGGGCTCGCGCGTGGTCAGCCGCTGCAGCTGCATGCCCGGCCAGCGAAGCGCGCGGGCGAAGGGGCTCTGCGCGTGAGCCAGGCCCTTGAGTATCTCATAGCTGATGCCGGCCACCAGAGGCAGCAGCAGCAGGCGGGAGAGAATGCGCAGGAAATAAGCCCCGCCCAGGTCCAGCCCAAGCAGGCCGAGCGCCAGCTCATCCATGACGGAGAAAAACAAAATGGAAAACACAAAGGTAATCAAGAGGAAGCTGGTGCCGCAGCGGGGGTGCAGGCAGGAAAACTTCTGCGCGTTTTCGGGCGTCAATTCCACCTCCGCCTCATGGGCGTAGACGGTCTTGTGTTCCGCGCCGTGGTACTGGAATGTCTTTTTCATCTCCGGGATCATCCCGCAGAAGATCAGATAGCCGACCAGCAGCACGATGCGGATCAGCCCGCTGATCAGGTTGACCGAAAGCAGCGACCAGCCGGCGCCCCGCAGCGCTTTAGCGGGGATGTTGGGCAGCAGTACGAACAGGCCGGCCGACAGCGCCAGGGCAAGCACCATCGCTACGCCCATGATCACCTTATCCACACCTTTGCCCAGCTTCTTCGCCAGCCATTTTTCAAAGCGCGAGGGTTCCTCGTCCAGCATGCCGCTCATCTGTCCGGAGGAAGAGAGCACCTCCATGCCCAGGCGCATCATCATCACCATGTTGACAGCGCCCCGGATCATGGGCAAGCCCATCCATTTATGCTTTTTGGCTGGCGATACATAGGCATCCCGCTTGATCACGATATCGCCGTCAGGCTTTCTGACCGCGACCGCGATGTGATCGGGCGCCTTCATCATCACCCCGTCCAGCACTGCCTGCCCGCCGATATCGGGCTTTTTAGCCGATTGGTTTTCATTGATTGACATGTGGGCCTTGATCCTCCTTCAAACATCATATAACGAAGGGCAGACCCCGCTGCTGCTGCCGCGCTGTCTGCCCGTAAGGTACGTTTTCGATCAAATGCCGTAGCGCTTCTTGAAGCGGTCTACGCGGCCACCTGTATCCACCAGCTTCTGCTTGCCGGTATAGAAGGGATGGCACTTGGAGCAGATATCGACCCGCATCTCCTTCTTAATGGAGCCGGTTTCGAAGGTTTCCCCGCATACGCAGCGGACGACCGCCTTGCCGTACTTGGGATGGATGTCCTTCTTCATCAGTAAATCACCTCTTTTGCGCTGCATTTCGGATTCATGGCGCGCGACCATGAGCCGTGAAATGCAGTATAACAGGATGTCAAGGATGGCGCAAGCATTTTTTATACAGCCTGCCGATCAATTTCCGTGGAAAATGACCTTAACTTCCATCATATCTCCTTGACGCGTCTCACGCGCTTTCCCGGCCGGTGCCGCTCCCCGCCATTTCGCATTACGCATTCCGCATTTTTCAAATGCTTCGTCAGACTCCGGGTAGATCATGGAAATGAGCAGGGAGGGCAGCATGCAGGCGGCTTCCACCAGCAGCAGGTTGCCGACGCTTCTGCCGATCATCCTGTAGTTCACAGTCTATTCCTCCGAAGAAACCATCTCGTTCAAATCAAACAGGATGGTATCATAGGCGATCAGGTATTCCTCATCCCTGCCCGTCACCGATATAAAGGCGCTCATGTTTTCCAGGTTTTCGGAGTGCAGCACGCTCTCCTCCGACGCGTCCCCGTGAATGATCAGGGCATCCGGCAGCAGCTCCGTCAGCTCGATGCAGCGATGCTCATCGATCTCGATGATCTTGACGCCGACCTCCATCTCCTCGAGGAATTTGGCCAGATAGTAGGCGATGCGGCCGCCGCCCATCACCATCACGTTTTTGATCTTCTGCGCATGCACGCCCGAACGCCTGAAAAACCGGATCACCTTGGAGGGGCGGCCGACAATATAGAGGAGATCGCCCTCGCGCATCACAAAATCGCCCCGGGGGATGATCACCGTTTCACCGCGCAGCACGCCGCCGATCAGGATGGGCAGCGATCCGCGCCCGGTCATCTCCTTAAGGCTCATGCCCGCGATGGGCATATCGCGGGTCACCTTCATTTCCATCATCACCACTCGGCCTTCGGCAAACACCTCAATATTGGCGGCGGAAGGAAACTCAAGCAGCCTGGCGATCTCCCCCGCGACAGCCTGCTCGGGGTTGATGACCGTATCAAGGTCAAGGTCCATTTTCAGCCGGGAGAGCTCGTCGGCATACTCCGGGTCACGGATACGGGCGATGGTATGCTTAGCCCCCAGCTTTTTCGCTGTCAGGCAGCAGATCATATTCATCTCATCGCTGTTGGTCGCGGCGATCAGAATATCCGCCTCCTGCACCCCTGCCTCCAGCAGGACGCTTGTACTCAAGCCGTTGCCCTTGATACACATGACGTCCAGACGGCCATCCGCCTTGCGCAGCGCCTCCGGGTTCTTATCGATAATCGTCACATCATTATCTTCTCGGGAAAGGTTTTCAGCCAGGTTGAAGCCCAGCTTGCCATCTCCAATAATAATGACCTTCATTCTTTTCTCCAAATAATTCACTGCGGCAACGCGCCCCATCAACGCAATTCGCGGCAAATAAAACAGCGCCTGCGGATATGAATGTATCATGAAGGGAGAAAACAAGTCAATCAGCCGGGCTGCAGCGACCGCAATCTGCGCAAACCGCCCCGGCGGCTGGTTGCTTTTTGGATCAGACGGGTAAAATAGAAGCAGCGGACGATGAATGGAACTGCCAGCCGCGAAAGGAAGTTTTGTATATGATGGTCATCGATATCTGGTCGGACATGGTGTGTCCCTTCTGCTACATCGGCAAGCGCCGCCTTGAAAAGGCCCTGTCCCTCTTTGATGGGGCGGATGAGGTCAGCCTGCGCTTCCGCAGCTTTCAGCTGGACCCCGGCGGCGAGAGCTACGAGGGCCGGGATCTGCATGCTTCTCTGGCCGAAAAGTATGGCCTGAGCTACGACCAGGCACGCCGCATGAACCTGAGCCTCGCGCGCCAGGCCAAAGACGACGGCCTGGATTATCACATGGACAGCGCCATCCCCGCCCGCACGCTGGACGCGCACCGCCTGTGCCACTGGGCCGGGGAGCAGGGAAAACAGGCTGAGATGGAAGAGCGGATCATGAAGGCCTATTTTACAGACTCCCTGAACATCGCGGACCGCGCCATCCTGGCCCGTTTGGCCGGGGAAATCGGCCTGGATGAAGAGGCAGCCCTCAGTATTCTGGCAAGTGACCGCTATGCGGGCGAGGTCCGCCGGGATCAGGAGGAGGCCGCTAAGCTGGGCATTCAGGGCGTCCCTCACTTTATCATCAACGGCCGCCGGCAGGTGTCCGGCGCGCAACCGGTAGAGGTATTCCTGCAGGAACTGAGAAAGGCCAAGGCCGACAGCAGCCGCGCGTAAAATCGGCATCAGCATTATGCTGCTTATCCATCCTTCAAGGCGGCAAAAACTTGAAAAGGCAGCGATTCGGTCCATTCGTTGCCTTTTTACGTCTATCTCTTTATTCTTTTTCCGCTTCTTTCCCGTCAGCTTCCAATATTTCCCTGCACTCCGCCAGCATGGCCTTTTCCTGATCGGAAAGCTCGGGAAACTGCGGGTCGATCCCCCGGAGCGCGTCCAGCACGATCTCGCTGACCAGGTAGCGGGCAAACCACTTTCTATCCGCCGGCACCACATACCAGGGCGCTTCAGGCGTGGAGGTGTGGTTCAGCAGGTGCTCATAGGCTTCGCGGTACTGTTCCCAGTAGCGGCGCTCATCGATATCGCCGGAATTGAATTTCCAGTTTTTATCCGGCTGATTGATGCGCTCAAGCAACCGCTCCCGCTGCTCTTCTTTGGATACATGCAAAAATATCTTGACCACCTTGATGCCGTTTTCGCCCAGATACCGTTCAAAATCCCTGATCTGGCGGTAACGCTTTTCCCAGATCTCAGGCGTGACCAGTTCCTGGGGCAGCTGCGACCCGCTGACCAGGTCGTGCACGCGCGCCACGATCACATCCTCATAATGGGAACGGTTGAAGATGCCGATCTCCCCGCGCCGGGGCAGCGCCTTGCTGATGCGCCAGAGATAATCATGGTCCATCTCCTCGCTGGACGGTACCTTGAAACTCGTCACCTGTGTGCCCTGGGGGTTCAGGCCGCTCATGACATGCTTGATGGTGCCATCCTTGCCCGCCGCGTCCATCGCCTGCAGAACGATCAGCAGACCATGCCTGTTCTGGGCGTACAGCTTCTCCTGCAAGGCCGCGATCTTGCGGATATTATCCGGCATCTTTTCATTGATGGCCTTTTTCTTATTGAGATCATCCCCGCCCTGGGTGGGGAAATCCTTCAGATGGACCTTCTCCTCCCCCTTGACCGAAAACCCTTTGATATCAAGCGGCATAAGCCTCTCCTCATTTCTTTCATGATGATGTCCTTTCATTGAAACGGGAAGCTGATTTTCCTTCCCTCTTTGTGCGATCTGTAAATGCCCTGGAACAATTCGACCGCCCGGCGGCCGTCTTCAAGCGTCACAAGGGGCGCGCGGCCTTCCCTGATCGCGCGGGCGAAATCTTCCAGCTGCAGCTTGAAATAGTGCACATCGTCCGCCGCCAGGAAGGCCTGTCTGTCCTCTTCCCGGAACCGGGGCAAAAGATCTTCCTCTCCCGGCACCGTCCACAGGTCGTTGACGGGCGGCTCGCCGGCACCCGATACCCCCGCGATGAACATCGCCCCGCCGTCCGTCTGCACGCCGACGGAGGCTCCGTTGTAGCCATGCACCCGCACGTTGCCGAAAAGCGCGGGGTTCTGGCAGTTGGATACGCAGATGCTGCCGATGGCCCCCGACTTGAAGCGGATGACCGCCGCCGCGGTATCGTCTACCTCCAGCTCCGGGTGGCTGAGGGTATCCCAGATGCCAAAGAGGCTGTCGACCTCCCCCATATACCACAGCAGCAGATCCAGCTGATGCACCGCCTGGTTGACCAGCACGCCGCCGCCCTCCATCGCCCAGCTGCCGCGCCAGGGATCGGACCGGTAATAGTCCATGCTTCGCCAGCCCAGCATGTTGACGGTGCCCAGAATGGGCTTTCCGATCTTCCCCTCATCGATCGCCCGCTTGACACGGACCGCAGGCTCAAAAAACCTGCGCTGGCTGACCGTCGCGCCCGTGACGCCCGCTTCCTTTACAGCCGCGATGATGGCGTCGCAATCTTCGAGCGACACGGCCAGCGGTTTTTCCACGATGATGTGGACGCCCAATTTGGCCAGCGCCGAGGCCAGGCCAGCGTGGTTCATGTGCGGTGTACAGATAGAGGCGGCCTGCACGCCGCATTCCCGCACCATGCGTTCCAGGTCATCATAGGGGCGGATGCCGTAGCCCCCGGCAAACTGTTCGGCGCGGGGCAGCGCGCGGTTCCAGCAGGCGACCATCTCGCAGCCCTCAACCTGCCGCCAGGCCCTCGCGTGAAAATGACCCACCTTGCCGCAGCCGATAACGGCTGTCTTCAGCGCATTGCTCACCGCGACACCTCCAGGGCGATCTTATAAAGCCCCGGTTCCCGGTCATAGACCCTGTTGATCCACTCTGCCCCCTCGCTCAGCGGCACCACCCTGCTCACCAGGGCTGCCGCGTCAATAGCCCCGGAGGCGATCAATTCAAGACACCTTGGATACTCGCCGGCCGAGGCGCAGCTGCCGTGGTAGGTCTGCTGCCGGGTGACGGCAATTTGCAAGGGAAATCCGACCTCCGGCGCGACATTGCCGATCAGCACGATGTGGGCATTCAGAGCGCCCGCCCTGGCGCAGAGATTGACCGTGGCGGATATCCCCGTTGCGTCAAAGGCAAGGTCCACACCCTTTCCGCCGGTCATGTCCATGATTTGCCGCAGGGCATCGGGCTTTGCGCTGTTGATAGCCTCATCCGCGCCGCAGCGCAGCGCCATCTCCAGGCGGGCTTTATCGATATCGGCGGCGATCACGCGGCCCGCGCCCATGCTTTTGAGCACCTGAACAGTCAGCATGCCGATCGTGCCCACGCCGGCAACCAGCGCGTCGCAGCCTGACTTGAGGGGTGCCTGCAGGGCGGCATGGCAGGCGATGGACAATGGCTCCACCATCGAAGCCTGCAAAAAACTGACCGCGTCGGGCAGCCGGTACAATATGCGCTCAGGCACGCAGACATATTCGGCGAAAGCGCCGTCCTGCCTGTACTCAGCGCAGGATACGCCCAGCACACGTCGATCGGCGCAGAGGTTCACATGGCCCGCCCGGCACATATCGCAAACGCCGCAGTATATGGTGGAATCAAAGGTGACGCGATCTCCCGGCTTCCATCCTTTGACCCCCTCGCCGACCATGTCTATCACGCCCGAGGCCTCATGCCCCATGATCACCGGCGGCCTTCTGCGGCCTGTTGACCCGTCAATGCCATGCACATCGCTGCCGCAGACGGCGCATACGCGGATCTGCACCCGCGCCTCGCCGGGCCCGGGGACCGGCGTTTCGACATCCTGATAGGAGAATTCCCTGAGCCCTGTCAGTACCAACGCTTTCATTAATTATGCCTCGCTTTCCATTGACAGGTTAGCCTTTGACCGCGCCCGCGGTCAAGCCCCCGACGATGTATTTTTGCAAAAAGACGGACATCACCAAAATAGGCACCGTGATGACCACAGAGAGTCCATCAGTTTGCAATAGTCAGTTTTTGCAGCTCTATACACTTGATATTGAATCCACTCCGGTTCTTTATCTCATTCCGTACATAATGCAGATATCACTTAAACAAGAACCCCAAAGCTCTCATCATATGATATAAATTACTGCAATTAACGTTGAATTGATCAGCTACATCAGGAATCTTTGGATGATTGCACACATTAGTCCCAAGTCCGCTATTAAAAATCTCAAAAGATACAAGCGTATAGCCTTTAGCCATTGCCGCGGCAACAAGCCAAGCATCAGCTCGAGAATTGTCAGCCCATTCTTGCAAGGCTTTTTCACTGTATAATTTTAACCCAGATGGGGATACTCCGCATTGAATATGATGCAAGACTTCTCCGTAAGCATTAAGCACATCAGGTGTTCTATGATCAATTTTAGCAAACGACAAATCCCTTAGCCACTCACTCAAACTATCATTTCCTTTGATAACTTCATCAAATACTTTCTGCAAAACAGCTATGTTTCCGCTCTCAATGTTATCTCTCAAAAAATCCCAGAACGAAGGTGCAAAATCGAATGGATAAAATGTCTTATATGGTGTTATAAATGTATTGGTATCAACCAAAAATAATTCATTACTCACTTCCTTTCACCTTGAACTTCGCGAACCACCCCGTCAAACGTGGTTCTATTGGTATTCGTCAAACGGAAGGCTTCAGTATGTAAAGTCTTTCCCTCTTGTATGCTAGTATTTAAAGAGATCAAGAATTTTTTATCAATCCTAGTCGACTGAGTCTTATAGTAGTCACCACCGCTACTAACAGGTTTTCTGCTTATAACTGCTTGAGATATAAAACGATAATAGATATCTTTTGTAATAAAACCGCTATCAAGCGCTCTTCTTGCGATCACCGATTGACTACACTTAAAATACCCTGCAACACTTCGTATATTCTCTTCTATCTCATGAGTTTTATAAGTTTTTTTCCATAATTTTACAAACATTTCGATAGGGACTAGTATTTCAGCAGCTACTGCATTACAAACAACTTCATGAGGATTAATATAGTTTTCGTCGTTGATTCCAGCGTTAAATAGGCTGCTTGTTCCAAGTCCAATATGTACAAACTCATGTAAGAGAGAAAAAAGCATAGCAGCTTTTGCATCAGCTGAATTAATGAAAATCAAAGGCGCATATTCATCAATGAGTGTAAAGGCACGAAACTCATCAACCCTCAATGCTCTATGAGTGTTAGAGCCAACAATGCCATTCATCATTACAATAACACCAGCATTGCTTATAGCCTGCCGGATATACTTGAACGATTCCTCAACGGATTTGCTTTGCTCGAACCATGCAATGAATAATGAAAGTACCTTTCTTACGGCGTATGATATACTCATTACATCATCATTAGCGTGAAAACTCGAAGTGTCGACTATTAAATGAGCACACAGTAAACAAGCG
>CAYZRZ010000082.1:0-9859 GCA_964480995.1 uncultured Christensenella sp.
GGGCTTTACCCTGTCGGCAGCGCTGCAGGGCCTGGTATACGGCCTGGCCCTCCATGCCCCCCAGGTATCCAAGCAGCGCGTCGCGCTGGGGCAGCTGGTAATCACCATCGGGATCAACCTGGTGTTCAACACCCTGTTGATCGTCCCGATCACAGGAAAAGGCTTCTTTGCCTTGCTGCCGCTGCGGGCGCTTAAAAACGCTCTGTTCTTCCCGATCGAGGTCATCATTGTCACCAAGCTGTGTCAATACAGGAAAAATTTTGAAAGACTGATCCAATGAGTGAATTTAATCCCCGGATTCCCTATATTCTCAAAACACTGGAAAGCCTGTATCCGGACGCGGTACCGGAACTGCACTTCACCAACCCCTATGAGACGCTTGTAGCCACCATGCTGTCGGCGCAAAGCACCGACAAGCAGGTCAACAAAGTGACGCCTGCCGTGTTCCGCGACTTTCCGACTGTCAAGAGCATGGCGCAGACAACCCCGGAGATTCTTTTTCCCTATGTAAAAAGCTGCGGCTTTGCCTCCAAGGCCGCCAACATCGTCATGGCCGCCAGAAAGATCATGGCAGAGTACGGCGGAGAAGTGCCGGGGGATTTGGACCGGCTGATAACCCTGCCCGGCGTGGGCCGAAAGACAGCCAACGTGGTGCTGGCCAATGCCTTCTATATCCCGGCGATGGCTGTGGACACCCACGTCTTTCGCGTCAGCAACCGCCTTGGGCTGGCCAGCGCTAACAGCATCGAGAAAACAGAACGTCAATTGATGCAAAATATCCCCAGGGAGGACTGGATCCGCGCTCACCACTGGCTGATCTATCACGGCCGGCGCGTGTGCAAGGCGCAAAGACCTCTGTGCGGTACCTGCGCCCTTCGTGATGTCTGCCTTTATGTGAAGGGAGCCTGAATTGCAAACACAAACGCTTGAAATTCCCCATTGCGGCCTGTGCCGCATCGAACTGGATCATGTCAGCGTCAGGCTTGACAACGAGACACTTTTGAGTGACGTGAACCTGCATGTCCATTGCGGGCAGCTGACCGTGCTGATCGGGCCCAACGGCGGCGGCAAGACCACGCTGCTGCGCGCGGTACTGGGCCAGGTCCCCCACGAGGGGACCATATCCCACCTAGACAGGCAAAGCAAACCCTTTCCCTCCATGCGGGTAGGGTATGTGCCCCAGCAGCTCTTGTTTGACCGGCAGATGCCCCTGACGGTGCGCGATCTGCTGGCCTCCTCGATCGCCAAGCGCCCCGTATGGACGGGCGTCAGCAAGAAAACACGGGACCGGGCAACAGCGGCTCTGGAACTGGCGCAGGCGCAAAGCCTGATCGATAAGCGTCTTGGCGCGCTGTCCGGCGGCGAATTGCAGCGCGTGCTGCTGGCGCTTGCCTTGACCCCGGCGCCTGACCTTTTGCTGCTGGACGAGCCGGTTTCGGGTGTCGATCACAACGGACAAGCCCTGTTTTTGGATACGGTCAATGCCCTGCGCGCCCAAAAGCACATGGCGATTTTAATGGTTTCCCACGACTGGACGCTGGTGCGGGAATACGCGGATATGGTGGCCCTCATCGATAAGACCACCTTGTCCGTCGGCACGCCCGATGAGGTTTTCTCGTCAGAAGCCTACGCCGCGGCTTTCCCGCATACCCACGGCATGGGGAGGGCGCATTGATGCAGACAGTTTACGCGGTCATGGATAAAATCCTGCCCTTTGAGATGTTCAGCCTCCAGTTTATGAAAAACGCGCTGCTGGCGCTGCTGCTCCTCACCCCCCTGCTGGCGCTGCTGGGTACCATGGCGGTGAACCGCAGGATGGCTTTCTTTTCGGACGCTCTGGGGCACAGCGCCCTGGCCGGAGCCGGCATCGGGATGATCCTGGGCATCAGCAGCCTGACGGTCATTCTGATCGCCTTCGGGCTCCTGTGGGCGCTGCTGATCAGCCGCATCAACCGAACAGGCGGCGCTTCCGCCGATACCAATATCAGCGTGTTTTCCTCCACAGGCATCGCGCTGGGGCTGGTTTTATTGAGCCAGAACAGCAACTTCTCCAAGTATTCTTCCCTGCTGGTAGGCGATGTGCTCGCCATCGGCCAAGGAGATATCGCCTGGCTTCTTATTTCACTTCTTCTTGGGCTGACAGCCTGGGCGATGCTGTATAACCCGCTTCTGCTGACGGCGGTCAATCCGCAGCTGGCGCAAAGCCGCGGCATCAGGACCCGCTGGGCTGAGGATCTGTTTGTCTGCCTGGTCGCGATCGCCGTCATGCTGTCCATCCGCTGGGTAGGCGTGCTGCTGATCAACGCCCTGCTGATCCTGCCGGCCGCCGCCGGGCGCAACCTGGCGCGTTCAGCGCCTCAGCATGCTTTGTTCAGCGTATTGATCAGCCTGCTGTCCGGCGTGCTCGGCCTGGTATTTTCCTATACGCTGGGTTCCAGCGTCGGAGCCGCCGTGGTGCTGTGCGCCGCCGGTTTCTACGCGCTGAGCCTGCTGCTCCGCAAGATCTTGCATATTCTGAACTAACCGAGGATTTGATGGAACTATATCACAACTCTCAGGACCCGGCCTACCGGCACCCGCTTGGCGCGGTGCCCTGCGACACGCGTATCCGCCTGGCACTCACCGTGTCAGGCAAACCCCAGAGGGTCATCCTGCGCACCTGGAATGGCGACGAACACTTCTATCCCATGCAGCCCTGCGGCCTTGGCCGCTGGGAGGCCTTTATAGTCACAGGCAGCGAGCCACAATTGCTCTGGTACGATTTTTACGCGGATGACGAGCGCGGCCGGCGCATGTTCTACGGCAACGCGAGTGACCGCCTGGGCGGGGAAGGCACCGTCTACCTGAACCTGCCGCCCTCCTATCAGATCACCGTGCACGCGCCTGGCTATGACACGCCCGGGTACCTCCGCCGCGGCATCATGTACCAGATTTTTCCCGACCGCTTTCACAGGTCCAGGCTGCCCGAGACCGACCGGGATGATGTGGTTGTGCAAAAGGACTGGTATGCCCTGCCCTTCCCGTATGGGGACGGCAAGCACGGCAGCAACCCGGCGCGCGATTTCTTTGGCGGCAACCTGGAAGGCATCCGCCTGAAGCTGCCCTACCTGAAGGATCTGGGTGTCTCCATCCTCTACCTTAACCCTATCTTCAAAGCCAGGCACAATCACCGCTACGACACCGGGGACTATAAATCCATCGACCCGATCCTCGGGACGGAAGACGATTTCAAACGTTTGTGCAAAGAAGCGGGAGACATGGGGATCCGCGTGATGCTCGACGGTGTATTCAGCCATACGGGCGACGACAGCATCTATTTCAACCGCTACGGTCGCTACCCCGGCAAGGGGGCTTACCAGAGCAAGCACAGCCCTTACTACCCCTGGTATCGCTTTACTGAGTATCCGGATAAATATGCCTGCTGGTGGAACATTGACACCCTGCCGGAGGTGAACAAGGACGTCCCGAGCTACCGCGAGTTTATACTGGGGGAACGGGGCGTCGTGAGAAACTGGATCGGCAAGGGGGCCTGCGGCTGGCGGCTGGATGTGGCCGATGAGCTGCCGATGAGCTTTCTGAGAGAAATGCGCAAGTCAGCCAGGGCCCAGAACCCCGACGCCGCCCTTCTGGGCGAGGTATGGGAGGATGCCAGCAACAAGATGGCTTACGGACGCATGCGCAGCTATTGCCTGGGCGACACGCTTGATTCTGTGATGAATTATCCGCTGCGAGATGCCATGATCCGCTTTTTTACGCATGAGTGCGACGCCGAACAGCTGGTGCGATTGATCCGCAGCCTTCAGGAAAACTACCCCAAGCCCTTCTTTTACTCGCTGATGAACCTGATGGGCAGCCACGACCGGGTACGCATCCTGAACCTGCTGTCAAAACAGGAATACGCAAGTATGCTTCCCCAGGAGCGGGGAAAGCAGGTCCTTGCCCCCGACCTGAAAACGCTGGCAACGGAGCGGTTCAAGAACATGCTGCGGCTGGTCGCCGCCCTGCCCGGCATGCCTTCGCTGTATTACGGCGACGAGGCCGGCATGGAGGGAGCCAATGATCCATATAACCGCGGTCCTTTTCCCTGGGGCCGGGAAGACCGGGAGCTGACTGCTTTTGTTAAAGAGACATTCCGGCATCGCAATGATCACCCTGTGCTGCAGACAGGTACGTTTGATATCGCTTACGAGGGCAAGCATACGGTCTTGATCTACAGAGGGCTGGATGAGCGCGGACGCGACGCGTTCGGCGATGAGATCAAGGACCGCCCCTGCCTGATCCGCGTCACGCGGGATACCGTACAGCTGTAATTGTTACAAAACACCTTACTAATTTGTTACGAATTGTATTGATTTTCTTGACATTTCCCCCATTTGCGCATAGAATGACCTATATAAATGAACAAGGTGGAGGTTTTTGAATGATAAAGACAAATTCAAGGCGTTTGGCCGCGTGGATCCTGTGCGCCGCGCTCTTGCTGGGGGCGATGCCGGGAACTGCCGCGGCAGCCTTCCCCTTCACCGGCTATATGACTGAGAATCAGCTTCTGCGCGAAAGTTCTTCAGCATCATCCACAGGCCTGGCTACAGTCCCGGCAGGCGCTTCCGTCATCGTGTCAGGCATTGACGGCAGTTTTTATATTGCCCAGTATGAAGGAATCATGGGATATATCCTCCAGCGCGCCGTCTCGCTGACCCCGGCCGCCTCGCCTGCAGCAGCCCCGCTTGCCGCCACGCAAGCCCAAAGCCATAAATACCCCGCCCTGAGACTGGGCAGCGAGGGCCCGGCTGTTCGCGCCCTGCAGCAGGGCCTGCAGGAGCTGAACTTCCACAAAGAAACAATTGACGGAAAATACGGCAAAGCAACCGAAAGCTCCGTGAGCGCCTATCAGGAAAAAAACAAGCTGCCTGTCAACGGCATCGCGGACGCGGTCAGCCAGGAAAGGCTGTTTGAAGGCACTCCGCTCAACGCCGCGGGCAAGGCCACCGATGTGCGTACCCTGCCCGCCATAGCGGGCCAGATCCTGCGTCCCGGCGACCGCGGCGATCTCATCTGGGATCTCCAGCAAAAGCTGAAGGATAAGGGGTATTACAAGGGTACCGTTGACGGTATCTTTGGCAATGGCACCGAGGAAGCGGTTCGTGCTTTCCAGCGCGCCGCCAAGCTGAAGGTGGACGGAAAGGCCGGCAATGATACCATGCAGGCCTTGGCGGGCGCCTCATCCGTTCCCGCGACACCTCCCCCCGCCTTTCCTGAACCCACCCAGATGCCTCCCTTCCGGGAAAGCCTGGGCGAAGCCACCTATCCCTATCAAACCATCGCCACCGCGTCGGTGAATCTGCGCAAGGGCGCCGGCACCGGCACCACCCGTATTCTGACCATTCCCACCGGCGCCTCCATCACCGTGCTGGAAACCAAAGATGACTTTTTAAAGGTGACCTACGGCAAATACACAGGCTGGGCGATGAGCGACTATATCAGCGTGCCTGAGCAGTACCTCTCCGGCAAGACCCTGCCAATCGATTCTCTTGCCCGCCAGAACTATGAGACCCTGGGCATCGGCTCAAACGGTGACAAGGTGCGCGCGCTGCAGCAGGCCCTGACTGAGCTTGGCTATTACAAAAGCACAATCGACGGCGTATTCGCCGCCGGCACGCTGTCCGCCATGAAGACCTTCCAAGAGAAGAACAGCCTGCGGGCAACCGGTGTGGCCTCCCCCGAGATCCAGCAGCTGATCTATGAGAAACGGCCGCGCAATGCCGGCGGCAAGCTTGTCTACCTCAAGCTGCTTCCGCCGATCCCCGGCTTTCCCATGCAGCAGGGCGATGTAGGCGACGCCGTGATGCAGCTCAACCGCGGCCTGATCGACTTGGGCCACTATACCGGCACGCCCACCAGCGAATACACATTAAAAACAAGCAACGCTGTCAAGGCTTTCCAAAAAGCCCACAGCATCAAGCAGACGGGCAAGGCGGACGCGTTTACACTGCTTGCGATCAACACCGCGCTGGGCATTGTGACCCAGCCTGCGGCGCAGCCCGGCAGTCCCGAAGTAACCACGCCTCCCAGCTATATCACCCTCAAAAAAGGCACGAAAGGCGTGGCTGTAACCCAAATGCAAACCCGTCTGGTCTCTCTGGGCTATGACCAGACCGCCCCCGACGGAGATTTCGGATCAAAAACCGAAGCGGCCGTGAAAGCTTTTCAGATGCGCAACAACCTGCTGGTTAACGGCATCGCCGATTACGCGACTCAGCAGGCTCTCTACTCGCTGACCGCTATACCTGCCGGCGCGAGCGCCGGCCTGCCCGGCCCCGGACCCCTGCAGGAGGTGCTGCGCATCGGCTCTGTCGGCGCTGAAGTCGTCACATTGCAGACCCGCCTGGTTTCTCTCAACTATCTGAAGGGAAAGGCCGATGGCATCTTCGGCACCCAAACCGCGCAGGCTCTCACCGCTTTCCAGCGGAAAAACAGCCTGAAAGCGGACGGCGTCGCCGGCTCCGCTACGTATAATGTGCTGTATGGATCCAGCCCCAACGCCAATCAGGGCGCTGCCGCGGATCCCAGCAAGGAAGAGGACAGCGACGCCCAGACCGCCTCCCTGCGCATCGGCGACAGCGGCAGCGGTGTGCGGAGCATGCAGCAGCGCCTGATCGAGCTGAAATACCTGACCGGCGGCGCGGACGGCATCTTCGGACCCGGAACCTTCCTGGCTTTGCAATCCTTTCAAACCAAAAACAAGCTGCAGTCAGACGGTATTGCCGGCAAGCTGACGCTGGCCAAACTGTCAGATCCCAAAGCTATCGCCGCCACGGGCCTCAATGATCCCAAGCCCTCTGTGCCAAGTACGCCGTCCTTCCCCGCGTTCACCGCCCCCCGCGCCTCTGAAGTACGTCATGGCAACTGGGAAAGCGAGGTGCGTTCGCGCCTGCGCAGCATGCCCAACGTGATCATCTACGACTTCATGACAGGCGCGCATTACAATATCACCGTCTTCAGCCTGGGCAAGCACGCCGACGGCGAACCGCCGACGAAGCAGGATACCCAAACCATGGAAAAGGCATTGGGGTATAACAACTGGACGCCGCGCCCCGTCTGGATCATATTCTCCGACGGCCGCGTCTATATGGCCTCCACCCACAGCCACGGCCATGAGGTGGATCATAATTCAAGCAACGGCCTGACAGGCCATATCTGCATCCATTTCCCCCGCGCCATGGAGGACGCGGAGGCAGTCGGCCCCTATGCCGTATCACATCAGCAAAGCATCCTGAAGGGATGGGACCTCACCCAATCGATGGCAAAATAAGGAGCCTCCCTTGACGAAAGAACCTGTATTGATCGCGCTGGACGGTCCGGTCAGCGCCGGCAAGTCCAGCCTGGCAGATGAAGTGGCCAGACGCTTGGATATCCTCCATCTTGATACAGGCGCGATGTACCGCGCCATCGGCCTGGCCGCCATCAGCCAGGGCATTGATCCCCGGGAAGAGCAGCCGGTATGCGCCATGCTGGCAGAGGGTTGTGCCCAGGTGGATATCCGATTTGACAAAGGCCGTCAGCAGACCCTGCTAAACGGCAAGCCCGTCGATGATGACATCCGGTCTCAGGAAGCAGGCAGCGCGGCCTCCGCCGTATCACGCTATCCCGCTGTACGCAAATATCTGGTCACCCGCCAGCAGGAATTGGCGCGGGGTATGAGCATGATCGTTGACGGCCGCGATATAGGGACTGTGGTGCTGCCGGACGCCCGCGCCAAAATCTTCTTAAGCGCCTCCCCCGAGGTGCGCGCCCTGCGCCGCCATAAGCAGCTGAGGTCCAAAGGCACATCCGTCAGCTTTGAGGAGGTGCTCAGCGAGCTCATTGCCCGCGACAAGCAGGACAGGGAGCGCGCGGCCGACCCGTTGCGGCAGGCGGAGGACGCCGTGCCGCTGGACACCAGCAATCTAAACTTTAACGAATCTGTCGAGGCCATTCTGGCCATTGTCAAAGAGGCATATGACATCTAACACATCAAAAGGAAAGACCCGCTCAGCCTTTTACGCTTTTGCCAGAGGCCTTTTGGTCTTGCTCAGTCCACTGCTTTTTCCCCTTCGCTTTCACAATATAGAAAACCTTAATCAGCCCACAGCGCCCTACATGCTGGTTGCAAACCACACAAGCCTTTTGGATTCTCTGGTACTGGCCATCGCGCTTAAGCGCTATCAGATCCATTTTCTGGGTAAAGCGGAGCTGAACGCGGGCGGCGTTTTCAGCTCTTTCCTCAAAGGGCTGCATATGATTTCCGTATCCCGCCACGCGACCGATATAGCCGCCATCCGCGCCTGCAACACGGTGCTCCAAAACGGCGATGTGCTGGGCCTGTTTCCTGAGGGAACGCGCAATAAGCCGGAAGACTTCATGACCGGCGTTGAAAGCGGGCTGAGCATGATTGCCCTGCGCAATAGAGTGCCTGTGATTCCCGCTTATATCCATATCAAGGTTCGCTTCTTCCGCCGCACCCATGTCTACTTCTTTCCCCCAATCTCCTATGATGATCTGCTGAACAAAGGTGTTGGGAAGGATTCGGTGGACGAACTGACCCGGCGCTTTGTCCGGGTGATGCGGGAAGCCCGCGATACCGCTTTTAAAGAGCTTGGCCGTTAAAAATCAGAAAATCAGATAAATTTCTTTCCCCGCAGGCAGGAACCCCGGGATAGACGTCGAATACAATTAATATCCATTGGATTGGAGGTAATGTTTGCCCATCATCGTCGCAAAACATGCCGGTTTCTGTATGGGCGTTCAAAAAGCTGTTGAACGAACTATGCAGGCCGCGGGCGAAGCCGGAGATTCGGCGCTTGCCTGTTACACTTTGGGCGAATTGATCCATAATCCCGCGGTTGTTTCCCGGCTGGAAAAACGGGGTATAAAAGCTGTGAGTTCTCCAGACGAGGCTCGCGGCGCTTTGTTGATTTTACGAAGCCACGGCGTAACCCCGGCTTTGGAGGAAAAAGCAAGGCAGAGCGCATCTCGGGTTGTTGACTGCACATGCCCCTTTGTGAGACACTTGCACAAGGCAGTCAGCCAGTTCAGCCGAAACGGCGCCCCGGTCATCCTGATCGGCGATCCCGCGCATCCGGAGGTAGTCGGAACATCCGGCTGGTGCCATGGCAAGGTCCATGTGCTCAGCCGGGAGGAAGAAATCGACAAGCTCCCCGAGGACGCGAACAGCGCCCTTCTGGTGGCGCAGACCACCTTCCCGCCCCAGGATTTTGAGCTGCTGAGCGAAAAGATCCGGGAGCGTTTCCCGGGGATCACGGTGAACAACACCATCTGCAACGCGACCGCGCAGCGCCAGAAAGAGGCGGCGGAGCTTGCGGCCAGCGTCGATTATATGGTCGTCGTGGGCGGCAGAAACAGCGCCAACACACTGAAGCTCTATGAAACCTGCCGGCAGCATTGCCCAAACACTTATTTGGTGGAATGTGCAGCGGAGTTACCCGCGCACTTAAAGGTAAATCCCCAGCAACGCATAGGAGTGACTGCCGGAGCGTCCACGCCGGATTGGTCACTTAAGGAGGTTATCGACAGTATGAACGACATGGAACGCATGGATCAGACCATGGAGCCGCAGACCGAGCAGGTGCAGGAAACACCTGCCGCTGCACCCGAGGCGCAAGTGCCTGAAGTTACCCCGGTTCCCGAGGCGGCAGAGGCCCCCGCTCCCATAGCTGACGAAGCAGCCGCGCCCAAGGCGCAGGCCAAGCAGTCCCAGGCGGAGGAAGCCCCCAAGCATGCTCCCTCCTTTATGGATGAAGTAGCCGCCAACATGACCCGCATCCGCAACGGCCAGACCGTGACGGGCAAGGTCGTCCAGATC
>CAYZRZ010000083.1:0-9697 GCA_964480995.1 uncultured Christensenella sp.
CCCCCGTTCCCACCGCCCCGCCAAGCGGTGATATAGCGGGTTATCTGCCCGACTTTGTTAAAACCAAGCCCAATGAGGGCAATTACCCGGTCTACACGGGACCCGGCGAAGGCTATTACCGCGTAGGCCGCGCCACCCTGGGCGGCGGAACCATCCGCGTCTACGGGCAGGAGAACGGCTGGGCCCTGATTGGTTATGGCCTGTCAAACGGAGGCTACCGCATCGGGTTCGTCTCCATGAGCGCGATCCCTTCCAATATCTATCCGCAGGAGCTCATCCTCAGCTGGATCCCCAGAAATAACGTTTCAGCCTCTCTGTTTGTGGATGACCCCATCGTCAGCACCAACCGCGAGTTGCTCAAGCGCTACGAGGGGGGCAGTCCCTTTGTTCTGCTGGGCTATCTGAATGATTTCTGGGCCTATGTGCAGATCGAAAACTTTGAAGGCACCGGCCAGCCCGCCAGGGGCTTTGTCAGCAGGAGGAGCCTGGGGGTATAAGGTATATTGTCATGATATGAAAAGGCGGAGAGGCTTTGATTGCTTCCCCGCCCTTTTTCAGTTTAGCCTTTATGCGGTTTCCCCGGGGTTTGCCTGCGCGGGCTCAGCGGCAGGCTCCTGCTGTTCTTCTTTCTTTTCTGCCTTCCTGTCCCAGTTGATGGCGGCCTTGATGACAGCCAGCAGCACGGCCATGATGGGTACACCCAGGATCATGCCGGGGATGCCCATGAACGAGCCGAAGAACATCACCGAGAACATGACCACCAGCGGATGAAGCCCTACGCGCTCTGAGAGGACGCGGGGGGTGATCAGGTTGGATTCGACCTGCTGGATGATTACGATCAGAATCACGACCCACAGGGCCTTGATGGGCGTGGGCCCGATGAGGGCGATCAGGGTGGGCAGCGCGCCGCCCAGATAAGGGCCGAAATAGGGGATCAGATCAAAGAGGCCGGCCACAATGCCGATGGTCAGCACATTGGGCAGGCCGATCAGCAGGCAGCCCAGGCCTGTGAACACGCCGATAAAGAAGCTGATCAGCAGCTTGCCCTTCACATAGCCCGACAGCAGGCGGTTGATCCCGCGGCCCACTTCCTGGATACGGCCGCGCTGCGGCTCATGCAGGGTGGCGGAAATGTCGCGCAGCAGCAGATCCTTGTCCTTGAGCAGGTAGAAGGTGATCACCGGGATCAGGAAGATGTCGATCAGGCTGTTGAGCGAACCCAGAATGCGCGTCAGTCCCTCGCTGAGGGCGCTGATGCCCGCGTTGAGCATATCGCTCAGCCGATCCTCGACACCCAAGGTGCCGCCAAACCAGCCTTCGACCACAGCCACCGCCTCGTCAAACAAGCGGCGCAGCGTGCCGATGTTCAGCGACAGCCTGCTGATGACGGTTGTGACATCCGATACCATGGTGGGGATGAATACCGAGAAAAAGGCGATCAGCCCAAGGAATATGATCAGCACCGTGAGCAGCGACGACCAGAAGCGCCTGATGCCCCTGCGCTCCAGCAGATTGATCAAAGGGTTTAACAGGTAGGCAAACACCGCGGCGTATATAAAGGGGCTGAGCGTGCTCATCAGATCGCGCCTGACATTGTAGAGCATCCAGGCCGCCAGGGTCAGGATGATCACCAGGGCGAGGGTTCTTTTGTTTTTTGTCAGCCAGTTGCTTTCCATGCGCACGCCTCCCGCTTGTTTCTGCGATGCTTATTTTAACATAAAGGATGGCGGCAAGGGAAGCCGTACCGCAAGTGGGGGAAGCAATAGGGAAGCAATAGGGAAGCAATAGGGAAGCGGTGGGGCAGGACGGACCTCGGATGGGAAAGCGATGGGGAAGCGGCTGCTTTGCAGCCGGGAAGCAATGGGGGAAGGACAGGCGCTGGTGTCTCCCAGCATTTCCCTATTGCTTCCCCATCGCTTCCCCGTCTTTCTTGACATCCCCAATGGCCAAAGCTACAATCGGGCTGTGACAGGAGGAGGTCTTTCTTGCCCCAGAACAGACAAAGGAGAAGTGAGCGGCACCGAGAGCCGGCATATGAGGCGCAGCCTATGGCCAGACGCTATGAGGATGCGCGGGCATCTTTTGATGATGTATACGTGCCGCTTGAGACTGTCTATACCCCGCCTGAGGATCAGTTTTACCGGCCCTTCCCGGAGGCGGGGGAAGATCTTGCGCCGCCAAGGCGCTTCGGGCCTTATCACGCGGTGTTCTTTATAAGCCTGCTGTTTATTTTCGGGATGGCCGCTTTTGTCGTGCGCTCTGCCCTGCCCGCGGCTGAGTTTGAGCACCGCCGGGCGGTCATGAAGCAAAACATCATATTTGAAGGCGTTACGGCGGACGGCCTGCCCATCGGCGGCCTTACCCGGCAGCAGGCGGCGCAAAGGATACAGGGGACAGGCGGCGGCAGCCGTCCGCTCTCGCTGAACCTGCATGTTGACGGCGCAGTCTATACCCTGACGGAGAAGGAAATCCCTTATGGGCGAAGCGTGGATGAGGTGCTGGATGCCGCCTATGCCGTGGGCAGGCAGGGCTTTCCCTGGATGATCGGGTCGGATAGAACACCCTTTGATATCCGCTGGGAGCATACGCTCCACATAGCCAAGACGGGCATGGCCCTTCAAACCAAGGCAGCTTTCTCGGAAGAGGCGCTGAGGAGCTTGTCGGAGCAGCTGGCGAGAGCCGCCAGCCGCGAGCCGGTCAACGCCCAGCTTGCCAGCTTTGATTTTAATACCCGCTCCTTCAGCGTGACCCGTGACGAGGCGGGGGCGTCATTGAGCGCCCAGACGGTCTACGACGCGCTGTCAAAGGCCCTGAAAGCCGGTCAGACAGAGGGAGATATCATTCTCTATTCTGAGCCTGTGATGCCCTCCGTCACGGCGGTGGAGCTGCAAAACAGCCTGAGACTGATATCTTCCTTCACGACACAGGTGACGAGCGACGCCCTGCGAAATGAAAACATCGCGCTGGCCGCGGCGGCCATCCATGGGCTGGCCATCATGCCGGGGGAGAGCTTTTCATTTAATAAAACAGTCGGTCAGCGTACGCCGGAGCGCGGTTACCGCATGGCCCCGGCGATCGCGGGCGGACAGACGGTGGATGAGATCGGCGGGGGTGTCTGTCAGGTATCCGGCACCCTGTTCAACGCGGCCGCGATGGCTGATATGAGCATCGTGACCCGCGAGCCGCATGCCTGGCCCAGCAACTATGTCGACATGGGCCTGGACGCGACGGTCAACTGGCCCAACCTTGATTTTGTCTTCCGAAACGATACAGGCAGCCCTGTCTTTATCGCGGCGGATTTCCGCGGGAGGAAGCTGACGGTGGAACTCTACGGCCTGCGGGCCGATACCTCCCAGAGCATTATTCTGGAAACAGAGCTGATCGTCTCCACCCCGCCGCCCGCCGATCCGGAATACAGGCAGAACACGAGCCTCTTCCCCGGAACCCGGCAGGAAGTGAAGAAGCCCAGGACGGGCTACCTTGTGGATACCTACCGCGTTTACCTGCGCGATGGGGTGCCCTACCGGAGGGAAAAACTATTTACATCAAATTATCCCGTGATCCGTCAGGTAATCGAGTATAATTAAAGAGCGATCATGACCGTGTTGATATGCGGTGAGAAAAACATGCCGTCCGGAATTGCCGGCGGATGAGATCGATGAGGAGGGCGGGCTGATGCAAAAGGGTGATAAGCGCAGGGAAGAGATACTGAAGGCCGCCTCCGCGCTCATTTCGCAAAAGGGATACCGGAGGACGACCCTGCAGGACATCCTGGACGCGGTCGGCTGCTCCAAGGGCAGCTTCTACCACCACTTTGAAAGCAAGCTGCAGGTGCTGGAGGCCATTGCCCTGATGCGCACGCGCGCCGATTACGCCAGTTACCGCGGAAGGCCGCGGGGAAGTACGCTTTCGGCGCTGAATGATCTGCTCTATTTCAGCTGCCCCTTCCGCGACGGGGAGGAGCATTTCATGGCGGCGCTGATCGGCCTGGGCATCCGGCAGGAAGGCGCCGCTATGTCCGCCCATCTGAGGGAAGCCAGGCGCGCGACCTTTTTTGACGATCTGCGCGCCCTGCTGGGCGCCCTGAGAGAAGAAGGCCTTGCGCATGTTGACAATGATACCCTGCCCGAACTTTTGTGGGATACGCATATGTCGTTTTGCGAGGCGCTGATGAGGGAAGGCAGCCGGCTGATCATCTCCGGCGGCACGCCGGGCAGCCGGATGGCGCAGATGCTGCGCGCCGCCAGATTTCAGTGGGAGCGGCTGCTGGATCTTCCCTTTGCAAGCATCATCATCCTGCCGGTGGATGAATTGATCAGGTCACTGTCTGCCGCCTCGGCCATCGTGAAGGCGGAGGAGGAGCAGCTGCGTTTCGACGGCGCGCCCGCGTAAGCGGGCGGCGGGAATCGGGGGATAGAACGGGAATTCCCGTCCTCCCATGCCCTCCGGGGCTTGCCTTGTCAAATCTTGGGGGGAACGGTATAATAAAATCGGTTTATTATGGGAGGTTTGTTGTGAGGAAACTCCGGCCGATTATTATCTGCGCGCTGCTGACTGCCTGCTTCACGCTTGTTCTCGCCGCGCGGGCACAGCCGGCGGAGACGCTGATCGAGCCTGCCTATCCGGTAGAGCCGCAGGTGCAGCTGGTGCTTGATATCGCCCGGGGCGAGCTGGGCTACGCCGAAGGCTCCGACGGCAGCACCAGGTACGGCGAGTGGGCAGGCGACCCCGGTACCCAGTGGTGCGCCGAATTTTTATGCTGGACGGTCGATCAGGCCGGTCAGCAGATCGGGGAAGAGATTCTGGGCAGCCTCTATCCCAATTACCAGGGCACCAACACAGGGCGGGACTGGTTCATCGCTCAGGGACGCTACATCGCCAGAAAAGGCTTTGTGCCGGGCTGGGGCAGCCAGTGGTACAAGGGCAGCCATGACGCCATGGCGCGGGACAGCTACATCCCCCAGCCGGGTGACTGGATGTTTTTAAGCTATGACTCATCCGGCGACACGGCCCATGTGGCCATGGTGGAAAACTGCTACAGATTACATGATGGCAGCCGGGCGGTGCAGGTGCAGGTCATCGAGGGCAACAACCCATCCGCCGTCGCCCGTGCCCGCTACGGGCTTGATGACTGGCGCATTCTCGGCTACGGCACGGTGCGTGATCTGGCCGATACCTCCATGCGCATGGGGCACAGCGGCGAGAAAGTGAAGGCGCTTCAGCAGCGCCTCAGCCGCATCGGCTTGCTGGCGGAGGAGGACATCACGGGCTTCTACAGCCAGCGAACCTCAGACGCTTTGAAGGTCTTCCAGGCATCCATCCGGCTCAACCCCAACGGCATCGCCAACCAGGCCACACAGCTGGCGCTGGGTGAGCGGGCCGACAATTGGCTGATGGAACATACGGAGTTCTGGGTCGTCACGGACAAGCCGGACTCGTAGGACGAAAGGAAACAGAATGCGGGATAAGCTGCTGATACTGAATTTTGACCAGCGCTACGCCGGGGCCGTGGCCATGAAGCTGCGCGCCGAGCGCATCTTTTGCCAGGTGCTGCCGGGCGATACGCCCTATGAGCAGGTCATGGCGCAGGACGCGCGCGGCCTTGTGCTGGCCGGCGGCGTATCAGGCGAGCTGCCCGGCATGCTGGATGGCCGGCTGCTGGCAAGCGGCATCCCTGTGCTGGCTCTGGGTGACGCGGCGCCCGCGATGGCGCTGCTGCTGGGCGGAAAGCTGCTGGAGCGCCGTATCCTGCGCGAGGCTGTGACGGTCATATTCTCGCCTTCCGCGGTAACCGAGGGCCTTCATCAGAGCGAACGGTATTTTGACAGCCTGCCCGCGCTTGAACTTAACAGCGAGCTTGTGCCCATCGCCCACGCGCAGGAACAGG
Organism: uncultured Christensenella sp.; assembly: GCA_964480995.1. Lineage (GTDB taxonomy): Bacteria > Bacillota > Clostridia > Christensenellales > Aristaeellaceae > UBA1038. The sequence continues at coordinate 5,888 of CAYZRZ010000083.1, forward strand.
TGATCGGGTTCGCCCACGCGGCGCTGCCCCTGTTCGGCCTGGGCTTTCAGCCCGAAAGCAATGATCCTGACGGTGTGAGCATTCTGCTTCAGTTTGCCAAAGATGTCTGCGCCTGCACCATGCACTACAGCGAAAGCGGCTTTATCAACGCCGCCAGAAGCGATCTGGAGCGTCAGATCGGCGGCGGGACCGCGATCTGCGAGATCACGGGCAGCCTGGAAAGCGGCGTCACCGCGGCGCTCGCGCACCGGGCGCTGGGGGATCGGCTGGCCTGCTTTTTGATTGACAACTGCCTGCTGCGCGAAAACGAGCGCGAAGACATCCTCTATTATTACCGCGACACCCTGGGCATCAGGCTGCAGGTGATCGACGCGCAGGAGCGCTTCTGCCAGGCTCTCGCAGGCCTTGTCAAAAACCGCGAAAAGGCGGAGGCGATCGCGGCGCTCAGGATGAAGGTGCTTTCTGAAACCGCGGCTGCCATTCCCCACGACGCGGTCATCCTGCCCGCCACGGCCGGCAGCCCTGAGACCGGGGGTCAGGCGATGCCGCAGCTGGATTCGGGAAAGCCCGTGATCAAGCCCCTGATTGATCTGTTCCCGGGGGAGATCCGCTATGTGGGCGAAGCCCTCAACCTGCCCGGTGATATTTGCCTGGCTCAGCCTTATCCCCAAACGGGGCTTGCCCTGCGCGTAGAAGGGGAGGCCACCAGAAAGCGGCTGGCCATCCTGCGCAAGGCGGATGGCATCCTGCGCGATGAGATCCGCAAGGCCGGGCTGCAAAAGCGGCTGTACAAGTACTTTGCCGCCCTCTCGCCGGTGCACGGCGCGCCTGAGGAGCTGACCGTCGCCCTGCGGGCCGTCACGCTCACCAGCGCCGGCGGCGATTATAAGGCTGTGCCCGCCCGCCTTCCCCAGGACTTGCTGGAAAGCTGCACCGCCCGTCTGATGCAGGCGCTGCCCGAGGTCAGGCGCGTGCTCAACGACATCACGCCCGGCAGGGGCCTGATCGACTGATCGATACCCGGAAAACCCGCCGCCGCGGCATCCCATTGCAATAGGAGTACGTGAAGATATATGCGTCTTTCTCACCCGACCGCGCCCTACCAGGGCATCCCGCCTCAGGATGTATTTTTTGTCGCCAATGACCGCTATGTCCAGATGGGTCTGGGCTTTGTCATCCCCACCATGAATACGGAGATGTATCCGGACAAGCCGCTGGAGATCTATTTGTATATCGAGGCGCAGCCTTCGGCCAGGGATCTTTTGCTGGGGGCCTTGCTTGGCCGGGCGGAGCAGATGCGCGCCCGTTTCCCCGGCGTGCCGGGCCGTATCTATACCGAGCTTGCCAGCGGGGATTGGGAGATGCTCAACTTCTACAGCCGCAACGGCTTTATCAATGCCGACGCGCAGGAAGAGTATGTGATGCCCGTGCCGCTCAGCCCGCCGCAGACGCCGATGGGCTGCCAGCTCGCTTCCGTGCCGCTTTCCAGCATGCAGGAGCAGCACGCGTTTTTGCAGCGGGTCAACGCTTACCGCATGACGCCCATCAATCACGACTTTTTAACCCTGCAGATGCAGCAGCCCTATTTTATGGCGCTGGGCTTTTACCGCGGCGGCCAGCCTGTCAGCGAGATGATCATGACCGGCGGCTCGCCCCAAAGCGCTGCCCTGGTCATGCTGTACACGCGGGCGGAATACCGCAGGAAGGGCATAGCCCGCGCGCTGATCTTATCCGCCGCCAACCTGCTGCGCGAACGGGAGGCCCAGCAGATCGTTACCCAGATCTACAGCCGCAGCCAGGCGCAGATGGGCCTGGTCAAGGCATTGGGCGGTACCAGGCGGCGCATCGTCACCATCCTGCCGTCCATCGATATCCGCTGAATAGTCTATGTCAGCTCTGCTTGTTTTAATTTATCTGGCCTTCATCAGCCTGGGCCTGCCGGATTCGGTGCTGGGCAGCGCCTGGCCCTCGATGCACGGCACGCTTGGGGTACCCATTTCTGTGGCCGGCGTTGTGTCGATGATCATCACCGGCGGCACGATCATATCCAGCCTGAACAGCGCCCGGATGCTCAGGCGTTTTGGCACGGGGAAGGTCACGCTGGTCAGCGTGGGGATGACCGCCTGCGCTTTACTGGGTTTTTCCTTATCAAGCAACTTTTATCTGGTCTGCCTGATGGCTGTGCCGCTGGGTCTGGGGGCCGGCAGCGTGGACAGCTCGCTTAACCACTTTGTCGCCATGCATTTCAAGGCCTCCCATATGAGCTGGCTGCACAGCTTCTGGGGTGTGGGGGCAACGATGGGGCCTGTGATCATGTCTTCTTTCATATTGAAGGCGGGCGGCTGGCAGAGCGGCTACCGCGCCATCGGGCTGATCCAGCTGAGCCTGGCGATCGTGCTGCTGATGGCCCTGCCGCTGTGGAAACAGGCGAAAGAAACGCCCGCCCCCCGGCAGAAGGGGGAGGAAAAGGGGCTGAAGCTCCTCCAGGTGCTCCGCCTGCCCAAAGCGCTCCCCGCGATCGGCACCTTCTTTTTTTACTGTTCGCTTGAATCGACCGTCGGCCTGTGGGGCGCCAGCTACCTGGTGCTGTACCGGGGCATCGCCAAGGATACGGCGGCGCTTTGGATCGCCCTGTATTATGGCGGCATCACCCTGGGGCGCATGCTGGGCGGTTTTCTCTCCCTGATCATACCGCAGCGCAAAATGATCTACCTGGGCCTCTCCGGTATCGTGATGGGGATCATTTGCCTGCTTTTCCCGTGGGAGCCCGTGCTGCTGGCCGGCCTGTTTCTCATCGGCCTTGGCTGCGCGCCCATCTTCCCCGCCATGCTGCACGAAACGCCCCGCACCTTCGGCGATGAGCACAGCCAAAGCCTGATCGGCGTCCAGATGGCCGGGGCCTACCTGGGCAGCACGCTGATGCCGCCGCTGTTTGGCCTGCTGGGCGCCTTGATGGGCTACGGCATCATGCCCGCGGTCCTGAGCCTGTTTTTTGCCCTGATGCTTACTATGATCATCAAGGTTTACGCGGGGAGAAAAGTTATTCCGCTTTGATTGCCTGAGGACCGTTTGTCCGTATTACTGCGCTTCCAGCCTCATCAGGCGCAGCTTTCCGTCAGCCTGCTCAGTAAACTGATCCAGGGAGATCAGCCCTTGCGTCAGCTGATCCTGCAGCCGGGTCATTTCATAGCTGAATAAGGCCATGTTCTGGTCATAGGTTCTGATGAAACTGTTCTTGATCAGGTCACGGTAATAAGAGATCGTTTCCTGATGGACGCTGTACCTGGCTTCCTCCTGCCGTATATTTGCGTATTTATGATGTTCCGCGTATCGCCGCTCAAGTTCCGTTTTTTCAGCGCCCTGTGCCTTGCGCAGTTCTGTTTCATAAGGTCACCTCTAAAAACTCAAGCAACACAGCTGATTCATGATAGAATGGCGACATGAAACAGATTGGATTTTATGATGAGGACAATTGTCTGAGGAAACTCAGCAAGCTTGGGGATCAGTTGGAACAGCTGAGCCGTGTTATTGAATGGCGGATGTTTGAAAGCATCCTGACCCGTGTATTTGCCAAGGAGCATAAAGGTACGGGAGGACGGCCACCATACAATTACCTGCTGCTGTTCAAGATCCTGATTCTTCAGCGGTTGTTCAACATTTCGGATGACCACCTGCATTCCCGGGTTACATAACGAGTACTCTTCTGTGAAATCAGTAGAATCCTAAACAATTTCGTGAAAACGCTTCCCAAGAAGATCGTTATGTGTTATCATTACATAACGATTGGAGGGATGCAGAGTGGCAGCTATT
>CAYZRZ010000084.1:0-9425 GCA_964480995.1 uncultured Christensenella sp.
GTACAAGCGCATCATGTCGTTTAAGAAGGAAGCGGAAGATCGGGGCCTGGCGGGGGCTGAGGCGATGCGCTATGCCTTTGATCAAGGGGTCAGGGCCTGATCAAAACAACCGGCGAGGGAGGAAAAATCATGGCAAAACCCACAGGGTTTTTGGAATATGCCCGCGCGGACGCGGTGAAGCGTCACGTACCGGAGAGACTGAAGGACTGGTGTGAGATCCGCCTGCCGCACAAGCAGGAAGAGATCACCAGGCAGGCGGCCCGGTGCATGAACTGCGGCATCCCCTTTTGCCACGGCGGCGTGATGCTGCGCGGGATGGCATCTGGCTGCCCCGTGCGCAACCTGATCCCGGAGTGGAATGATCTGGTCTACCGGGGACAGTGGCGGGAGGCTTATCTGCGCCTGGCCAGGACCAATCCTTTTCCTGAATTTACGGGGCGGGTCTGCCCCGCGCCCTGCGAGGGCAGCTGCACGGAAGGCTGCCACATGGAGGCTGTTGCGATCAGCGCGCTGGAGTATGAGATCATTGAGCGGGCATTCCGCGAGGGCTGGGTCAGGCCGCTGCGGGCGGTATCCCGAAAAGAGTCTGTGGCTGTGGTGGGGTCCGGCCCGGCCGGCCTTTCCGCCGCGCATTATCTGGCGGGTGCCGGCTATGGGGTGACGGTGATTGAGCGCAGCGACCGCCCCGGCGGCCTTTTAACCTACGGCATCCCCAACATGAAACTGGAAAAGGCGGTGGTGGAGCGCCGCGTGAACCTCCTGCGGGAATCGGGCGTTGAGTTTATGCTGAATACCGAAGTGGGGAGAGATATCGGGGCGGCGGAGCTGCTGAAAGGCTTTGACGCGGTGGCCCTGTGCGGCGGGGCAACAAAAGCCCGGGGCTTGGACGTGCCGGGGAGAGATCTGGGCGGCGTGCGCTATGCTGTAGACTTTTTAAGCGAAAGCACGAAAAGCTTGCTGGCGGGCAGGCTGCCCCGGGAGGAACTCAGCGCTCGGGGCCGTCGGGTGATTATCCTGGGCGGCGGAGATACGGGCACCGACTGCGCGGCCACGGCACTGCGCCAGGGCTGCAAGGCGGTCACACAGTTTGAGATCATGCCAAAACCGCCCGCGCGGCGTGACCCGGCGGGCAACCCCTGGCCCGAATGGCCAAAGATATTAAAAACGGATTACGGACAGGAAGAGGCCGCGTGGTCAATGGGGGAGGATCCGCGCCGCTACGGGATCAGCACCAGAGAGCTGATCGGCGATGAGAGCGGCCGGGTTTGCGGAGTGCGCGCGGTGGATGTCGAGTGGGTGAAAAATGATGCCGGGCGTCTCATGCCGCGCGAGGTTCCCGGCAGCGAAAAGGTTTGGGCGGCCGATCTGGTGCTGCTGGCCATGGGCTTTTTGGGGCCGGAGGATACGCTGCCGGACGCCTTCGGGCTGGAGCGGGATGAGCGCAGATGTGTCAAAGCCGCCTACGGCTCCTTTAAAACAAGCCGGGAGAAGGTCTTCACCGCGGGCGACATGCGCCGCGGCCAGAGCCTGGTCGTCTGGGCTATTCAGGAGGGCAAGGTGATGGCGAGGGAGATCGACCGCTATCTGTCAGGCGGGTCGCTGATCAGGGAATAGATGCTTCGCGCTGCTTTGCCGCTCAATCCCTTGCGCAAAGAAACAGCAATCCTCTCCTTTTCACGCCTTGATGTTATGCGCTGCATAAAAAATCCATGCTGCTGTGCGGCATGGATTTTTATCAGAATGCGATGACAGACATGAAAGCCGAAAAGTGTCTTCGCGCAAGGCCGGTGAAGGGCCGTGCCTGCCTAATTCCCTTATTTTCTCAGATCGGCTACGCTGCCGCGGACGATCAGATCCACGTCCAGCACCATGCGCTCGGAAGGATGGCCCGGATGGCTGATGTGGTTTTTGAGCGTGTCCACGGTGTAGCGCGCTTTGGCCTCAATGTCCTGCCTGATGGTGGTGAGGGCTGGTGTCATGAACCGGGACAGTGGCAGGTCGTCAAAGCCGATGATCGAGCAATCCTCCGGCACTCGCAGCCCCTGCTCGCGCAGGCGGAGGGTCAGCTCAATGGCCTTCAGGTCGGAGGTAACAAACAGGGCGCTGGGCGCTTTGCCTGACCTGAAATGCGCGGGCGGGGGCATGCGCTCCAGATCCGGATGAAAGATCCGGTCTTCCGTCAGTGTGATGCCCGCTTTTTCCAGTACGGAGGTAAAGCCCAGAAAACGCTGGCGGTCTACGCCATTGCTGTTTACATCGCTGCCGCAAAAGCCGACGCTGCGATGGCCCATCTCCAATAAATGCCGCGCGGCAAGCTGCCCTCCCTTGTAATCATCAATGCCGATGTTGGTGACCTGGCGCAGGGCGCTGTAGGAATCGTTGAATACCAGGGGAATCTTGTTTTCCTCGCGGATCAGTTCCATCTCCTGGTCAAACATGCCAAAGAAGATAGCGCCCTGGGCGTTCCAGGTGCGCAGGCGGCGGGTCACATCCCTGAAATCGAGCACCGTATAGATCATGGTGCTGAACCCCGCCTCCTGCAGGTACTGGGACATATAGCCCACGATGGTGCCGTTATAAGGGTCCATCAGGCGGTTGCCCTCGCCCCGGATGATCAGCACGATGATGCCCGATGCTTTGGATGAGAGCCCGCGGGCTGACAGGTTGGGGACATAGCTGTACTTGTTGATGATGGCCTGTATTTTCTTGATGTTATCCTGAGAAACCTTTTCAAATTGCTTGTTTACCACCCTTGAGACAGTCATGACGCTTACCCCCGCCTCCCGGGCAATATCCTTCTGGGTAATCATGAGGCTCCTCCTTGTGGCATGCGATGCTTTGTTAACGTTAACAAATATAACACAGGATTAATGAAAAAAACAAGCGATATACGCTTCATAATATACAAATATAACAGAGAGAATAAAAGAATCGAAGAAAATGATTGACTATCTGGCTGATATGTGATACATATATAAATGTTAACGATAACAGTGGCGAAGGAGCTTGTCATCATGTCAAAAAGCCCCCTGACGGTTGCCATCCGGCCAAGGCCGCGTATCACCCGGCGCAATATTACCAAAAACGCCGGGCTGTATTTCCTGCTTGCCCCTGCCGTGATCCTGCTCATCATTTTCGCTTACAAGCCAATGTACGGCGTGATCATCGCCTTTAAGAACTACCGTAATTCCACGGGCATCCTGGGCAGCCCCTGGCTTGACCCCTGGTACGCTAATTTCACAAAATTCTTTAATTCCTTTCAGTTTGAGGCCACGGTGTTCAATACGCTTCGCCTGAGCCTCTACAGCCTTCTGGCGGGTTTTCCCCTGCCGATCATGCTGGCGATGGCAGTGAATCAGATGAACGCCGGGCGTTTCCGCCGGCTGTTTCAAACCGTCACCTATCTGCCGCACTTTATTTCAACCGTTGTCATGGTGGGGCTGATCCTGATCATGCTTTCTCCGGGCTCGGGCCTGATCGGACAGCTATACGGCCTTTTCGGCGCGAAGGCGCCCAATCTGATGGGCTCGGCAGGCGCCTTTCCCCATATCTATGTATGGACGGATATCTGGCAGCACGCGGGGTGGGACAGCATCATTTATCTGGCCGCTCTGTCAGCGATCGATCCCACATTGTATGAAGCGGCTACGGTGGACGGGGCAAGCCGCCTGCAGAGGATCGCGCGCATTGATCTGCCGCTGATCCTGCCCACGGCCTGCATCCTGCTGGTGCTGAGGGCCGGGAATATGATGAACGTCGGCTTTGAAAAAGTATACCTGATGCAAAACAACCTGAACGCTTCCACCAGCGAGATCATATCCACCTATACCTATAAGATCGGCATCATCAGCGCCCAGTACAGCTACTCCACGGCCATTAACCTGTTTAATACCCTGATCAACCTGACGCTGCTCATGATGGTCAACTTTACAACCAAGCGGGTGAACGGGTCAGGCTTGTTCTGAGAAAGGAGGGGTCTCATGGCGGAAGGAACCATCAATAAATCTTCCCGGCAGCGTATCCGCAGCGGCGGCGCTGACCGTGTGTTCAGCACGATCGTCTACATCTTCGCGGCGCTTGCGCTGCTGGTCATCCTCTATCCTTTGTATTTCATTATCATCGCCTCCTTCAGCGACCCTTCCGCGGTCAGTACGGGCCAGGTATGGCTGAAGCCCGCGGGTTTTACGCTGGATGGATACACTGCCCTGGTGGAGCATGACAAGCTGTGGCTGGGCTACCGCAATACGCTGGTTTACACGGTGCTTGGCACTGCCTTCGGCCTGTTCGTGAACATCGCCGCAGCGTATCCCCTGTCCCGCAAGGATCTGGTGTTCCGCACACCGCTGATGATACTGTTCGTCATCCCCATGTTCTTTTCGGGCGGTTTGATCCCCACCTTTTTAACGGTGAAGGAGTTTGGGCTGTACAATAATTTCTGGGTCATGATCATCCCCTTCGCGGTATCCAGCTATAACGTGATCGTGGCGCGCACGTTCTTTGAAAGCAATGTTCCGGGTGACCTGTGGGACGCGGCTCAGATAGACGGATGCGGCAACCTGCGCTTCTTCTTTGTGATCGTGCTGCCCCTATCCAAGGCGATCCTTTCGGTGCTGGCCCTGTGGATCGCGGTGGGGCACTGGAACTCCTATTTCAACTCCCTGATCTATCTGAGGGATGAGAACCTGATGCCTCTGCAGATTGTGCTGCGCAATATCCTGGTGACCAACCAGATGCAATCCGCTATGGGAACCGGCGAGCATGTGCAGATAGCGCTGCGCAAGGCGGCTCTGGTCCGCTACAGCTCCATCATCGTATCGACGATCCCCATCATGTGCTTTTACCCCTTTGTGCAAAAATACTTCAACCAAGGGGTCATGATCGGCGCGGTGAAGGGATAAACACGAAAATGCGCGGCAATGTCCGCGTAAAAATAAAGGAGTGGCTTGTTCTATGAAAAAACTACGGAACCTGGTAAGCATTCTCTTGCTGCTGACGATGCTGGCGACCTCCGCCGCGGCGCTGGGTGAAGGAGCACTCAGCCCGGAGCCTGTGGAATTCACTGTGCTGACCATGCGCTGGGGCGACATGGGAGACACCTTCACAAAGAATCAGTGGCTGATCGACCTGGAAGCGCGTACCAATGTAAAGATCAACTGGCAGACCGTTTCCAACACCGACTGGGAAGAGCAGAAGAACATTCTGCTGGCCGGCGGCGAACTGCCTGACATCGTATTCGGCAGCGGCACCTTCAGTGATGTTGACATCATGAACAACCTGGAGTACTTCCTGCCCCTGGAGGATCTGATTGCCGAAAATATGCCCAATTATCAGGCGGCTCTGGCCAGCTATCCCGATATGAAGACCCTGACGACCTATCCCGACGGCCACATCTACACGCTGGCCAAGAACCTGCCCGCCCGTCCCATCACCTGCAATCAGCCCATCATCAACAAGCAATGGCTTGATAACCTGGGCCTCGCGGTGCCTACGACGCTGGATGAGCTGACCCAGGTGCTCACTGCCTTTAAAGAGCAGGACGCCAACGGCAACGGCGACACGAATGACGAGTTCCCCATTTCCTTTGACAAGGATTACCATGCCGATTTCCTCAACCCCTTCCAGATTTCCGACTACAGGGGCAACGGCATCACCAATATCGACGGCCGGTTTGTGTATTATCCCGTAACGGAAAACTACAAGGCCGGCATCAAGTGGCTGCATGAGCTTTATACAGCGGGCATCATTGATCAGGAATCCTTTACGCAGGATGAGCAGATGCGCCGCGGCAAGATGCAAAACAACGACGCGCCCCTGGTGGGCATGTACTACTCCTGGAGCCATGACGCGGAGTTTGGCAAGTGGAGCGATCAGTATATCGCCATCGCCCCCATCGCCGGCCCTGACGGCAAGGCCTACGCCTATGGCGATCTCAATGGCGTGAACAGCCTGCAGCGCAACGAAGTCTCCATCACCACCGCCTGCAAGGATCCCGCCCTGGCCCTGCGCTGGGTGGATGAATTCTACAACAGCGAAGCGAGCATCCAGAACTTCTGGGGCGCCATCGGCACAGTGATCACCAAGAACGCGGACGGAACCTACGTGCTCAACGATCCTCCGCAGGGCACCAGCGCGGATGCCTGGTACTGGGACCAGAGCCTGCGCGATTTCGGACCCAAGTATATCGAGCCCGGTTTCAGCGACAAGCTCATCCTCAACCCCGCGGCCGGCGACGGCCTGAAGCTGGTCACCTCCAAGCTGGGCGAAGAGTTTGTGATCGAGCCCTTCCCGGATGTCATCCACACCGAGGAAGAAACCAGTGAAATCTCTTCCCTGTACAAGGATATCAGCGACTATGCCAAACAGACGCGGGCCAAGTGGATCACCGCGGGCGGCATTGACGAGGAATGGGATGCCTATATCGACCAGATGAAGCGCATGGGCAGCGACCGTTACCTGGAAATCAAGCTGACGGCCCTGGAGCGGATGAAATAAACTTTGTAAAGAGAAAACGACCGGGCAAGGGCAAAAGCCCTTGCCCGCCCTTTGGGAAACCGGACGAAGAAGGAGAACAGACAATGCCTGTGAAAAAAATCGGGGTGATCGGTGTGGGCGCTATTGCCCGGTGGGCGCACATCCCCGGGATTTTGCGCAGCCCGGATCTCAAGCTGTCCGCGCTTTGCGATACCGATTCCGGGCGTCTTGAAGCCGCCGCCGGGGAGTACGGCATCCCGCCGGAGCAATGCTATGTGAGCGGAGAAGAGCTGATCGCCAGATCAGGCGTGGATGCCGTGGATATCTGCACGCCCAATGATGCCCATGTTCCGCTGGCCCTTCAGGCGGCGTACGCGGGCCTTCCGTTCAGCGTGGAAAAGCCGCTGGCCCTGGAAACCGCTCAGGCGGAAAAACTGTCGAAAGAGGCCAGGGACCGCGGTTTAGCCAATATGGTCTGCTTTTCTTACCGCTTCAAGGCGGCGGCCCGCTATGCCAGGGCGCTGGTGCAAAGCGGGGAACTGGGGGATCTGTATCATATCAACATGCGCTATTTTCAGGCCTGGGGAATGCCCGTCTGTCAGACGCCCCTGCTGTGGCGCTTTATCAGCGCGCGCGCCGGATCGGGCGCGCTGGGGGATCTGGGCAGCCATGGGCTGGACCTGGCGCGCTTTGTGACGGGCCGAGAATATGAGCGGCTTGTCAGCCACAACGGCACCTTTGTGCGTGAGCGCGAGAAGACGGACGGAAGCGGACTGGGGCCGGTGGATGTGGATGATTTTTCAAACACCATGGCGCAGATGGAAGGAAACCTGCCCGCTGTATTTGAGATTACCCGCTTTGCCTATGGGCGCGGCAACTATCAGCGGATGGAAATCTATGGAAGCAAAGGCTCGCTGGTGTATGAGCTGGATGCTGAGCCGGACCGGGATACCCTCAGCCTGTGCCAGGGAGAGGCCATGCGCCGGGGCAACAGCTATGTCAATCTGAGGATCCCGGGTGAATACCAGGCCGATCAGACCCAGTGCTTTGCGGATATCCTGCAAGGCCGGGGGGATGGCCTGGCCGCCACGGTGGAAGACGGGCTGAAGAATCAGCGCGCCATGGACGCGGTTTTGCGCTCCGCGCGGAGCGGGCAATGGGAAAAAGTGTAAAGATAATGAGAGGGCGCTGACATGGAGAAGCTACGCGTAACGGTGTGGAATGAGTACCTGCACGAGGTGCAGTTTGAGGAGATACGGGCCATTTATCCCGAGGGGATACACGGCTGCATCGCCGCATTTTTGGAAAAAGACGGATTTGACGTGCGCACCGCCACGCTGCGCCAGGCGGAGCATGGCCTGAGCGAGGAAGTGCTGGCCGCTACGGATGTGCTGATCTGGTGGGGGCACATGGCCCATCACGAGGTGGCGGATGCAGTTGTGGAGCGGGTTCATCAGCACATCACCCAGCGGGGGATGGGCTTGATCGTTCTGCATTCCGGCCACGCGTCCAAAATATTCCAAAAGATCTGCGGCACCAACAGCAGCCTCTTAAAGTGGCGCGAGGACGGGGAAAAGGAGATCCTGTGGGTGGTCAATCCCGGTCATCCCGTCGCGCGGGGCCTGCCTGAAAAGATCATCATCCCCCGCGAAGAGATGTATGGGGAGCACTTCAATATCCCGCAGCCGGACGAGCAGGTGCTGATCAGCTGGTTTGAGGGGGGCGAAGTTTTCCGCAGCGGCTGCTGCTTCCTGAGGGGCAAGGGGAGGATCTTCTACTTCCGGCCGGGCCACGAGGCCTTCCCGGTCTACCATATGCCGCTGATCCAGCAGGTGATCATCAACGCCGTCCGATGGGCTGCCCCCACGGATGGCCCGGTGCCCCAATACGGCAACACGCAGCCGGTGGTGGATTTCACGCCGGCAGAGGAGTTTGCCAGCATTCAGGGGCTGCACGAGGAAAAGAAATAAGATAAACTTAAGTTATCGTATATTGCTCTCAATCATTTACTTGTATTTTAAGGGAAAATTCTCTTAAGAACTTCGCAACGATTGATCAGATTAATCGCGCTTTCATAAGTTGACCGAGCACAAGTCTTTCCATGTTGAACAGACATTGAACGCGGCTCCATGACAATCGACATCTTGGGTCAAACAGAGACAACTCGATTGCGGCCACTGTTTTTCGCGCTATACATCGCTTCATCCGCCATGGCGATAAACTGCTGGATATCCGCTATATCCTTGTTGGGGAAGGTGGCGGTGCCCAAACTGACTGTTACGGATATGGCCTGCTCGTTTTCTTTCAGGATGGAATCGGCGACCATGATCCGGATTCTCTGGGCGATGATGTTCGCGTCGTGCTGACTTGCCCCGGGTAAAACGCTGAGGAACTCTTCACCGCCATAGCGTATCAGCAAATCGCCGTCTCTTATGGCGCTTTTTATGGCCTTGGTGATCATCACGATGATTTTATCCCCAATGTTGTGCCCATAAGTGTCATTGATCTGCTTAAAATGGTCAATATCCAGCATGATAAGCGATAGTGAAGTGCTGGTGCGTATGGCACGTCCAAACTCTTCCTGGAGACGAGCATAGCCAAACCTGCGGTTGTAGATGCCCGTCAATGAATCAAGTGCCGCCAGCTGTTCCATCTGCTGGTGGGTGATTGCGTTATTGAACGCCATGGATAATATCGGCCCGTACTCGTCAAGCTTCTCCATATCTTTTTCGGCAAATGAGTTAACGCTCGCCAGCAGGATGATGCCGATAAGCACTTGTTTGTACATAATGGGCTGAATCAGCAGTTCTCTGGGATGATAAACGCCGCCTCCGTCTTTCCGGTCTCAGCCAGGTAGGCCATGATCAGATCCAGACCATAGCGACGCTTGCCGATTCCGTTGCGGCCCTCTGCCATATTGCGATCACAGCTGTCCTGATAGGCCTGCGATCTGC
>CAYZRZ010000085.1:0-9339 GCA_964480995.1 uncultured Christensenella sp.
CTCCTTGAGATAGGCAAACACCGTATCTTTCTCTCCCGGCCTTTGCTCAGCGACTGCTGCCGGGGGCGTTTCCGGGGATGACTGTCCCGCTGACCCGGCATCCGCCTGGGCTGTCTGCGACGGCGGATCTGCCTGCTGCCCCGGGAGGCTGCCGGACGCGAAATAAAAGGCGATACCGAGTAAAACCAATATGATCAGCGAGGAGAAAGATACTTTTCTCCGGCCTGGCTGCCCCTTGGTCTGTTTATTGCTCATCTTTCCATGATCCTCTCCCTGCATCTCGTCACATTATACGCCCACTGTCCCAAAAGGCGCAAACATGCTATAATTTCAAATTGGCGGTATATACCGTATATGCAAAGTTTTCGGCGCCCGGCGCCCTGTTGAAAGGACACTATGCCCATAGAATACACTTCCGGCAGTCTGCAAATACTGGATGGGCTTGATGCCGTGCGCATGCGCCCCGGCATGTACATCGGCTCCACAGGCTCCCGCGGCCTCCATCACCTCCTGTGGGAGATCGTGGATAACGGCATCGACGAGGCGGCCAACGACTACGCCAATGAAGTCGCCGTGACCCTGCACAAGGATGGATCCTGCAGCGTGTGGGACAACGGGCGCGGCGTACCGGTCGATATGCACCCCGCGCTGGGCATCTCGGGCGTGGAGGTCATCTATACCAAACTGCACGCGGGCGGCAAATTTGACCATGAAAACTATGGTTATTCGGGCGGCTTGCACGGCGTCGGCGCGTCGGTTGTCAACGCCCTGTCCAAATGGATGACTGTGGACAGCTTCCGCGATTGGGACCATTGGCAGATCCGCTTTGAAACGATCTATGACAGCAAGGAAAAGAAGTGGAAGGCAGGCCAGATCGTTGAGCCCCTGCACAAGGTGGGCAACACGCGCAAGCACGGTACCCTGGTCCGCTTTATGCCCGATGATACCATTTTTGAGGAAATGCGCTTCAACGCCGATACTGTCAGGCGCAGGCTGCGTGAGCTGGCCTATTTGAATAGGGGCGCCGCCATCAGCTTTACTGATGAGCGCGCACCGGCTCCCGGAAACGAAACCTATGTGTTCTGCTATCAGGGCGGTATCGCGGACTTTGTCAGCTATCTCAATAAGGACAAGACGCCGCTGTACGAAAAACCTATCGTCTTTGAGGCCCAGAAGGACGATATCCTGCTGAGCCTCGCCATTCAGTACACCGACGCCTATACCGAGTCCACCTACTCCTATGTCAACAACATCCCGACCCCAGAAGGCGGTACACATGAAACGGGCTTCCGGGCGGCGCTGACCAAAGCGCTCAATGACTATGCCCGAAAGATCGGCGTGCTCAAGGAGAAGGACATCGGTCTTGCAGGCGAGGACTTCCGTGAAGGCATGACGGCTCTGCTATCGGTCAAGGTGCGCAACCCCCAGTTTGAGGGGCAGACCAAAGGCCGCCTTGGCAACACCGAAGTAAGGCCCGCTGTGGAAGCGATGGTCAGCCAGAAGCTGCAGGAGTATTTGGAAGACCTGAAAAACGCTGATATCGGCCAGTCTATCCTTGATAAAGCCGTCAAGGCTGCCCGCGTGCGGGAGGCTTCCCGCAAGGCGCGTGAAGTAGCCCGCGCCAAGAACGCGCTGGAAGCGGCGCCCCTGGTAGGCAAGCTGTCCAGCTGCACGGGCCGCAAGCCTGAGGAAAACGAGCTGCTGATTGTTGAAGGCGACTCCGCCGGCGGCAGCGCCAAGCAGGGGCGTGACAGGAGGTTCCAGGCTATCCTTCCCCTGCGCGGCAAGCCCTTGAACGTCGAGAAAAAGCGCATCGACCAGGTGCTGGGCAATGAGGAGTTCCGCTGCATCATCACAGCGCTGGGTACCAATATTGATGAAGACTTCACGCTGGATACGCTCAAGTACCACAAGGTCATCATCCTGTCGGATGCCGACCAGGATGGCGCGCATATCCGCGCGATCCTCCTGACCTTTTTCTTCCGCTACATGCGCGAACTGGTCTCGGGCGGACACGTCTACATCGGCATGCCGCCTCTGTACCAGGTGAAGACAGGCAGCAGTTCCATGTACGCCTATGATGACAAGGAATTGAAGAAGCTGACCCAGGGGCTCAAAAACTACACCATCCAGCGCTACAAAGGCCTGGGCGAGATGAACCCGGAGCAGCTGTGGGAGACGACGATGAACCCTGACAAGCGCAAGCTGATGCAGGTCACCCTGGAGGACGGCGCTGAGGCGGACAGGCTGATCACCGTGCTGATGGGCGATAAGGTAGAACCCAGACGCGAATATATCAGCGCCAACGCCGATTTTAACAAACCCGACACCTTCAGCCAGCAGAACAAACCCAAAGCCGCTGAGGCCGTGATGAAGGAGGCTCTCGATGCCTAAGAAACCCGAGCCGCAGGAAAATACCTCGGAAATAATCCAGACACCGCTTGAGGATGTGCTTCACCAAAGCATGATGCCCTACGCCGAGCATGTCATTCTGGAGCGCGCCCTGCCCCGCGTGGAGGATGGGCTGAAACCCGTTCAGCGGCGCATTCTCTATACCATGCATGAACTGGGAATGACGCCTGATAAGCCTTACCGCAAGTGTGCCCGCATCGTCGGCGACTGCCTGGGCAAATACCATCCCCACGGCGACAGCAGCGTATATGACGCGACGGTACGCATGGCGCAGGATTTTTCGATGCGCGGCCCATTGGTGGACGGCCACGGCAACTTCGGTTCCATCGACGGGGACAGCGCGGCTGCGATGCGCTATACCGAAGCCCGCATGGCTCCGCTGGCGATGGAGATGCTTTCTGATATTCAGAAGGATACCGTGCCTTTCCGCCTCAATTTTGATGATACGCTGTCTGAACCCGATCTTTTGCCCGCGCGCTATCCTAACCTCCTTGTCAACGGCGCTTCGGGCATCGCGGTCGGCCTGGCCACCAACATTCCCCCGCACAACCTGAAAGAAGCCGTCGCGGCTGTCTGCCTGCTGATCGACAAGCCTGACGCGACGACGGAAGATCTGATGAGTGTCATGCCTGCCCCCGATTTCCCCACCGGCGGCATTTTGCTCGATACGCCGGAGATCCGCGCGGCCTTTGAGACCGGCCGCGGCAAGCTGACCCTGCGTGCCAAGGTGCATTTCGAACAGGGCCGGGCAGGCAGGAACCTGATCTGCATCACCGAAGTGCCCTATCAGGTCAACAAGGCGCAGATGCTTGAAAAGATACTCCGCGTGTCCGAAGAAAAGAAGGCCGCCTTCAGCGGCATCTATGACATTCGCGATGAATCCGACCGCACAGGCCTTCGCGCCGTGATCGAACTCAAAAAGGAAGCCGATCCCGAGCAGGTTCTCGGTTATCTCTATAAGTACTCCGACATGCAGATCACATTCGGCGTCAACCTGGTGGCGATCGCGGAGGGAAAACCTGCCCTGATGGGCATTAAGGAGGTCATCCGCCACTATATCAACCACCAAAAGGATGTGGTCACCCGCCGCAGCAATTATGAGCTGGAACGAGCCCGCGCCCGCGCCCATATCCTCGATGGCCTGATCATGGCGGTAGACAGCCTGGATGAGATCCTGGCGCTGATCCGCTCTTCCAAGAACGGAAAGGAAGCCAAGGACAGGCTGATGGCCCGCTTCGGCTTCACAGATATACAGGCTCAGGCCATCCTTGATCTGCGCCTGCAGCGCCTGACAGGCCTTGAGATCCTGACACTTCGCAAGGAGCATGAGGAGGTATTGGCCTCCATCCGCGGGCTGGAAGCGATACTGGGCAGTGAGAAGCGACTGATGAGCCTGATCAAGAAAGAGATGAACGCCATAGCCGAGCGATATGGTGATGAACGGCGCACCGAGATCCTGTCGGAATCCCAGGCCGTCGCGGCTTCTGCCATCGACGAGACGGTTGAGGCGCAGGAGGCTGTCGTGTTCTTTACCCGCGGCGGCCAGCTGCGCAGGATGAGTCCCCGCGCCTATGACAAGCTTGAACTGCCTGAAACGCAGGGCGACATGCCGCTGTATACTTTCCGGACGGATACGGAGCATACGCTGCTTTTCTTCACCAACCTGGGCAACTGCTATACCTTGCCGGTATCAAAGCTTGAGGAAAGCAACCGGCCCAAGGACAGAGGTCTGTATCTGAGCGGCCTGCTGAATGGGCTTGAAGACAAGGAAGTCTGCGTCAGCCTGTTTGACACAGCCCCCGGCGAGCTGCAGACCATGCCCGATTTCCTTTTCTATACCAGGCAAGGGCAGGTAAAACGAACAGCAGCGGATGAGTACGATGTGCGCCGCGCCAAGTTTGCCGCCATTGACCTTAAAAACGACGCTCTATTGAGTGTATGCGCGGCAGAGGACGGAGCCGACCAGTTCTGCCTGACACGGGAAGGCATGATGATACGCTTCAAGACCGAAGAGGTCCCCGCCATGGGCAGGACGTCCAAGGGGGTAAGGGCCATCAAGCTGGCCCCCGGCGACAGTGTATGCTGGGCCGGCAACCTGAACAACAGCGACCAGCTGATCCTGTTCAGCGAACGCGGGTATGCCAAGCGCCTGATGGGCAGCATGTCAGATGCGCAGGGACGCGGCGGCAAGGGTGTCCACGCCTTCTGCTTCAATAAATCAGGCAGCAACGGCAGCTATGTGGCGGCCTTCGCCAGGCTGAATGAACCGCGCAGCTTCTCCGTGCTGCAAAAGCAAGGGGAACTGACCCCGCTCACGGCTGCCGAAATCGCTCCCCAGGATCTGACAGATCGCGGCAAGCCTTACGTGCTGGCGCTTCTTGACAACGTGGTCACCGATATTGTGCTATAGCCGCTTTCTTGACAAAGAAGAGCCCGCCCCCTACAATGAATGAAGCATTCAAGCGAGAGGAGACCCTATGCGAAAGGACCGGATCATCTACAGCACAGGGAGTTTCTCTCTTACCCTTGCTCTGACGGCGATCATTACCGTAGCGCTTTGCGCCAATCCCTTCGCCGGCTTCTATGTCATGGTGGGCGGATTGTTTTTCTTCCCCTTTTTCCTGCAAATCGTGCTGCGCGCGGCAGGCCCGGGCTCAGCGCTGGCATCTCTGGCGCTCTTCGGCTTCGGGGCGGGCATCCGCCTTGGCGCGGGCCCGGCGCTGTTTGCCTGTGCCTACCTGCTGGTCCCTCTGGCCGTTTATGGCTGGTGTCTGTACAAGAACCTGCCTGCCTCAAAGAGCATGCTGGCCATCGCTCTGGCATACGCGGCGTGTGTGCTTGCACTCTACGCGCTATCCTTCCGTATCCTGGGTGAGGCCCCCTTTGACGCGCTGTCGCGTATGGCGGTTGAAGCGCTCAATACGATGCCGGAGAGGGATGGTCTGCTCAGTACAGCCTACAGCTACGGACTGCTGGGGCTGCCAGAGCAGATGGCGGAGGTCGCGGTGGTCCAGGCTCCTCAGGGCGGAGCCACCTTCTCCCCCGAAGCGCTGGCTGAATTCTTCAAGCAAATTCACACCAGGGCGAGCCTGTGGCTGCGCGTTTTGGTGCCCAGCCTGATCAGCAGTCTGGGCCCCTATCTGGCTCTTGGCGGCGTGTATATGAGCGACTATTATGGAAAGCGCCAGGCGCAGCGCAGAATCTTCCGCATGCCTGAGGGAAGCAGGGCAGCATCCTATGCCCCGCCCGAGCTGAAGGGCCTGGCCTCCTTTCACCAGTGGCATATTCCCAAGCACCTGTCGCTTCCGCTGTGGATCATGGGCGGTGTATCGCTGCTGACAAGGCTTTCCGGCCAGGAAGCGCTGTCTTTGGCAGGCGCGATGCTCTACAATATCTTTTCCGCCTGCTTTGCCATTCAGGGGATCAGCCTCGTCAACTTTATGCAGCGCCAGCGCGGTGTTCGGTCCGCTATGCGCGGGATTAGCGTCTTTATACTGGCTCTGATCCTGCCGCAGGCAGCGATGATACTGGGCATGTTCGACCAGATCAGTGATCATAGAAAGCTAAGAAAACCAAACGAATCAAACGGTTCTGATACCGGGAGGAATGAATCATGAAGGTTATTTTACTGCAGGATGTGCCGGGAACCGGAAAAAAAAATCAAGTTCTGAACGTATCCGACGGATTTGCGCGCAACTACCTGCTGCCCCGCAAGTGGGCGGTGGAGGCAAGCGAAGGTTCCGTTAAGGAGATCGAGCGACGCAGTTCAGCCCTGCGCCAAAGGGAGCTGGATGAGCGCAACGCCGCCGAAGCGCTTGCCCATTCTCTCAAGGGCAAGGTGATCACACTGCGCGCCAAGTGCGGCGACAAAGGCCGGCTCTATGGCAGCGTAACCGTACAGGAGATCGCCCAGGCGCTCAAGGAGCAGCACGGCGTTGAGATAGACAAGCGCAAGATCGAAGTGGCGGAGGCCGTCCGTACCGTGGGCGAATATGAAGCGCAGATAACGGTATACGCGGGCGTCAAGGCGCAGATGAAACTGAGCGTTTTAGCCGCCCAATAATTCACAGCGCGAGGACAGAATGGAAAACTATGCCGCTTATACAGGAGGCGAACCCTTAAAAACGCCGCCGCAGAGCGTTGAGGCAGAACGCTCTGTTTTAGGCGCGCTGATGAAGGATTACAACGCCCTGATGACGGCGATGGAAATGATGACGGAGGATGATTTTTATCAGCCCCAGCACGGCGCCATCTTCAAGGCCATGCGCAACCTGTACCAGCAGCCGCGCGCGGTCGATCTGGTCACGATGGACGATGAGCTGAGCAGAACGGGCATGCTGGCCGGTATCGGCGGCACCAGTTACCTGGTCGACCTGATCCAGGCCGTACCGACCACCGTCAATGTGCGCCATTACATCGACATCGTCCTGGAAAAATCCACACTGCGCAGGCTGATCAGCGCCGCCGGCGCCATCAGCGGCAACTGCTACAGCCAGGAGATGGAGCTTGACCATATTCTCCGCCACGCGGAGAAGGCCATCTTTGATATCGTCATGAAGCGCACCGGCGGCGACCAGCTGGAGCATATCAGCACGGTTGTCGCGCGCAGCTATGCCTACATGGAAGCGCTGGAAAAGAACCGCGGCGAGCTGATGGGCGTGCCGACAGGCTTTAGAAAACTGGACAAGCTGCTGACCGGCCTGCATGGCGGTGAGCTGATCCTGGTCGGCGCTCGCCCCAGCATGGGCAAGACAAGCTTTGCCATCAATATCGCGTCAAACGCCGCTCACAAAGGCAAATCGGTCGCTGTGTTCAGCCTGGAAATGCCCCGCGAGCAGATCGCCATGCGCGTGCTGTGCGGGGATGCCCGGGTCGACATGCAGCGTGCCCGTTCGGGCACCTTGCGCCCGGATGAATGGATCAGACTGGCCAAGGCGCTGGCCCCGATGGCCAGGATGCCCCTGTATATCGACGATACATCCAGCGTTGCGCCGGCCCAGCTGCGCAGCCGCTGCCGCCGCCTGATGATGGATAAGGGGCTTGACCTGATCATTATTGACTATATGCAGCTGATGAGCGCGGACGGAAAGACCGAAAACCGCCAGCTGGAGGTCAGCGAGATCTCCAGGCGCCTCAAGGGCATCGCCCTTGAACTGAAAGTACCGGTAGTCGCCTGCGCGCAGCTGAGCCGTGCCAACACGCAGCGCGCCAGCAAAAAACCGATGCTGTCCGACCTGCGTGATTCCGGCTCCATCGAGCAGGACGCCGACGTCGTGATGTTCCTGCACAGGGAAAGTTATTATGATGAGACCAGCGAGGATACGAACACCGCGGAGGTGATCGTCGCCAAGCAGAGAAACGGCCCGCTGGACACCATAGAACTCAACTGGCTGAGCGAATACACATTATTTGAAGACAGATATGAAGGAGACTGACGATGGATCAGGCCAAAATAGCCGATTTTATCAAGGGCCTGGCCTTTGAAGGGTTTCTGCTGGTGCGCATGTCCCAGCAGCGCAAAAGCAACAACGGCGCCAATTACCTTGATATGACGCTGGCCGATAATTCAGGCGACATCAACGCCAAAGTGTGGGATCCCCTGGCGGCTCCGCCTGATCAGGGCAGTGTGATCAAGGTGCGCGGCGCGGTGACGGAGTATAACGGCCGCCTGCAGATGAGGGTGGATAAGTTCCGTCCGCAGGCTGATGGCGATCAAGTGGAGCTCAACGAGCTGGTAGCCGCGGCGCCCACCCCCCCCGATGAGATGATCGGGGTGATCGACCTGACCATCGCCGCCATGCAAAACCCCGTGCTGCAGACGCTGTGCCGCGGGCTGATCGCGCAGGTACGCGAGCAGCTGATGTACTACCCTGCCGCTCAGCGCATGCATCACGCCGAGCGCAGCGGTCTTTTAAACCATGTGACCAGCATGCTGCGGGCTGCGGAAGCGCTGTTGCCCTGCTATCCCTTTTTAGACGCGGATCTGGTGCGCGCGGGTGTCATCGTCCATGACTTGAGCAAGATCACGGAAATGTTGTCTGATACGCTGGGCAACGTGAGCGAGTACAGCACCGAGGGGCTGCTACTGGGGCATCTGGTGGTGGGTGTGTCGCAGGTGCGTGAGATCGCAAGGCAAAACGGGATCCCCGCTGACGATGAATATTCCCTGCTGCTGCAGCATATGATCATCAGCCATCACGGCCTGGCCGAGCACGGCAGCCCGCGGCCGCCGATGTTCCCCGAAGCTGAGATGCTGAGCATCATCGATGAGATGGACGCGCGGATGAATGAGATGGAGGCCGTTACCAGGCGCACGCCTCGCGGCGTGTTCTCCGAGAAGATATGGTCGCTTGACAGACGCCTTTACCATCCCCGCTATATGGGAGAACCGGAAAATTCCGAGCCTGTCCCTTTCATGGACAAATCTCCTCAGGAAGGCTATGAGGGTCTTTTGTAACAATTTTACCCAATGTATCTTTCAGGCTTGACGAAAGAATACAGAATTGTTACAATCAGTTAAAGATTTCGAAGCAATCTGAAACCTGCATACCGCAGGATGGAGGGTATCATGAAAAAGAAGCTATTGCTCCCGGCACTCCTGCTGATGGTGGTTGTTTTAGCGGGCTGCACGCCTCAGGAAAGCCCCGAGGTGGACATACCCACCCTGGGGTCTCAATCCCCGCAGGCCAATCCCATGCAGGTGGAAACGTCCGTGGCTCCTGTGAATGAGCCCATTGTCACCCTGCCCGAGGGTATTGACCCCTCGGCTGAGGAAGACAGCGGAGACGATGTGGAATTGATCGGCCCCGCGGCTCAGCAGCAGACAGGCCAGCAGCAGGCGCAGAATGTCTCCGCCGCCAGCGGCACAGCCAGCCCCTACGCGGGTTCAAGCCCCATCCCGCTCAACCCCATCGATATGCCCACGCC
>CAYZRZ010000086.1:0-5683 GCA_964480995.1 uncultured Christensenella sp.
CGACCTGATTGAGCGCACCTTCCTCAGCGCTGACGACTGGAATGTCGGCAGCGCTCTGAGCCTGGTGATGATGGTACTGATCCTGTTAAGCCTCGGCCTGCTTCGCAAGGTCGATCCTGAGGGAGAAGGGGGAAGCCTGATCTGATGAAGCTACTAAAGCGCGCCTACCTGGCCATCATCCTGCTGTTTTTATATGTCCCCATTGCGGTACTGATTTTTCAGTCCTTTAACGCCGGCGTCAGCCGTGCCAAGTGGGAAGGTTTTTCCCTGCGCTGGTATGCGCAGCTGTTCCAGAGCCCCAATATCATGGAAGCGCTCTATGTCACAATCAGCATCGCGCTGCTTGCTTCAATGTTTTCAACTGTTCTGGGAACCATGGCCGCCATCGGCATCCATGCCATGAGTAAACGCCCGCAGGGCCTGATGATGACGATGACAAACATCCCCATGACGATGCCTGACATCGTAACGGGTATATCATTAATGCTCCTGTTCATTTTTACAAAGGTGGAGCGCGGCTACGTGACGATGCTGCTGGCACATATTACCTTCAATACGCCTTACGTTGTGCTCTCGGTGATGCCGAAGCTCAAGGAAATGAATAGCTTCAGCTACGAGGCGGCGCTTGACCTTGGGGCTACACCCGGCTACGCGCTCAGGAAGGTGATCCTGCCCGCTATACGTCCAGGCGTAATTACGGGAGCCATTCTGGCTTTTACGCTGTCACTTGATGATTTTACCATCAGCTACTTCACGACCAGCCCGCTGGTACAGAACCTGTCCACGCTGATTTATTCCGAAGCGCGAAAGGGTATTAAGCCCACGATGAACGCGTTGAGCGCTCTGATGTTTGTCGCCCTTCTCATATTGCTTCTTGTGGTCAACCGGCGTACTGCCGAGTCAAAATAAGTTGATCAAATAACCTTAAGGAGGTACCTTCGATTGAAAAAGATCTATTCTCTGGTTCTCGTTGCCCTGCTGATGCTTGCCCTGCTGCCGGCCGCCCATGCGGAAGGTGTTGTCAACGTATTCAACTGGGAAGACTATATCGACCCGGAAGCCCTGACACTGTTTGAAACAGAAACCGGCATCAAGGTGAACTATATGAACTTCACCACCAACGAGGACATGATGGTTCAGGTGCGCACCAATCCCTCCGCGTTTGACGTGATCTTCCCGTCAGACTATGTTATCGAGCGTCTGATCAAGGAGGATCTGCTGCTTGAACTGGATATGTCCCTCATTCCTAACGCGGCGGGCACGCTTGAGTGGCTGCAGAACCCATCCTATGATCCGGACCATAAGTATTCCGTGCCCTATATGTGGGGAACGGTCGGCATCCTGTATGACACAACCCGTGTCAGCGGCCCCATCGACAGCTGGGCTGTACTGTTTGATGAAACTTACAAAGGCGAAGTATTCATGCTGGATTCCATCCGCGACAGCCTCGGGCTGGCGCTGAAGTATCTTGGCTACTCCATGAACACGCGTGATCCGCTGGAACTCAACGCGGCAAAGGATCTTCTGGTCAAGCAAAAGCAGGATGGAATCGTTAAGGCCTATCAGGTCGATGAAACGAAAGATAAGATGGTGGGAGGAGAAGGCATCCTCGGCGTCGTGTGGTCCGGCGACGCGCAGTATGCCATCGACCTCAATGAAAATCTGGCTTATTCCGTGCCAAAGGAAGGCTCCAATGTCTGGGTCGACGGCATGGTGGTTCCCAAGGCAGCCAAAAATCCCGAGAATGCCAACATCCTGATCAACTTCCTGAGCAGGCCGGACATTGCCAGGATGAACCAGGATTACATTCAGTATTCCACCCCCATTCAAGGCGCGGTTGATCTATTGGGAGAGGAATACCTGGAGAACGCCAACCTCAATCCCACAAAGGAGATCATAGATACCTGTGAGTTTTTCTATGACATACCTCCGGAGTTCATGACGATCTACAACGCGCTCTGGTCGCAGGTGAAGAACGCCAGGTAATCCGTTCAATTTCTATCAAATCAAAACCGCCAGCCCGGCCGGCGGTTTTGATTTGATCAATAAATTCTGCGCTTGAGCAATGAAACGGTTTAGTCCATTCTTGAATAATTCGGCGCTTCCTTGGTAATGAAGATATCGTGGGGGTGGCTTTCGGTCAGGCCCGCGGAGGTAATGCGAACAAACTCGGCATTCCGCCTCAGATCCTCAATGGTTCTTGTTCCGCAGTAGCCCATCGCGCTTCGCAGTCCGCCCATCAGCTGGAAGGCGGTATCGGAGAGAGCGCCCTTATACGGCACGCGGCCTTCAACGCCTTCGGGAACCAGTTTCTTGGCATCTTCCTGGAAGTAACGGTCTGAACTGCCGTACGCCTGTTCCATGGCACCCATGGAGCCCATGCCGCGGTATACTTTGAAGCTTCGGCCCTGGTAGATCTCGGTCTGCCCTGGACTTTCCTCTGTACCGGCCAGCAGGCTGCCCAGCATAACAGCCCCCGCGCCAGCTCCGATGGCCTTGGCAATATCACCGGAATATTTGATGCCGCCGTCAGCGATGACCTTGACGCCATACTTGTCGGCTTCCTCGGCGCAGTCTGCTACCGCCGTGATCTGCGGTACACCGATGCCTGATACAACGCGCGTGGTGCAGATGGAGCCCGGGCCGATGCCCACCTTGACCGCGTCAGCGCCCGCGCTGATCAGATCCCTGGTTGCGGCAGCAGTAGCGACATTGCCCGCGAACAGCGTGATCTCAGGGAAGGCGGAGCGGATGCGCTCAACCGCGCTGAGCACCGAAGCGCTGTGTCCGTGTGCCGTATCGATCGAAATGATATCAGCTTTCGCGGCAATCAATGAACGGACGCGGTCCATCATGTCCTGGGAAACGCCGACCGCGGCGGCGCATAGCAGCCGGCCGTTATGATCCTTTGCTGAATTGGGATACTTGGTGGTTTTTTCGATGTCTTTGATGGTGATCAGGCCGCGCAGGCGGAAATCCTTATCCACGATGGGCAGCTTTTCGATGCGATGCGCGGCCAGCAGCTTCTTGGCTTCCTCAAGCGTAGTCCCTTCGACGGCGGTGACCAGGTTCTTGGTGGTCATGACCTCGCCGATGGAGCGGCTGTCATCTTCTTCAAAGCGCAGATCGCGGTTGGTGAGAATGCCGACCAAAATGCCGTTTGCGTCCGTGATCGGCACGCCGGAAATATGGTATCGGGCCATCAGCGCCTTGGCATCGGCGATCAGATGGTGGGGGGACAGGTAAAACGGATCAGTGATCACGCCGTGCTCGCTGCGCTTGACCTTATCGACCTCAGCGGCCTGCCTGTCCATGCTCATGTTCTTATGAATCACGCCCACGCCGCCTTCACGCGCCATTGCGATGCCCATACGCGCATCGGTCACCGTATCCATGGCAGCAGAAATGAGGGGAATACTTAGCCGGATCTTTTTTGTCAGCTGTACGGAAACATCCACCTCCTTAGGCAGGATATCACTTTTTCTGGGGATCAGTAAAACATCGTCAAAGGTAAGGCCTTCGCGGATATGATTTGATAACATCTTATTGCTCCTTCTTATCTTCTGGAATGACGGTACCCTGGTCGTGCCCACCCAGGACTCTGATGCACGCGAGGCTGTAGTATATCATGGCTGAGAGAGTCAGGGCTGTGGCCAGCCATAGGACATATACATGGAACGGTGCTGAAAAGTTATGTCTGAAAAAAGCCAGGATCATGCCTGCCACCATCGTAAACTGAGCCGTTTTGCCAACCGGTTTTGAATAAACGACGATCTTGCGCCGCAGCATGCAAGCCGCGCCCGCAACCATGATGATCTCTTTTATAGCGATGATGATCAGAATGATAAGCGGGACCGCACCTTTTAATACCAGCGTCATCATCACGCTGACGACCATCAGCTTGTCAGCGAGGGGATCAAACAGTTTTCCCCAGTCGGTTACCTGGTTGTAATGCCTGGCAACATAGCCATCAAGCAAATCAGTTAAGGAGGCGGTAACAAAAACAATGAGAGCAGCTGTCTCATTGTTGCGGACCATCATCAGCACCCAATAAATGGGAATCAGCAAAAGGCGCAGCATGGTGAGGATATTCGGCACATTCCATATGTTCTGTTTGCCCTCTTGCATGTCGGTTGCTCCTTTCAAATCTTCTTGATTATATCATCCTTTTCACTTGCCGTACAGGGCATGGCAGGGATAGGCAGGGGCAGTAAATGGTGATAGAATAAGGCAATAGATTATGAGGGAGAGTGTGCCGATGAAGAAATCAAGCTACACACTGATTGCCTTTCTGGTCATCTGCCTTGCGGCTATCGGTTATTTGGTGTTTGAAAAGGCGGGGGACCAGCGCCAGCTCAAGCTGCTGGACGCCCAGATAGAGGACTTAAACAAGCGTCTGGATGCCCTGCGTGTCGAAAAGCTTGCCTGGGAAATGAAAAATCCCGCGTTTCGCAAAGCCTTGGTTCGGTACAGGATGTACTGCGCAGTACGCTGGATGAGCTGGATGTAGTTGTTGAGTCCATTGGCAAGAGCCTTAGTACAAAATCTCCGGGCATCTTTGAGACAGAGAAGCCTGATCCTGATGTCACGACGGCAGCGCCAATCCCCAGTCCGAGACCAAGCATGTCTCTCTCACCTGCGGCCAGGGAAACACCTTCGGATGTAGTTCCCCTTAAGGCAACAAGCGCGCCGGAGACTGCAAGCCCATCTCCCTCAGCACGGCCTTCGCCCGTCGCATCAACGCAAACGCCATCAAATTGAGCCTGTGAATGAGACCGGCCCCCGGATCGCGCAGATCAAGGGGCCGGTTTCATCTGTGTTACGCCTCTTTCGTGCCGGCGCAGGTGATGCTGAATCCGCCGCTTTGATCGGCATCAACCACGAGTGTGCTGCCGGCAGCGATGCTTCCCTCAACCAGGGTTCTTGCGACCAGGGTTTCGATCTTGCTTTGCAGCAATCGCTTCATCGGACGGGCGCCGTAGACCGGATCATAGCCTAAAGCCATCATGCGGTCAACTGCCTCGTCAGTCAGGTACAGGCCGAGATCCTGAGCCTTCAGGCGGCCTTCCAGACGCTTGAGAAGCAGGAAGATGATCTCCCGTACCTGGTGCTTTTGCAGCGGTGTAAAGAATACAGTTTCATCTATACGGTTGAGGAACTCAGGCTTGAAGTGGCTGCGCAGCAGGCCCTGCACACGGTCTTTCGCGCCGGGTGTCAGGAAACCTTCCCCATCTATTCCGTCGAGAATCTGGCTGCTGCCCAGGTTGCTGGTCATGATCAGAATAGTATTCTTAAAGTCCACAGTCCGGCCCTGGCTGTCGGTTACGCGGCCGTCATCCAGTATTTGAAGCAGCACATTGAATATATCCGGATGCGCCTTCTCCATTTCATCAAACAGCACAACGCTGTAAGGATGACGGCGTACAGCTTCAGTCAGCTGGCCGCCTTCCTCATAGCCCACATAGCCGGGAGGCGCGCCGATCAGACGGCTGACACTGAATTTTTCCATGTATTCCGTCATATCAATTCTGATCAGGCTGCGCTCATCATCGAACAAGTTTTCCGCCAGCGCTTTGGCCAGTTCCGTCTTGCCTACACCCGTTGGTCCAAGGAAGAGGAAACTGCCGATAGGCCGCGCCTCATCCGATATGCCGGCTCTGGAGCGCAAAATGGCGTCGGAAAC
>CAYZRZ010000086.1:5693-9298 GCA_964480995.1 uncultured Christensenella sp.
GCCGATGACGCGGCGGTGAAGTTCTTCCGGCAGGCGCAGGAGCTTCTCGCGGTCTGATTCTATCAGCTTGCTGACCGGAATGCCCGTCCAGCGGCCGACGATGCGCGCGATCTCCTCCTCAGTGATCTTATCGCGAACCATGCCGGAGCGGTTTTCAGTCTTTTCCTTTTCTTCCTGTTCCCTCAGCTGCTGCTGCAGCTTAGGCAGCTGCCCGTATTTAAGTTCCGCTGCCCGGTTCAGGTCATATTCGCGCTCCGCCTTGGTAATTTCAGCGCCGACTTTCTCAATCTCCTCGCGCAAACGCTGAACCTTGCCAACCTCATCCTTTTCATTTTCCCATCGGGATTTCATTTCGGCAAAAGCCGCTCTGTCATCAGACAGCTCCTTTTGCAGGTGCTCAAGGCGGGTCTGAGACATCTTGTCCGTTTCCTTTTTCAACGCGGCTTCCTCGATTTCAAGCTGCATGATGCGGCGGCGCTTTTCATCAAGTTCCTGCGGCATGCTGTCCATCTCCGTACGGATCATGGCACAGGCCTCATCGACCAGGTCAATGGCCTTGTCAGGCAGAAACCGGTCGCTGATATAGCGGTGGGACAGCTGAGCGGCCGCAATCAACGCCGTATCCTGTATTTTGACACCGTGAAAGACCTCATAGCGTTCACGCAGACCACGAAGAATGGAAATGGTATCCTCCACCGTCGGCTCCTCTACAAGCACAGGCTGGAAACGGCGCTCCAGCGCCGGATCCTTTTCAATGTATTTGCGGTATTCGTCCAGCGTCGTCGCGCCTATGCAGTGCAGTTCTCCACGGGCGAGCATAGGCTTCAACAGATTGCCCGCGTCCATGCTGCCCTCAGTTTTACCCGCGCCCACAATGGTGTGCAGCTCATCGATAAACAAAAGGATGCGTCCGGCTGATTGCTTGACCTCATTGAGAACAGCCTTCAGACGTTCTTCAAATTCACCTCGGAACTTGGCGCCTGCTATCAGCGCGCCCATATCCAGGGAATAGATGCTCCGGTCTCGCAGATTATCCGGTACGTCACCGGCGACAATACGCTGCGCCAGCCCTTCGGCAATAGCGGTTTTACCCACGCCCGGCTCGCCGATCAAAACAGGGTTATTCTTGGTTTTTCGGCTGAGAATGCGGATTACGTCCCTGATCTCTCCGTCGCGGCCAATCACCGGATCAAGCTTCTGCTTTTGTGCCAAAGCAACCAGATCGCTTGCGTACTTGCTGAGCGCCTCATAGGTATCTTCCGGATTATCGCCCGTCACGCGCGCGGCGCCGCGTACGGTGTTGAGCGCTGTCAGAAAGTCATGTTCATTAATCGTGAAACGATTAAGCAGCGCCTTTACGACTCGGTCAGGCACCGACAACAGACCCATGAACAGGTGCTCTACGGAAAGATACTCATCCTTCATCCGCTCGGCAATCCTGCTTGCCTCCTGCAGAGCCTTATCCATGTCCTGAGATATGTAAGCCTTGTTTTGCTCGCGCGCCAGCCCTTTGATGCGTGGAAGTTTCTCAATTTCTTCAAGTGCGGCGGCACTGAGAACTGCCGCGTCCCTGTTCATCTTTGTCATCAGCTGACTGATCAGGCCCTGGGGGTTTTCAAGCAGAGCATATAGAAGATGAGCCTGTTCCAGCGTCTGCTGGCTGTACTCGCCGGCCAGCGCCTGCGCCCGCTGCAGAGCCTCCGTACTCTTTTGTGTAAACTGATTCTGGTTCATAATCTTCCTCCGTTCGGTCAACAATCTGACCATCTTTGACCTTCATAATTATACTTTTTGAGGACGGACACTGTCAATAGAGTTTCTCCGGAAGTTCTGTGATTTCTTGTGTTTGCGCGGGGCTTTTGCTATACTTTCACTTACTGAGGTGAGAGAGATGGACGCGAGCGGACTGGGTGGCAAACGGCGGATCAGGACCATTGTGCTTCTGATGCTTTTTGCTTTTTTTCTCTTTCGGATTGATCTGTTCTTCAATCTGCTTCTTAACCTGATTGGTATCATGATGGCCTTTATCGTAGGACTCATGATGGCGCTGCTGATCAACCTCCCGATGCGCTTTATGGAACAGCATTTGTCCTTTTTATGGCGAAGCCCGCTTTTAGGCCGGCTGAAACGGGGGATCTGTCTCACGGCCAGCGTACTGCTGGTTCTGACTATGATCACCTTGTTTCTTGTTGTCATCATCCCTGAAGTTACCGTGGTCGCGGAGACTTTGATCGGCCGAGTGCCCGCTGCCATCGATCAGCTGGAAAAATGGCTGCTTGAATACGATACCAGCATGTTGCAGCTGGCAGGCATTGGAGAGCCCAGCGAGTCCAACATACGCGATTTTGCGCAGAGAGCGGGCAACTTCCTGATGGGCGGCATAACCCAATCATCGACTGTCGTATTCAGCGCAGCCCAAATGGTAATCAACTTGGTAGTAGGGCTGGTGTTCTCAATCTATTTTCTGTATTCCAAGGAGAGGATCAGAGGGCAGGTGGAAGCGCTGATATCGGCTTACCTGCCTGAAAAGCACAGCAAAGGAACCAGCCGATTGATCAGCCTGCTGGTCAGTACCTATTCGCGTTTTTTAGGCGGTCAGATGATTCAGGCCTTTGTGTCAGCAGGCCTGGTATGGATATTTATGGAGATATTCAGCTTACCTTATGCATTGTTTGTCGCGCTGATCACTTTTTTATGCGCCTTCATTCCCATCTTCGGCCCCTACATCGCTGGCGCGCTCAGTGCTATGATGATCGTTTCGGCCGCGCCGAACCAGACACTATGGTTTTTGCTGATGTATTTTCTGGTTCAGCAGGTCGAGTCCAGCCTGATCTACCCGCGCATCCTGTCCAATGCCATCGACATGCCCTCTATCTGGGTGTTGGTGGCCGTTACGCTGGGCGGCGGAATCATGGGCATAGCGGGGATGCTGTTTCTAATTCCCCTTTTCGCCGTGATCTACAGGCTTCTGGCTGAAGATACCAGGCGCCGCAACGGGATAGCGGAAGGAGATGCGCCGAGTGGCTGAGATAGCATTTCGTTCTGTCAGCAAGGTCTATGAAGAAGAGGAAGGGCTGTTTGATTTTTCCGTTGACATAGCAAAGGGGGAATCCTTCGGGCTGCTCGGTCCAACAGGGGCAGGAAAGTCTACGGCCTTGAGTCTGCTGATGGGATTTATCCGTCCCGATGAAGGGGAGGTCACCATCAGCGGGCTTGACTGCTTTTCAAAGCGGCATGTGGTCGCGAAACGCGTTGGCTATCTGCCCAAGGACGCGGCGCTTCCCAAACGCACGACAGGAGAAGAGTTCATCAGCCTGATGGCGAGAGCCAGGGGAGGCGTGGGTAAAAGCCGGACCCGGGATCTAATGGAAAGGCTCAACTTAAATCCATTGGGTGATTATTCCTTTATGCCTCTGCAGGAACGGAGAAAAACACTGCTGCTCTTAGCGCTGATGCACGGGCCCGAGATCCTGCTGCTGGATGATCCCTGCGCGGGGCTTGATCCAAACGTTCAAATCGCGGTCATAGACCTGATCAATGAGGAACGGGGGAAGGGAAAAACCATCGTCATGACCTCCCATAACTTTGAACAGGTGCAGCGCTGC
>CAYZRZ010000087.1:0-9281 GCA_964480995.1 uncultured Christensenella sp.
TCTCGGCATCGTTACGCCGCTGCTCAAGCGTGATACCAAACACTTGGCGCTTCTCCGTCTTTTCGGGCTCGTAGCCCGGATCCATTTGGATCACCGTGTAATTACCTTTGCGCTTGGCGCGAAGAATCTCAAGCGCTTTCGGTTCGTAATCCGGCGCTATCACGCCGTCTGACACTTCGCGCGCGATCAGCCTGGCTGTCACATTGTCAACGCGGTCGCTTAGCGCGATAAAATCGCCAAAACTGCTCAACCTATCGGCCCCTCTGGCACGCGCGTAGGCGCAGGCAAGAGGCGAACTGTCAAGCCCTTCCACATCCCGCACAAAGTAAGCGTCCTTGAGCCCGTCGGAAAGCGACAGGCCAATAGCGGTGCCGGCCGGGCTGACATGCTTGAAGGAGGCTGCCGCGGGAAGACTTGTCGCCTGCTTTAATTCACGCACCAGTTGCCAGGCGTTGAACGCGTC
The DNA here is from genome assembly GCA_964480995.1 of uncultured Christensenella sp. Classification (GTDB taxonomy): domain Bacteria; phylum Bacillota; class Clostridia; order Christensenellales; family Aristaeellaceae; genus UBA1038. Next base: position 464 of record CAYZRZ010000087.1, read on the forward strand.
CAGAAAATTGATATATCCGGGCTGACCGTTTAGGACCTCCAAGGGCAAATCGCCGCCCCGCTCCATAAAGACCCTCGCGGGTTTCTGGTTGGGGTTGCAACCGTATTTCATTGAAAGCTCGTACACGCTTGCCTCCTATGCTTCATGGCGATTGTAAATGGACAAGCCTGTCATGCGGCCGTCCCTGTCCTGGCTGCGTAAAAAGAGCGCCACGCGGTTGTTTGGATTCAGGTTCAGCCATACATCCCGCGCGAAGGTTTCAAGGTCGTCCGGAATGCCCACGCACAGCGGCTCCCCGGCATAGCAGGGAAGAGGATCGCGGTCCTCCCGATAGGTATGGATGAAGTGCCCGTGGCCAGCCTGTGCCTCGTACTCAAAGAAAAATCGCTGGCAGCCGTTTCCCAGCGAGTCAGCAGCTTTAATAATGGACAGAAGGTAATCCCCGCTCTTCACATCCACCATGCCACTGATACGCGGAGTGAAATGCGGCGCGTCGGGCTCAAATGTACGCGTCCTCAACGCGGATAAAAAGTCGCTCCCGGTCTGCAACGAATTATATATGGTGTCAGTTTGGTCCCCATTGCTAACAATCAGCCTGCCCTGTGTTTCCTGCATTGGCCGATAAAGGATCAGCGAAGGGTCACTGATTAGGGTGCTGTCGAAAACATCGATGCGCACGCTGTCTGCTTCCCTGCGGAAAACACGGTTACGGGAATTGACGCTGCGTCCCATGATGAAATACAAAGCGACGCTCGTCTTTATGTCCTTGCTATTGCCCAGCAAGACGCCACGGCCCGGATAAGAGTTGCGACTCAGCAGGTCGCATAGGTCATGTGGTATGAACTTCATGGTGAGCCTCCTTGATCAGCTTTTCGCACATCATTTGTGTGGCACGCGGCAGGATGCGCCACTCAGCCTGCTGCAGGACACGCCGCTGAAGTGTCTGGGCTGTGTCATTCTTAAAAACTCGGACTGCCTGTTGCATCAGGATGGGACCACCGTCGGGTTCTGCGTTAACCAGATGGACTGTAGCACCACTCACCTTAACACCGCATGCAAGGGCTGCCTGATGCACTTTGATGCCATAAAATCCTTTCCCGCCAAAGGCAGGCAGAAGAGAGGGGTGGACATTAATGATGCGCCCTTCAAAACGACATACAAAATCCGGGCTTAAGATCATCAAGAAGCCCGCCAGCACGATCAAATCAACGCATTCTTGTTTCAAAACCGCGAGAATCCGTTCCTCAACCTGCTTGGCGCCCATTTTCCTGCGATCAAGCGTCAAAGATTGTACAAACGCTGCTTTGGCGCGTTCCAGTGCGAAAGCCTCCGGGTTGTCGCTGATGACAAGCGTGACCCGACCTGAATGCAGAAGGCCGCTTTGCTGAGCATCCAGCAGCGCCTGCAGATTGCTTCCCGAGCCGCTGACCAGTACGGCAATGCGAATCAGATTCAGCACAGCGTCAAAGGCTCGCCGCTTACGCGGACTTCACCAAAGATATATGCTTCTTCCCCTGCTTCCCGCAGGATGCGCAACGCACGATCCGCATCGCCTTTTTCAACTGTTACACACAGGCCCACCCCCATGTTGAATGTTGCGAACATCTCATGGCGTGGGATATCCCCTTCACGGGCAATCATCTCAAATAGAGGCGGTGTGCGGATGACCTCGGTCTCAATGAAAGCGCCAAAGCCCTGGGGCAGGTTGCGCGGTATGTTCTCAAAGAATCCGCCGCCTGTGATGTGGGCTACGCCTTTCACTGCGACCTGTCCAAACAGCTTAAGCATGGGTTTAACATAGATACGGGTCGGAGTCAGCAGTGCATCCCCTATGCTTCGGCTGCCCAGCTCCGGCGGGCACTCATTCAAATCACGATGCTCAATATCCAATACCTTGCGAACGAGAGAAAACCCGTTGGAGTGCAGACCCGAGGACGGCAGGGCAATCAGCACGTCTCCAGCGTGGACACATGAGGTATTGATCATCTTTTCCTCATCCACCAACCCTACGCAAAAGCCCGCTATGTCATACTCTCCCTTGGTGTAGAAGCCGGGCATCTCTGCCGTTTCGCCACCCAGGAGGGCGCAGCCGGCTTGCACGCAACCTTCGGCTACGCCGGAGACTATATTTGCCACCTGCGCGGGCACATTGCGCTCCACAGCGATATAGTCAAGAAAAAAAAGAGGGGTCGCTCCGCAGCATAGCACATCGTTGACACACATGGCGACGCAGTCAATACCAATCGTATCGTGCCTGTCCATCTGAAAAGCCAGTTTCAACTTGGTACCCACGCCGTCGGTACCGCTGACGAGCACAGGTCGTTTCATATCGCTCAGGTCTGGCGCGAAGAGTCCACCAAAGCCGCCGATCCCGGAAAGCACGCCAGGGACGCGCGTGCGCTCTACCGAACTGCGCATCAATTCCACCGCCCGATACCCCGCGTTGATATCCACCCCGGCATCGCGGTAGCAGTCGCTTACAGACTTCATGCGATAACCTCCTCCGTCGTGTCGTTGATAACTCGCCCATAATGGTCGTTTTTCCCTTTTTCCGGGATAGGCGCAGGATACTGCCCTGTAAAACAGCCTTTGCAGAACCCGCAGGTAGCGCCTACGGCCAGCCTATCGCAGGCTTCGATGCTGAGGTAGCCTAGGCTGTCAACGCCGATGATGTCTCGGATCTCCTCCACCGTATGGTGATGGGCGATCAGCGCCTCATCTGAATCGATATCTGTGCCAAAATAACATGGCTTGATGAAGGGCGGAGAACTCAGCCGCATATGCACTTGTGTAGCGCCGGCTTCCCTGAGCAGCTTCACGATACGCGCAGCAGTTGTTCCCCGCACAATGGAATCGTCGACCAACACCACACGCTTGCCCTGCACGTTATGCTTTAGCACATTGAGTTTGATGCGAACCTGATCCGTTCGTTGCTGCTGGGTTGGCTGAATGAAGGTCCGCCCGATATAGCGGTTTTTTATGAATCCGACACCGTAGGGGATGCCGCTTTGACGAGAGAAACCCAGCGCCGCGTCAAGGCCGGAATCCGGCACACCGATAACGATATCGGCGTCCACAGGATGATCAAGCGCCAGATAGGCCCCGGCCCGCAGCCTTGCATCGTGCACAGACGCACCTTCGATTACCGAGTCCGGACGGGCAAAATAAATGAATTCAAAGACGCACATCGCGCTCTTGAGGTTATGGGTATATTGGTAGCTTTCAATGCCCTGGCGGGTCACCTTGATCACTTCACCTGGTAGAATATCACGCACAAAACGCGCGCCGATAGCGTCCAGCGCGCAGCTTTCGCTGGCGAAGACCGTGTCGCCGTTCAGGTCTCCTATGCAAAGCGGCCGAAAGCCGTGGGGATCGCGCGCGGCAATCAGCTTGCTGGGGCTCATCAGTACAAGAGAATAAGAGCCTTCCAACTGCTCCATGGCTGCCAGCATCGCATCTTCGATAGAGGGACTGCGCAGCCTTGCTCCGGTGATTACATAGGCAATGACTTCGCTGTCAGTCGTAGTATGAAAGATAGCGCCCGTTGATTCCAATTTCCTGCGCAGCTGCGTGGCATTGGTCAAACTGCCGTTGTGGCACAAAGCCATCTGCCCTTTGAAGTGGTTGATCAGCAAAGGCTGAGCGTTGTCGCGGTTGTTGACGCCGGAGGTGCCATAGCGGCAATGCCCGACTGCGATGGAGCCCTCAGGCATCTTTTGCATGACGTCGCGCGTGAACACTTCATTGACCAAGCCCATATCCTTGTAACAGCTGAGTACGCGGTTGCGGTTGACGGCAATACCACAGCTCTCCTGCCCGCGATGCTGCAGCGCGTACAGCGCATGGTAGGTTTCCGGCACAACGCTGTCGCCATTGTTGCGAAAGATGCCGAAGACGCCGCATTCCTCGTGTAACTTGCCCTCAAGCTCAAGGTCAAACATTCGATGACCCCATCAGGCGCTTCATGATTTCCCGGTACGCGTCCTCCACCCCTCCCATGTCACGGCGGAATCGGTCCTTGTCCAGTTTTTCCTGCGTCAGGCTGTCCCAGAATCGGCAGGTGTCCGGCGATATCTCATCTGCCAAAATGATGCTGCCATCATTGAGGCGTCCAAACTCAAGTTTAAAATCAATCAGGTCAACGTTCAAAGCTTTCAGGTATTGGCGTAGAATATCATTGATGCGAAGCGCGTACCCAGCTATGACCGCCAGTTCTATGTCGCTTGCCCAGCCCATCGAGCGGATGTGGTATTCATTGACCATAGGATCACCCAGGGCGTCATCCTTATAGCAATACTCGATGACTGTAGGATTAAGAGGCGTACCCTCCGGCAGGCCTAGGCGCTTTGAGAGCGAACCCGCAGCGATATTGCGCACGATCACTTCAAGGGGCACAATGCTGACACGGCGCACCAGGGTCTCGGTGTCATTGATCTCCTCCACAAAATGAGTGGGAATATCCTGTTTTTCAAGCATCTGCATCAGGTGGTTGGTCATACGGTTGTTGATTGCGCCTTTGCCCTGTATGTTGCCTTTTTTAAGACCGTTGAAAGCCGTTGCGTCATCTTTATAAGATACTAGCAGCAGGTCCTCGCGATCTGTCGAGAATACCCGCTTGGCTTTGCCTTCGTATAGCATCGTTCCCCGTTCCATGCTCAAACCCTCCCCTGCTTTTCCTGGATCTCTTGCTGCAGCGCCTCATCAGCCTGCAGCACCTTGTCATGCATGCGGCATCGCTCGTTTCGCAGTTTTTCCCGCAGTTGGGCATCCTGCAGTGCCAGGATCTCAACAGCGAGCAGAGCCGCGTTTTTGGCGCCGTTCACTGCTACTGCCGCCACAGGGATGCCGGAGGGCATCTGAACTGTCGACAGCAGCGCGTCCATGCCCCCCAGGCCGCCCGAACAGACAGGCACACCGATGACAGGCAGGATGGTATGCGCCGCGACAGCGCCGGCCAGATGTGCTGCCATCCCGGCAAAGGCAATCACCACGCCAACGCCCTGTGCCTCGAGTGATTGCGCAAAGGTATATGCCTCAAGCGGAGTACGATGCGCCGACAGCACCCTAACAATCGTTTCGACCCCAAAGGATCCAAGCGTCTCAACCGCCTCCAGCGCAATTTCCCTGTCGCTGGCACTACCCATTACGATCGCTGTTTTGATCATCCTCACATATCCTTTCAAGGATTTGCCGCACTTTCTGAGCATGTCAGGCTGAAAGTAAGCCTTCACAGTATAGGGTGGAGTAATACTGGCTGTCAAGAAAATTATGAACATTTTTTCTTTAAAATCATTATTTGTTCGTGTTTCTATATCCATATCAGGGCCAATGCTGATGTACCGTTGTGGTTTGAATCTTCCTTTACTGGAACAAGTGATGTCTGGACAGCCACTGGATCAGATACTTTCATGAACATACCCTGGATCAGCACAGGATTTTGAACTTGCCAAACTCCCCAACAATGGATTAAACTTGAGGACATTGAGCAAGGACATGTAACACCGATCGGAGCAGGCGGAAGGTATGAAGGAGAGACGCAACACCAGGCAAAGAGCGCTGATCCTGAAGACGGTGCAAAAGCACCGCGATCACCCGAGTGCTGAGCAAATCTATATAGAGGTGCGCGCGGTCTCGCCCAGGGTCAGCCGAGGTACGGTCTACCGCAACCTGAACCTGCTGAGCGAAACCGGCGGTATCCTGCACATGGAGATGCCGGATGCCGACCGTTTTGACTGGCGCAATGACCGCCACTATCACCTGCGCTGCACCGGCTGCGGCCGGGTGATCGACGTACCCATCGGCTACCGGGAGGATCTTGATCAGGCTTTGGCTGAGCAAACCGGATACCTGATGGTCTTCCACCATACGACTTTTGAAGGTCTGTGTCCGGCTTGCCGGGAGAGCAGGGAACAGGAAAACCAAACCACAGGGGAGAACGTTCAGGCGGGGTCTGTTGAACAGGAAAGGGAGGGTATAGAGAAATGAACCGTAAAAAAGTATTGCTTTTGTCTTCCATGCTGATCATGGCGATGCTTCTTCTCAGCGGCTGCGTGCCGGGCGACGGATCAAGCAGCCCGGATGATCCGGCCGGGTTTTTCTCCGGTGTCTGGCACGGATGGATCGCGCCGTTCTCGCTGATCTATTCGCTGTTTAACAGCAGGATCGGCATCTACGAGGTATACAATACCGGGTTTTGGTACAACCTCGGTTACTACATGGCCATCGTCAGCGGCTTTGGCGGCCTGTCCCTGGCCAGAAAAAAGGGAAGAAGAGAAGACAGGGAATAGTTTATAAACTTCACGTTTACATCCCGCCCCGCTTCCATTATAGTGGGGCGGGATTTTTTAGTTTTGGAGGGTACATGGATATCGTTGCCGTTACGAACCAGATTCTGATGATGCTTCTGATTATGGGCGTCGGACTTCTGCTGAGGAAGGCGGGGGTCATTACCGCACAGGTCATCCACGGCATCAGCGGGATCGTGCTGAAAGTGGCTATGCCCAGCCTGGTGCTGATGATGGTGCAAAAGGATGGGGGACAGGCGCTGAAGGGTGAATTTATGCGCATCGCGCTGGTCGGATTTTTTTGGATGAGCGCGGGGCTGGTGATCATCTATTTTCTGTTCAAAAACAAGATGGCTGATGATCGCGGCGCTGCGTTTGCGGGGCTTTCCGCCCTCCCCAATGTGGGCTATATGGGCCTGCCGATCGTACAGGCGGTGTACGGCGACCTGGGCGCTGTTTATCTGGCGGCGGCCGTGGTGGCGCTCAACTGCACCATTTACCTGACCCTGGAAACGCTGATGACCGGCAGGCTGCCGAAGCTGACCTCGATTATCAAGAACATCGGGCTGATCCTCTCCGTTCTGGCGCTGGTCAGCTTTATGACGGACATCCGCCTGCCGATGCCCTTTTCGGCCATGACAGCGCAGCTGGGCAGCTTGACCACGCCGCTGAGCATGCTGCTGGCCGGCGCCAGGCTGATGGATTTTCGCCTGCCCGCGCTGAAGGACAAAGAGCTGTGGCTGGCAATCTTCATCAGACTGCTGGCGCTGCCGCTGGCGGGCTTTGCGCTCTTCCGCCTGCTGGGCTTTGAAGGGGTGCCGCTGGGCGTGATCACGCTGGCCTGCGCGATGCCCGGCGCCGTGTCGACGCAGATGTATGCCGAGCGCGAAAAAAAGGACGCCCTGTTTGCCGCGACCGGGGTATCGCTGGGCACCATCCTGTGCCTGGCCAGCATCCCGCTGGTAATGCTGATCACAGGCCTGGGCAGCTAATTAAATAGACCGGGATAGGCTTTATCAAGCGTTTCGCCGATGGGCTCGCGGATGCACAGCGCCGCCCGCCCGTCGGCGTTCGTTGCTGTCCTGTTGATCAGCACCAGCTTGCCGCCCCGGTAATGATCGATCAGCCCGGTGGCAGGGTATACGGACAGTGACGTACCGCCGACGATCAGCATATCGGCTTGTCTGATATATTCAATAGCGCTTCGCATGATATCATCACGCAGCGGCTCACCGTAGAGCACCACATCGGGCTTGATGATACCGCCGCAGTCACAGCGCGGAACGTCCCGGGCTTCTAGCACGCGGGCAAGGGGATGGGATTTTCCGCATGTCACGCAATAGCTGTGATGCACGCTGCCGTGCAGCTCCAGCACATTCCCGCTGCCGGCAGCCTGGTGGAGACCGTCGATGTTCTGGGTGATCACCACCTGCAGCCTGCCGTCTTTTTCCATCCTTGCAAGCGTCAGATGGGCCGCGTTTGGGCGGGCATCCGGGTAAACCATCCTGGCCCTGTAAAAGTCAAAAAACTCTTCAGGATGGCGCATGAAGAAGTCATGGCTCAATATCGTTTCCGGCGGATAGGCGTAATTCTTTCGATACAGGCCGTCGACGCTTCTGAAATCCGGTATGCCGCTTTCGGTCGACACGCCGGCCCCGCCGAAGAACACAATATTGCTGCCGGATCTGATCAGCTGTCTGAGCGCTTCAATCACATCGATCCCTCCTTTTATCCCCATCAACTGTAGTACAATATGAGAAAAAAGTCGATGGACGGGAGCTGCCTGTTTAGAACACATAGATCAGCTGGGTATTGAGCGCGTGGCTCGACGGCTTTTACTGGATACTCCTGATCCCTTTTTTGTCGGGTCTGTCCGCGCTGGCGCTCGGGGTCAACCCTGTTTTCTAGATCGCGCGCAAGTTCATAAAAAAACCGGCAGCATCCTACCTTCAGGAGGATGCCGCCGATCAGCGGTTCAATCAAATTCTAGCGGTGTCCATGATGGGGACTTCTCTGATTGGCTTTATGCTGGATCTGCCGGTCCTGGGCTATCTGTTTTCAGCCTTTGTCTTCACCGCGGCTCTGGTCGCGCTGCTTGGCTTCTGCGTCGGGTGCTTTATCCGCTATCAGCTTATGATGCGCAGGACTGCCCGCGGCAGCTGAGAATAGAATAAGGACTGGTCAATATTATGGTTTGACAACTTCATACGGCCAGTCGATGATGCCGCCGAAATCGTACACATTGGTATAGCCCAGCTGGATCATCTGCAGGGCGGCCTGTCGGCTGCGGTTGCCGCTGCGGCAGTAGAGCAGGATTTCCGCGTCCTTGTCAGGCAGCAGCTCCGCTGCCTTCTGCGCGATCTGGCCTGCCGGCAGCAGGACAGCACCCGGAATGTGGCCCCCGGCAAACTCAAAATCTTCCCGCACATCCACGATGGACAGCTTGTCCCCGCTGTCGATGCGCGCCTTGGCTTTTTGGGCGGTCAGCTTTTTATACTCCGCCTTGGGGCTGGCTGCGGGGGTTGGTTCTGTCA
>CAYZRZ010000088.1:0-9271 GCA_964480995.1 uncultured Christensenella sp.
GCGTGAACATTGGCTACAAATCCGACGGGCTGATCAAGCGCTCCGATCTGGTCGATGAGAATATTGAACTGGGCGACGACATCGAAGTCGAGATCGTCAAGGTCAACGACGGCGAAGGCAATGTCATCCTCTCTCAGCGCAACATCGTCAACCGCAAGGTGTGGGACGAGATCAAACACAAGTTCGAAGCCGGTGAGTATGTGGAAGCCGTTGGCAAGGAAGCTGTTAAAGGCGGATTGCTTGCCAACATCGACGGCGTGCGCGCCTTCATCCCCGCTTCGCAGCTCTCCCAGCGCTACGTTGAAAAGATCGGTCAGTTCGTCGGCCAGCCGATGAAACTGAAGATCATCGAGATCGACGACGCCAAAAAACGCGTAGTCGCCAGCCGCAAGGAAGTGGTGATCGCCGAAGCCGCCGCCAAGAAGGAAGAAGCCTGGGGCAAGCTCCGGCAGGGCGAGCTCGTCAAGGGCATTGTCCGCCGCTTTGCTCCCTTCGGCGCCTTCGTTGATCTGGGCGGCGTTGACGGCCTGATCCACATCACCGACCTGAGCTGGAACCGTTCCGCTCAGCCGCAGGATGTGCTGAAGATTGGCAGCGAAATTGATGTGAAGATCCTTTCCCTTGATCCTGAGCGCGAGCGCATTCAGCTTGGCTACAAGCAGCTGCAGCCCCGTCCCTGGGACAATGTGGAAGAGAAGTATCCCATCGGCACGGTGCTGACCCGCAAGGTCGTGCGCATTCGTCCCTTCGGTGCCTTTGTTGAGATGGAACCCGGCGTTGATGGCCTGATTCATATCAGCCAGGTCGCGCTGACCCGTGTCAACAAGGTGGAAGATGTCCTCTCCCCCGGCCAGGAGGTCAACGTCAAGGTTCTGGCGGTCGATCCCGAAGCCAAGCGCATCAGCCTCTCCATCCGCGAAGCGATGGAAGAGACCCTGCTGGACGCGCCTGCTGCCATCCCCGGCGAGGGCGAAGACTTTGCCGCGCACGCAGCAGAGGAGCCCGACAGCTCCGCCGATAGCGAGCCTGCCGAGGAAACCGGTGTGGCAGCAGCCTTCAAGCGTGCAGCCGAAGCCGCCTCTGAGCGCGGTGACGAAGTTAGCGACGCCATTCAAGCCGCCACCGAGCAGCCGGCGGAAGAAGCTCCGGAAGCTCCGGAATTTACTGAAGCTCCTGAAGAGTAAGAATCGGCTTAATCAAGTTCAATAAATAAGAGGTCCCGGCATCAAACCGGGGCCTCTTTTTGATGAAGTTTACCTCACTTATCAAGACACTGAACCCTTATGTCTTTATGTCCTTATGCCCTTCATTGCCAAGCAGCGCGTTTATATCTTCGTCCAGCTGACGCTTCGCCTCGCAAAGCTCTTCCTCCAGCGCCGGGGCCGTTTGCCGTAAATCGGCGCGCTCACGGATCATCCTCTCCATCTGTTCGATGGCGGGTCCGCCTGTAATGCCGCGGATGGAGACGAAATAATCAGGGCTTAATACCTGTTTCAGCCGATCCGCTGACAAGGTAAGGGGCTTGCCCAGCGTTTCCCGGGCCATTTCTTCCAGGGCCTCGCTTGTCATCCCGGCCCCCTCATGATCTCCAAGATTATCCAGGTGACGCACCAGGCGCGCGGTCAGGCGGTGGCTTTCCCGGAAGCTGAGTCCATAGTCCCGCACCAGGCTGTCAGCCAGTTCCGTCGCGGTGATGAAGGCAGCCCCCGCGCGCTTCGCCAGGTGCTCCGTGTTGACGCTCAGGGTCGCGTAATTTACCCGCAGCAGCTCACAAACCTTGATCAGGTCATCACAGGCCAGGTACATCGTGGGCTGCAGATCCTCCTCCGAGTCGACCATATCGGTCATCGGCGTATTATGCAGCATCTGCAGCACGGTCAGGGCCCTGCCAAAGCCGCGGGAGGCGATCGGTCTTGCGTGCTCCAGGCTTGAGGGGTTGCGCTTCTGGGGCATGATGGACGAGGTCTGCACATAGGGATCGGCCAGGCGGTACACGCCGTACTCAACCGTGCAATAATCCAATGTATCCTTGAGGAAGCGGGACAGCGACAGCGACAAGCTGGCAAGAGCGCCTGCCGCGCCGCTGAGATAATCGGCGCCGGCGATGCAGTCATAGCTGTTTTCTATCAGTCCCTCAAAGCCCATCAGGCGGGCCGGATAAAACCTGTCGATATTGAAGCCCGTGGTCGTGATGGCCGCGGCCCCCAAAGGCGATAGGTTCACGCTGTGGTACGCGGCCGCCAGCCGCTCCTTGTCCCGATTCATCGCGTCATAAGCGGCCAGGATATAGTGCCCCATGGTTGTAGGCTGCGCGGGCTGCGTATGGGTATAGGCAGGCATCAGCGTCCGCTTGTGCTCATCGGCGAAGGCCAGCAATACGTCCATCAGCGCCTCCAGATGGCTGATCACTTGAATCAGGGCGCTCCGGGTGCCGATCCTGTACTCCGCCAGGCCCATATCGTTGCGGCTGCGCGCGGTGTGCAGCCGCCCGGCCAGATCGATCCCGACCAGGTCCCCCAGGTCCTTTTCGATCATGAAAAACATGTCTTCATAAGCCGTGTTGTAGGGGATCCGGCTGTAATCACGCGCTTGCAGCTCCTTCAGGCCCCGCGCGATCATAGCCCCATCCCCCTTTGACAGGAGCCCCTGCCGCACAAGCATCAGCAGGTGGGAAAAGGACAGCTCAAAGAATGTATTGAAGTAATGATCCCTTTGGCAGGTATAGACGGGGCTGAGCACGGCATTCGCGAAAGCCGGCGAGGGGAATTTGACTCCCTCCGCTGCCTGCACCAGTGCCCTGAGTTCGGCTAGTGTTTTCATTTATCTTCCAGCTTCAGCAGCCGGGCCGCGTTTTGATAGAGTATTTGATCGATTTCCCGTTCGCTGAAGCCCAGCTCGACACAGTCACGGACCTGTGTATCCAGATAGGCCGTTACAAAGCCCCGCGGGAAGCTCATGGCATCCGTCCCAAAGAGGATGCGCTCCGCGCCGATGGTCTGTTTGTACTTCAGCAGCAGGTCCCTTACACTCAAAGGATAGGGCATAAAGCGCACCCATTGGTTTGAACCGGAGGTGTCCACATGCACGTTGGGGCAGGCCCAGGCAAGAAACAGCGTTTCCTGCGGAAAACCGCAGCCGAAGTGCGGCACGATGAAGGGGATGCGCGGGTGTGCCTTGGCCACATCATGCAGCGCCATGGGGCTGATGTTGATGTGGTCGGCAATCCCCCCTGCTCCGCCCAGGATGCCGAAGTGAAACAGCACAGGGATTTCCAAGGATTCCGCGGCCTCAAAGAAGGGGTCAAGAGAAGGGTCACTCAGCGGGATATCGATCAGCGGGGCGAAACCCTTATAGCCCTTCAGGCCCTGTTCCTTCACAGCGCGCACCAGACGGTCAGGCGCGTCCTTACCGGTGATGTCGTGATGGGCATAGGCGATGAACCGCTCCGGGGCCATGGCAGTAATCCTGGCGGACACATCATTGCCGGCAGAGGTCAGAAAGACCATCTTGTCAACGCCCTTCGCGTCCATATCGGCAAGCCAGCGCTTAGCCAGCGCTTCCACATCGTCGCTGAGCGGCTCATTGGGCGGGAACCGCCAGGCCCGCTGCCAGCTTTCGCGCAGCGGAGCGGATTTGGCGTCCATGACAGCCGCCTTCTCCTCGCCATAAACGGAAGCATACGAAGGCATCAGCGGGTAGTCCTTGACCATAAAATGCGCGTGCGAATCAATAATTCTCATGTTCTCTCCTCAGGCCTTCATACCGGACAGGTTGATGCCTTCAATGATCTGCCGCTGGAACACCATGAACACCGCCAGTACAGGCAGCGTGCCCAAAGAGGCCGCGGTCATGATTCTCTCCCATTCGGGGTTGTTTTCCGTTGTGAACATCGCCAGGCCCACCGGCAGCGTGACCAACTCCTTGTTGCTGACGATGATCACAGGCCACAGAAACGCGTTCCAGTTGCCCAGGAAGGTAAAGATAGCCAGGGCTGAAACGGCGGGCATAACAAGAGGAAGGGCGATTCTGGCATAGATGCCCAGCTCGTTGAGACCGTCGATCCTCGCGGCTTCCAGCAATTCATCCGGCACGCCCTCGAAGAACTGGCGCATCATGAAGATGCCGAAGGCAGTGATCAGGCCCGGAAACATGATCGACCAGTACGTGTTGAGCCATTTCAGCTGCGCGCTCATCAGATACCAGGGAATGATCAGCATCTCGGTTGGCACCATCAGCGTGGACATGATCAGAATAAAGACCAGCTGCTTGCCCTTGAACTGCATTTTGCACAGCGTGTACCCTACAAGGGTATCAAACAGCATCACCGATCCCACCACCATGACAGCAACGAAGATGGAGTTCATAAACCAGCGCACAAAATCGGTGCGCGTAAAGACAAAGGAATAGTTCTGGGTGGTGGCCGGGTTGGGGATCATGGAAAAGCTGTAGACATCAGCCCCCGTCTTCAGGGAGGTCAGCACCATCCAGATAAAGGGAAAGACCATAAACACCGCGCCCAGGGACAGCAGGGCGTAAATGGGCATCAGCTTATATGACTTGCGCATATCAATACTCCACCTTCTTTGTGACGAGCTTCATCTGCAGCAGCGAGATGGTCATGATGATAACAAACAGCAGCACAGTCATCGCGCTGGCGTAGCCCATATCAAAGGACTTGAAAGCCTTCTGATAGATATACAGCACGATGGACAGGGTAGAGTTGAGCGGGCCGCCCGATCCTCCGGGCGAGATGGCAAACACCTGCGTAAACACCTGCAGGGTCTGTATACCGGCCATCACAGAGAGGTAGACGATGGTCGGGTTTAAAAGCGGGATGGTCACATGGCGGAACGAAGCCCACTTGCTGGCCCCGTCGATCTCGGCTGCCTCGTAAAATGTGCGCGGAATCTGTTTCAGACCGGCCAGGAAAATGATGATCTGGAAACCCAGCCCCTGCCAGATCACATTGGACGCGATCACCGGAAGGGACTGAGAGGTGGAGTTCATAAAGGGCTGAACGGGAAGCCCCGCGACTGCCAGGATGTTGTTGATCAAGCCGCCGGATTTCATAAACATCCACTTCCAAACGGCGGCGACGGCTACGACAGAGGTCACATAGGGAATGAAATACAGCGTGCGGAAAAAACCAGCGCCCTTATTGATGGCATTCATCATCAGCGAGATCACCAGGCTCAGCCCAAGCCCGATGGGCATGCAGATGATGATATACTTGAAGGTGTTGATAAGCGCCTTGTGAAGCGTCTTGTCGCTGAGCATGCGCTCAAAATTCTTCAGACCAACAAAGGGCTTGTCCGCGGAAAAGATATCCCATTCCAGCAGGGAGATATGAAACGAGGAGAGCACAGGATAGATGCGGATCCAAAGAAAAAAGATCATGGGGATAGCCAGGAAAGCATATGCCCAGTAAGCCTGACGCCGCTTCAGCGATGATGTTTTAGCCATGTGACCTCCTGATTCCGCTTGCCGTCAGGGGCCGGCCGCGCCGGCCCCTGACGGGTACTATTGGTGATTACTTCCAGTAGGAGTCGAGCAGCGCCTGGGCTTCGCCCACTGCCCAGTCAAGAACTTCGCGGGGATCCATGCCGTTTAAAAGAACCTGGTCGATCGCGTCCACCACGATCTTGCGGTCAGCGGCCTCATCAACATAGAAGTAGGAATCGGCATAGGGCAGCATCTCGATGAAGGGAGCCAGTTTTTCATTCTTGAGCAGCTCTTCATCCTCAGAAATGGATTTGCGCGCGCCGATCTCGCCGATACGGGTCGTCCAGGTCTTCATCACTTCCTCGCTGGTGAGGAATGCCAGGAACTTTTCGGACGCTTCCAGTTCTTTATCCTTGGTTCCGGCCAGAATGCCGTTGGTCCAGAAAGTGCCGAAGGAAGATTTGCGGCCTTCGTGCGAGGGGATCGGCACAACGCCGTAGTTGAGCGTGCCGTCGCCTTCAAGCGCCGAGATGCGGTAGGAACCGTCAATGGACATGGCGGCCGCGCCGTTGCGGAAGGCTGTGGCGTCGTTGGTCATGAAGTTGACTTCGCCGACCTTATGAACCGTGGCGAGATCGGTCAGCCACTGGAAAGCCTGATAGCCGGCTTCGCTGGCATTCCACAGGGCGGTCTTGTTGTCTTCGCTCAGAGGATCCTGGCCAAACAGATTGAGCAGCACCGGGCGGAAGAAGCCATGCAGCTGGCCGTCAGGCTGGAAGGTCAGGCCTTCCACTTCCAGGTCGCCTGCAGCGTTGCGCTTGGTCATCTTCACAGCCATTTCGACCATCTCATCCAGCGTGGCCGGCGGGGCGGTATAGCCATGCTCCGCCAGGATGTCCTTGTTGTAGAACAGGCCCAGCGTACGCACGGCTGTGGGGATGGTGTAGTATACGCCGTCAAACTTGTTGATGGAGACCATCGGGGCAAACTCAGCCTCGATCGTTTCAGGCGAGAAGCTTCCTGCCGGCAGGGGCTGCAGCACATTGCTCTTAACGTACTTGGGGACCCAGCCATAGAACAGATTGACAATATCCGGCCCTTCTCCCGCGGCGACAGAGGTGGCGATCTTCTCCTGGAATGAGTCATAGGGGAAATGCTGGTGAAGCACCTTAATCCCCGGATTCTCAGCCTCAAACTGGACGATCAGCTCATCGATCAGGGCAACTTTGGATTCAAAATAATACTGCCAGTACTCAATCGTTACAACGTCTTCCGCTTGAGCGGCAGGAGCTGCCATCAGCGGCAGCAGGAGAGCCAGAACCAGGACCAAGCATAGTTTTTTCATGTGAGATCTCCTTCTTTTAATAGAATATCGGTTACTTGGGGCTGCGGTGAAACGGATCAGGACATGATCACCCCCCTGGCAGAAAGGTCGGGCAGGCTGTGCCCGGATAGTTCAGCGGCCAGGATAACAGCGCCCCACTCGGCAGGCCGCTTCAGTTCATCCACAGAAAGCTGCGGAAATTTCTCCGCCATCATGCGGTCAAAGGATTCATTCAGGAATCTGTTGTTCATCAGGAAGCCGCCGCCCTTGTAAAGAGGCATGGGGTCACCGCCCAGGTCTGCGACCAGCACCTCAACCGCCTTCTGAAAATACGCAAGCGCTTCATCAAATATGGCGCAGGCGATCGCGTCGCCATCTTCCTGGGCGCTGGCCACCACATGCGATAGTTTCGCAAGGTCGGATTTATTCTTGCGGTACACAAAGTCGATGATCTCTTCAAACTCATTAAAACCAAGCGCGCGCGTCAGCGCGTTGACCAGAATGGTATCAGGACCGGTGCCGTCATAAGCATGCAGCGCCGCGCAAATCGCCTGGCGAACAACCCAATAGGCGGATCCCTCATCCCCTACAATGTACCCGAAACCGCCCACCCTCTTCTGCCGCCCGTTCTTGTTGACACCATAGCCTATGGACCCTGTGCCCGCGATGAGCATCAGGCCGGGGCCTCCCAATGTGTTGGCGTACAAGGCGATATGCGCGTCATTGACCACCCTGGTCGGGCAGGTGAAGGGTATCTGCCGCAGCAAATCTTCTATCGTCAGCAGGGAAGTCTTCGTATCCACCCCGGCGGTACCAAAGCACAAACCCAGGCAGTCATCATATTTGGTGAAATGCTGGTCATGAAAAGATTGGATCAGGGCCGACAGATTGTTCATCACGGTAGAAGCGGAATTCGACTCAAGGTTGGTAGACCTCCCTCTGACATGGCCGATGACATTGCCATGGATATCAACAGCCAGCAGCCTTGAGTTTGTCCCCCCGCCATCAATACCTATAAAGTATTGCACAATCGCTCTCCTTTTTGGTTGTTATGCGGTCATTATAAACATGTTTGTTGTGAGATGTTAAATTATATTGCTTGTTTCTACATAATTTTTAAACTATAATTGCATTAATGATATTCTCTGTCACAAGCTGACCAACCTTATGTCGGGAGAAACAGGCATGGCTCAAACAACAGGTTCCCCTAATTTGCTGTCGGACGGGTTTGGCATCGATCATCTGAGCGTGACCGGCTTCAGCATGCGCATCACTTCGCGCCATGTGCTGGATGTATCCGAATGCTTCCGTCTGCTGTTGATCAGCCGGTCCGACTCCATGCTGTCCCTGTCCGGACGCTTGTATTCGCTGGACAGCGGATCTGTCGTCATTCTTCCCCCGCGGGCTGACGGCGCATTTGTCTACGGCTCGCAATGTTCATATACCCAGATCGCCTTTTGTCCCGCGGCGAACGATCCCTTGGATCTGTCAGCACAACTCCGCCGGCTTTCACGCGGCCTGACGCACATTCGCCTTCGCGGCACAAAAGCGGAGTCCATGCGCGCTGCCCTGATGCGTTTGGATGAGCTGATCGCCACCGGTCAGGGCACAGGGAAGGCCGCCTATGCCCGAGTTTATGATCTGATCGTCGACCTGGTCACCCAGAGCAAGAACGCGGTGGGCATCGCGGCCCTCGAAGCAAAACCGACCATCCGCCTGGCACGGGATATCAAGGCATATCTGGATCTCAGCTTCACAGAGGATATCACGCTGGACAGCTTGGCCGCGCGTTTTTTCGTCTCCCCATCACATCTGTGCCGCGTATTCAAAGCAGAGATAGGCCGCCGTCCTTTTGCCTACATCAATGACCTGCGCATCGACAGGGCGGCCTCCCTTCTGCGTTCCGGCCTGGCCATGAGCAAGGTACGCGATATCTGCGGCTATCACTCCGATCAGCATTTCATCAAGGAGTTCCGCGCGCGCATGGATACCACCCCTGGAAGATTCAGGCTCTCCTTTTTATCTCGAAAGATCCAATAAAAAAACCTCCTGCCATTACCGGCAGGAGGCTCTTATAAGATGCTCAGATCAGAACTTGGTGCCGTTCAGGCGAACGGAGGGACCCATGGTGGTTGACAGATAAAGGCTCTTCAGATAGGTTCCCTTGGCGCTGCTGGGTTTGGCCTTGACAACGGCTTCCATCAGAGCGGTCAGGTTCTCCACCAGCTTCTCTTCATCAAAGCTTGCTTTGCCGATCGGCACGTGCGCGATGGCGGTCTTGTCCACGCGGTACTCAACCTTACCGCCTTTGATCTCCTCAATGGCCTTGGCCACGTCGGCGGTCACGGTACCGGACTTGGGGTTGGGCATCAGGCCCTTGGGGCCCAGGATGCGGCCGATGCGGCCTACCACGCCCATCATGTCAGGGGTGGCAACGGCGACGTCGAAATCAAACCAGTTCTCATTTTTGATCTTATCAGCCAGTTCCGCTTCACCGACATAATC
>CAYZRZ010000089.1:0-9155 GCA_964480995.1 uncultured Christensenella sp.
CGGCATGACCCTCCAGCGGCTCCAGCGAATCGCTGAATACCGGCATCAACGCTGTGGTCATACGGGCAACATCCGGGGCATTGTCACCTGCCAACATCAGCTTCAGCTGCTTTTCATAAGCATCAAAAGCAATCACTTGCAGGTCGATCTTCACATGAGGGTTTGCTTCCAGATAATCGGCCACAGTTTCCATGAATACATCAGACTCGTCGGCATCATTAAACCACAGGACCGACAGAGTGACCTCCTTTTCCTGAGCAACCGCCTGTCCAATGGACAGAAGCAACAGCATCGACATCAACAGGCACAAGAAACGTTTTTTCATTTGGTTCCACTCCTATACTTTATTATTTCTACAGCATATCCGCTGCAGGATTTCACATATGAAATAATATGGCCGCAAGATGATCAAATCGTACAGTGAAAATCCACTGGATACTCTCAGCTCTCTTATACAGAACAACCAGGGGCCTCCAGACATACTGCAATTATAAAGTATCCAAAGATGTATGACCATTGTATAAACAGGACTAACTATTGCAAAAAGAATCTACTTCTTATTGACAAACCCAATATTTTTATGTCATGATCTGACTATAAACTCTTAAAGGCTCCGCGCAAGAAAGATAATCATTTATGCGTAAAAACCGGGACAATTTAACCAGATGGACGATGAACAGGCATGATGTTGAGGCATTCTCATATGAGGAATGCTACAAGGACAGCACGCCGGTGCATTTCCATACGGACTTTTATGAAGTATATCTCTTTCGCGCGGGTGATGTGATTTACAATATTCATATGCAGCAGTACTGTCTCAACCCCGGAGATATGCTCCTGATCCCGCCCAATGTAATGCACTGGCCGATCATCCGTAACAGTTCTCAGCCCTATAGACGCATGTTCCTATGGATCAGTGAGCGGTATCTGCGGCTGATGAGTTCTTCCGACACTGATCTGGCCGCTTGTTTCAGCGCCGAAATGTACGGCTATGTACTTCATCTCTCTTCTCAGTCACTCAATGACATCAGCTTCATGATAGAACAGCTCATCGAAGTTAACCAACAGCAGGAATACGGTGCTGATCTCAAACGCAACGCGCTGTTCTTGCTTATAATGCTCAAGATCAACGATATATGCCGAAACAAGCAGGAAGCCAGGGCTCCGGCGCCTCTCCAAAGCCAACGTATCCATCAGGTCACTCAGTATATAAACGATCATCTGAATGACCCGCAGCTAAATTTAGATAGCTTGGCTGATATTTTTTATGTCAGTAAAAGTACCTTGAGCAAATTGTTCATGCATCACATGGGTGTCAGTCTCCACCAGTATATGATCAAACGGCGGATGTATGGAGCCCATCAGATGCTCTCTTCAAACGAACTGCCTGCCAAGGTGGCGGCACAGGTCGGATATACGGATTACTCAGCTTTTTACCGGGCCTTTCAAAAAGAATTCGGCTACAGTCCAAAGCTCGCAAAAAAGGTTGATCCCTATTCAGGTCAAAAAGATTCCTATGTTGCGACAAAAGCAAAAAATGAGTAATAACATAATCAAAAAATGATTGAAAAACATGAACTGCACTTGCATTTAGCCTTAAGGCATGGTAGTATGATCAGGCTGTCAAGAAGGATTCGCTGTTTGCAAGTCCGCCAGTCTCCGACAGGGAGGTGTTATCGATGGGAAAGTTTTGTGAAGTTTGCGAAAAGACCGCGATGAGCGGCCATAAGGTGAGCCACTCCAACCGCAAGAGCAACCGGCAGTGGGCTCCCAACGTGCAGAATGTGCGCGTAATGGCCGGCGTTTCTACCAAGCGCATTAATGTTTGCACCAGCTGCCTGCGCAGCGGCAAAGTTTCTCGCGCCCTGCCCAAGGTACCGGTTTCCACCGAAGCGTAACCAATTCATTGGCATAGCGCCCGCGCGGCAATCACAAACAGCTAACCCTCGCAAGCTATTCAGCAGCGGGGGTTTTGCTTATCCTGTCTTTCGTGCAAAAAGCCCCGCGCAAGCACGGGGCTCCATATTTCAGCGCTTCCCTTTACGGCGATCTCCCATGAAACGCTCATAGTCGCCGGGGTGCTCCAGCACCTTGCCGCAGCCAATGGCCACACACTGCTGGGGGTTATCAGCCACACGGCAAGGGATCTTGATGCCGTCACCGATCACTTCCTGCAGTCCCTTCATCGCCGCGCCGCCGCCCGTGAGAAGGATTCCGTTCTCATAGACGTCATTGGCCAGCTCCGGCGGAATTCGCTCCATCACGGCAGTCAGCCCTTCCATCATCAGATGCAACGGCTCCTCCATCGCTTCAGCGATCTCCTCACGGCTCACCTCCATCTGCTTGGGCAAGCCGCTGACCAGGTTGCGGCCCGCGATCGGCAAGGTGACAGTGCTGTCCCCCGTAGCCCAGACAGAACCGATGGCGCACTTGATATCCTCCGCCGTACGAAAGCCAATGAGCAAGTTATGCTTCAAGCGAACATAGCGGATGATAGCGTCCGTAAAGGCATCTCCGCCGATCGGCATGATGTTTCGAGCGCTCACTTCACCCGAAGACAACACGGCAATATCAGTCGAGGCAGCCCCAATATCAGCCACCATGTGACCGGTAAACTGGCTGATATCCATGCCCGCGCCGATCGCCGCGGCCAGCGGCCTGTCAATCAGCTGGGTTCGCCTGGTGCCGGCCTCAAACATGCAGATGATCAGCTGGCGCTTTTCTATCTCGTTGGCGGAGGCCGAAACGGACATCACAGCGCGCGGACGGGCAAAGATGTGCTTGCCAATCACCCGGACCACAAAGTGGTTCAGCATGATCGACAGCATATCAAAGCCTTGAATGGTTCCCTTTTGCAGCGGACGGATGACCTCGATGTTGCCGGGTTCACGACCCAGCATCTTATAGGCCTCCAACCCGATGGCAATGACGTTTCTGGATTCATGGTCAACCGCCAGCACTGCCGGCTCATTGAGCACAATTCCCCTGTTACGGGAATAGATCAAGACGTTGGATGAGCCAAGGTCTATCCCGATATCTTCAACTGATGCCATCTAAGATCTCTTCGCCTTCCTCTCTTGCAGCCAGTCTGACAGGCGGTTCTCTGTGTCCCGCCGGGTTGCGGCATCCACACCCCTCAATAACTATCCGGCTGCCTGTAGAAACATGGTTTTCCTTAGTATAGTATCACAATTTGGAAACAATTACCACTAATTTGTAAAATACCCTTCATTTAATCGCCACATCCCCACCAAATCGCTCAGATACCGCCCGAAGGTGTCCACAAACTTCGGTTCCCCAGCACGTCAATGACTAAAATGGCAACCGTACCGCGCAGCAGCGGAATAGAAAGCTTGGCAGGGAGCTGAGGCGATATTTTCTGCCGGGCGGCAGACGCATAGACGATAAACTCGCCGCTATTAAGAAGCCCGGCGTACCATTGGTCCACCGCTTCCAGCCCGTCCATATTCAGATGTTCCAGCTTTTTCATCATGTCGGGCGGCAGTGTGTAAGCGTTAAGCTTCACATCATAGTAGCCGATACCGGCTGTCATCGCCGCGTCAAGCATCAAGGGATGGTCTGTAAAAGAGGCCTGGCACTGCACGGCGGTATGCGCGATCCGCTTACGGCTGGCCGCAAAAGCGCTTTTACCCAGATCCACCCCCAGGAATTGCCGCCCGTTACGCGCGGCGGAAAACAGCGTGGTGCCCGAGCCGCAGCAGAGGTCCGCGACCAGGTCGCCCGGCCTGGTCGAGCACAGGATGATCCTGTCAAGAAGTGCTGCGGGTTTTTGGGTGGCATAGCCCGTCCGCTGCGGATCCTTTTGCTGCATATGGCTCAGATCCGTCCATACGTCGTCGGGATAGCTGGGTTCGTCATCATAATAAACATAGGTCTTGCCGCCTGTCTTGATGGACCGGTAGCTGCGTCCCTGCTCGTCCACATGACGCTTCAGGTGGTTGGTGCGCTCAATCTTTTTTGCAGTGGGGACCTTTGTTATATCAAAAAAATGATCTTTGCTTTTTGCGTAAAACAGAATGCTGTCGTGCTTGCGGCTGAAATAGCGGATCGACCGCCCGCCTGTCTGATAGCTCCAGACGATCTCATTGCGAAACTGCTCTTCCCCGAATATATCATCGCACAACAGACGCGCCTGGGCCACAGAACGCCAGTCTACATGCAAAAAGAAAGAACCGCTGCGGGTCAGGAGCTTGCGGGCCAGGTGGATCATTTCGCGCAGAAAGGAGAGATACTCTTCCCGCCCGGTCTGCACAAAATCGTTAAAAGCAGGCAGATCGATGTATCGCTTGCCTGTGCGCCAGCCTTCTTCCCCTATTCGCATGCGATAGGTGAAATGCTCCCCGGTAAAATAGGGAGGATCGATATAGACGCTCTGAACTTTACCGTAGTATTCGCTCAGGTCAAGCTCACGCGCGTCGCCCATGATCAGCCTGCCCCTGGGGCCGGGCGCATCCACCCGTTCCTTGTCACAGCCGGCGCGCTGCCACATCATGCCCTTCTCCTCCTCCTTATACATGCGGATATGTCTGGCTGTCAGTTTATCATGCTTTGCTTTGCTTGACAAGTTCACGGCCTTGTAGCTATGATGCGGTAGATACCCTGACAGGAGGCTGCATGCATTTTCCGCTCCCCGCCCCCGTGACCGACGCCCTGTCCCGCTTGGAGGCCAGAGGTTTTGAAGCCTATGCCGTCGGCGGCTGTGTACGCGATTATATATTGGGAAAGACTCCTCACGAATATGATCTGTGCAGTGCTGCTACCCCGGATGAACTGCGCGCTTGCTTTTCAACCGAGAGAGTCGTTGAAACCGGGCTGAAGCACGGTACCCTGACCCTTGTTCTGGACGGTATGCCCCTTGAGATCACTACCTTCCGCAGCGACGGACGCTACAGTGACAGCCGGCATCCCGACAGTGTCAATTTTTCGCGCAGCATCAATGAAGACTTGAAGCGGAGGGATTTCACCTGCAACGCCATGGCCTACAGCCCCGACCGCGGGCTGGTCGATCCCTTCGCGGGCGCTGCCGCCTGCCACAAACAGCTGCTCCAAGCTGTCGGCGATCCCGATCAGCGTTTTTCTGAAGACGCCTTGCGCATATTGCGCGCGCTGCGCTTTTCTGCCACGCTGGGCTTTCAAATTGAGGAAAGAACAGCGCGTGCCGCCATCCGCCTATCCGCGTCCCTTGATAAGGTCAGCCGGGAGCGCGTCGCCAAAGAACTGAATCTCACTCTGCTTGGGAACACCGCGGCGGAAGCGCTGCGCAAATACCCTCAGCTTCTGTTCGCCGCCTTGCCGCAGCTGGCACCAATGCTTGACACCCCGCAAAAGACGCGTTTTCATATATACCACCTCTGGGAGCACACCTTGCAGGTGATCAGCCATACGCCGCAGGACCTGTCTATCCGCTGGGCCGCTCTGCTGCACGACAGCGGCAAGCCCGCCGCGATGACCTATGACCACGACGGCACGACGCACTTCCGCGGCCATCCCCAGATCAGCGCGCGGATCTGCGAAGACTGCATGGCCTCCCTGAGGCAGCCAAAGCAGCTGTCGGGGGATGTGCGCGAGCTGGTGCTCTATCATGATGACCGCTTCGGCCCCGATAATATACGCCGCTGGCTGTCAAAATTGGGGCTTTCTCTCTTAAAGCGTCTGCTGCTGCTGCAATATGCCGACATCGCGGCCCATTCGCCGGACATTGCCTTGCGCGCGCACAAGGCGCTCGACCTTATCCCGCTTGCGGAGGCCATGGTCGACGAAGGCCTCTGCCTGAACATCAGGGATCTCGCGGTCAACGGCGATATGCTCATTCAGGCAGGGGTCCCTAAAGGCCCGGCCATCGGCGAGATATTAAGCTATCTGTTGGATATGGTCTTGTCTGACAGCGTTGCAAACGAGCAAAACGCGCTTATTGAGCTGGCGCAGGAACGGATGAGAGAAGTGTGGTAACTGCAGGGTGAAAAACGGGAGGAATCTGCCGGGGGCGATCATCGCGGCGCCTGACATCGAATATGCCAAGGGCATGGACAGCGTAAAAAAGCGCCGGAACCGATCGGCTATGAAGGGCTGGGATTGGTGAGTTTCTATCCTCTGCCTCATGCTTCAAACCCGCCTTTTGCCGCAGCGGTCAAGAAGATCATCGCTGTATACTCCGCTTCACTGCCTCTATCCCCTTTTATCAACAGTGAGGCGATAGTGGTCAATGGGGATAAAACCTCTATCATGCACATTTGACCGTGACAGAAAAGACACCTGGCTATGATTGCCGGGTGCCTGTTTAGCCAATAAAAATGATAATTACACTTCAGGTACCAGGATGCCTAGGTTGCCGTCTTTCCTCAGATAAAGCACATGGGTCTCCTGGGTGTCCACGTCAATGTACACATAGAAGCTGTGGCCCAGCAGTTCCATCTGCAGGATCGCGTCCTCGCGGCTCATGGGACGCACGGTGTAGGACTTTTCACGAACAACTGCGCGCTCGCCGCTCTCCTCCGGGGAAAGCTGCTCCACAAACTCAGGGCCTTCATCCAGATTGACATCCTCACGCAGGCGCTTATCAAGCCTCGTGCGGTGACGGAGTATCTGGCGTTCCAGCTTGGCCAGCGCCTTGTCGATGGACTGGAAGAGATTATCCTCGCTGACGGCCTCGGATCGCAGGGTGACACCGCTCATGGGCACGGTGATTTCAACGATCCGCTGTTCTTTTTCCCGGCGCATGCGGATATACATTTCCGTCTCGGCGGTTAAATAGCGGCTCATGGTCTGCGTCTTTTTAAGCACTCTGTTGGTGATCCCGGGAGTAACAACCATGTTTTTTGCTGTGATGGTAGTCTTCATAGTTTTTTAGCTCCTCTCCTAAGGGTTCCTATACCATAATGATTCGACAGTTAGAACCTGTTCTCCTGCCTACCTATCAGGAAAAGGATATGCTATAATATACCCGTCCATATGGTAGGGGTATCATGTGAGAGCCGGTTATATTTTCAAGGAGCATTCATGCGGAATCAAACAAGTTCAGTCCCCAGGACTGAGCAAGTGAAAAACATGGTTTATATTATCATTGGCTGCTCTATGGGTGCCTGCGTTTATCCTCTTTTTTTGCTGCCCAACGGTATCGCGCCCGGCGGGCTGACAGGTGTAGGAACGATCCTCAACCATCTGTTCAGCTGGCCGGTGGGTATGACCAGCCTGTTGATGAACATTCCGCTGTTTTTGATGGGCTACCGCAGCATGGGCCATAGCTTTGTGTTTCGCACGCTCATCGCGACAGTCCTGTTTTCCGTACTGATCGACCTGATCAAACTGCCGCCCATGACCTCAGACCCCCTGCTCGCCTCGCTTTTTGGCGGGGTGATCCTCGGTTTTGGCCTGGGGCTGATTTTGCGCGGCCGGGCCACTACAGGGGGTACAGACCTGATCGCCCAGGTGGTGCACCGAAAGCTCCCCTATATCACCGTCGGCGTATTCCTGCTGGCCATTGACTGTGTGGTGATCGTGATGGCGGGCTTTATCATGGGTACAGAGAAGGCGATGTATGCCATGATCTGCGTATTTGCATGTTCAAAAACACTGGATGTGGTGCTGGCGGGACTTGGCACCGATAAAGCCTTTCATATCATCACAAGAAAAGGGCGTGAAATTACCCAGCGGCTGCTTGATGAAGTCGGCCGCGGCGTAACCTTGGTGGACGCGATGGGCGGCTATTCCAACTCTCAGGTGCAGATGCTTCTTTGCGTCGTCACCCGCATCGAGATGATGTCTGTCAAGTCCATCGTGCATGAGACTGACCCGCATGCCTTCATCTTTATCACCGACACACATGAGACGCTGGGCGAAGGCTTCAGAAATTTATCAGAACGATAACGGGGTTATAAAATGTATCAATCACTATACCGTACCTGGCGGTCCAAGACATTTTCAGACATGGTGGGACAGGAGCATGTGATCAGAACGCTGCGCCAACAGGCGTCAAGCGGCCATATCGCCCATGCCTACCTCTTTTCGGGCAGCCGCGGCACGGGAAAAACCAGCGCCGCCCGCATCCTGTCCATGGCCATCAACTGCAGGAACCCCAAGGACGGCGACCCATGCCTCCAGTGCGAAGCCTGCCGCAGCTTGCTTTCAGATACCACGCTGGACGTGGTGGAGATGGATGCCGCCAGCAATTCGGGTGTTGGCGAGACACGCGATATGCTCGAGCGTGTCAGCTATCCTCCGCAATTTGTGCGCTATAAGGTCTACATCATCGACGAAGTCCATATGCTGTCAAACGCGGCTTTTAACGCGCTGTTGAAAACGCTGGAAGAACCGCCCTCTTACATGGTTTTCATTCTGGCGACCACTGAGCTGCAGAAGATACCGGCCACCATCCTCTCCCGCTGCCAGCGTTTTGAGTTTGGGCGCATACCCGAAGCGGCCATGATCGGCCGCCTCCGCCTGGCAATCAAAGAAAGCGGCAGCGCGCAGGAAGAGGCGCTTGAGCTGATCGCCTCATCAGCCGAGGGCAGCATGCGTGACGCCTGGAGCCTGATGGATATGTGCCTGGACGAGGATGGCACGCTGACCGAGGAGCGCGTTCGGCAGACGCTGGGCACTGTCACCAAGGGGTTTATGTTTGATTTTGTATCTGCCCTGCAGGCAAAGCAGGCAGACAAGGCATTTCAGATGATTGAGCAGCTGCACAGCGCCGGCAAGGATATCCAGGTGTTTGTCAAAAGCCTGTCCGCTCACTTGCGGCAGCTGATCGCTGCCAGGCTGTCTGGCAAGCACAGCGACCCGATGGTTCAGAAGCAGTCGGCGCAGCTTCCCCTTGAGAAACTGACCTGGATGCTGGAGAGGGCTATCCGCGCGGAGGGCGATCTGCGCTGGACCTCGCAGCAGCGCGCCGTGCTGGAAGTCTACGCGCTGAGTGTCTGCCAAATGAGCGGCGAGACCGATTATTTAGCCCTGCAGGCCCGCCTGGCGGAGCTGGAAAATACGCTATTGGGTGGAAACGCGCCACCCCGTTCTCTTCATCCGGATAAAAAGAAACAGGCTCCCCCCTCTCAAGCCCCTGTGCCGGCGGCCAGTAAACCAATACAAACCCAGGCGCCCAAAGCCGTCATGCATGAGGACGGTCCCTGGCTGAACGAACC
>CAYZRZ010000090.1:0-9111 GCA_964480995.1 uncultured Christensenella sp.
ACTCATGCAAATTCCCGGCCTTCTTTAAGACCGGAACTTAAGTTTGCAATTCACCTTAAATGTAACAATTTTATCTTGTCGGCATTGCTGTATATCCATATACCGTGAATAAGCGTAAACTTTCGCACGCTGCCGAAATCTTCTGTAAATCGCCACATTTCCCTGCTGTTGCGCAAGGGCTTCGATCGCCTTTTTATTCTTATTTTTCATTTGCTTCCATCCGCACATGGAAAGAGATGGAAAATAGAAACATAAAAGACGGGCAGCCATTACGCTGCCCGCTTCCTTGTTACTATACCAGGCTGTATTGGGGGCTTCGAGGTCTGTTTCCCGTTCCGCCGGGCGCTAATCCCTCCAGCTTGATAAAGCCTGCTTCTTTTAGTTCTGCCAGTGCCAGCGCGACATCATCAGCGCGCTCAAGCCGGCGGTTTCCTCGTACCTTGCGGTGTACATAGGTCTGCGTGAACTTCTCAAGCCCGCACCTCCTCAGCACCTTCAGCACCGCGTCCGCCTCCGGGCTCAGATCCTCCGCGCCGCATAGGGCCAGCATATGGGCGGTGAAGTAGCGGGCAAAACTTGATGCCGCCAGTCCTTTTACCTCTTCGCGGCTGCATAGCAGCCTCTTTGCCATTGCTTTGCCATTGCTTTGCTACCGCTTGCCGCTTCTTCACCTCTCCCGCCACCCCGTTGTTACATTTTCCTCTTGCGTACTGTTTTGAAGCCGAGTATACTATATTCTGTTGAACGTTATCTTGGAAAAAAGAATAACCTGCATAAGAGGAGGGACAGACATGTCCAAGTATTTCGGGACTGACGGATTCCGCGGGGAGGCCAACATCGACCTCACCGTAGAGCACGCCTTGAAGATCGGATTGTTTTTGGGGCATTACTACGGAAAAGAGCGCAAGGCCAGGGTGGTGATCGGCAAGGATACCCGCCTGTCCAGCTATATGTATGAGGACGCGCTGTCGGCGGGGCTGACGGCCGCGGGGGCGGATGCCTACCTGATGCACGTGACCACGACGCCCAGCGTCAGCTATGTGGCGCGCACGGAGGGCTTTGACTGCGGCATCATGATCTCGGCTTCCCACAACCCCTACTATGACAACGGCATCAAGCTGTTGAACGGCAACGGCGAGAAGATGGAGGACGAAGTCACCCTGGCCTGCGAAAGCTACCTGGACGGGGTCTACGGCCCGATCCCTTACGCCAAGCGCGAAGCGATCGGCAAGACGGTGGACTATTTCGCCGGGCGCAACCGCTACATCGGCTACCTGATCTCGCTGGCGCGCAACTCCTACAAGGGCAGGCGCGTCGGGCTTGACTGCGCCAACGGCAGCGCCTGGATGATCGCCAAATCGGTCTTTGACGCGCTGGGGGCGACCACCTTCGCCATCAACTGCGACCCCGACGGCACCAACATCAATAGAAACGCCGGCTCCACGCATATTGAGCATCTCCAGCAGTATGTGCTTAACAACAAGCTGGATGTCGGCTTTGCCTTTGACGGCGACGCCGACCGCTGCCTGGCGGTGGATGAGAAGGGCAATGTGGTCAACGGCGACCAGATCATCTATATCTATGCCCGCCACATGCGCGACAGGGGCAATCTGCCCGACAACACGGTGGTCACGACCATCATGTCCAACTTCGGCCTCTATCAGGCGCTGGACGAGATTGGCATCAAGTACAAGAAGACCGATGTGGGCGACAGGTTTGTATCCGAGTGCATGCGCGAGAATAATCACCTGCTGGGCGGCGAGCAATCGGGCCACATCATCTTCGGCAAGTACGCCATGACGGGCGATGGGGTGCTGACGGCCATCAAGGTCATGCAGGCCATGATCGACCGGGATATGCCGCTTTCCAAGCTGGCCGAGCCCTGCCGGATGTACCCGCAGGTGCTCAAAAACGTGCAGGTGGATGACAAGGACGGCACGCTGAATGACCCGGCCGTGAAGGCGGCGGTGAAGGCGGCGGAAGATAAGCTGGCGGGCAGCGGGCGCGTGCTGCTGCGCAAATCCGGCACCGAGCCGGTGCTGCGCGTGATGGCGGAGGCGCGCGAGAAGATGGCCTGCGAGGAAGCGGTGAACACGATGATCGACGCGATGCGCGCCAGCGGCCATATGTAGGCAAGAGGAGTCTGTATGATAGAAATCAAAGATCTGTTTGATCTGGAGAAGACCATCGCGGCGGAGCTGTTCGCGGGCAAGACCTATCCCTGGGAAGTGCTTGCGGATATCAGCGGCTTTATCATGAAGCTGGGCCCGACGCTTGACCCGGCGCTGTATGAGCAGCGGGGAGAGGATATCTGGGTGGCGAGAGATGCCGTGGTTTTCCCCAGCGCGTACCTGTCCGGCCCGCTCATCATCGACCGGGGGGCGGAGGTGCGGCACTGCGCCTTCATCCGCGGCAGCGCCATTGTGGGCAAGGGGGCTGTGGTGGGCAACTCCACGGAGCTGAAGAACGTGGTGCTCTTTGACGGCGTGCAGGTGCCCCATTACAACTATGTGGGCGACTCGGTCCTGGGCTACAAGGCGCACTTCGGCGCGGGGGTGATCACCTCCAACGTCAAGGGCGATAAAAGCCCGGTGGTCGTGAAGGCGGGGGGAGAGCTATACCCCACCAACCGCAAGAAAGTAGGCGCTCTGGCCGGAGATTTTGCCGAAGTGGGTTGCAATTCCGTGCTTAATCCGGGTACAATTATTGGGCGGAGGGGCCGTATTTACCCCTTGTGCAGCGTGCGCGGCTTTGTGCCGGAAGGTCACCTGCTCAAGAATAACGGCGCCTGCTCCCCACAGGAGTAAACACCAAAAGGCAACAGGGAAGGGGCCTTGCGGATCACCGCGTCCCTTCCCTTTTTATATGATGCCCTCACCCTGAGCGCATCCCCGTGTCACGCCCTTCGAGACACCCGTGAGGGCGTTTTGGCACGCTGAAACAAAATTGATCTCCGGTGTCAATATTTCGGAAGGAACGGTGACTCTCATCTCTGCTTTAGAATTCAAACCGATCGAACTGAGCGACCGCGAGTGGATGGAGGAGTGTTTCCGCGCGGGCTACAGGGGCTCGCTGGAATACAGCTTCACCAACCTGTTTGTCTGGCGCAAGGCGCTCAATATCCGGGTGGTCCGATACGCGGGCTATGCCATCGTGATGTCAAACCCCGATACCCCGAGCTTCGTGTTCCCCATGGGCACGGGCCCGTTGCTGCCCGTGCTGGAGGCGATGCTATCGTTCGCCGAGTCGAGCGGCCATCCGCTGTGCTTCAATACCCTGCTGGAGGGCGACAGGCTGCGCCTGGAGGCGCTGTTCCCCGGCCGCTTTGAGATCAAGGAGATCCGCTGGGCCTTTGACTATGTGTATGAGACGGAGCGGCTGATCAACCTGTCCGGCAAAAAGCTGTCGCAAAAACGCAACAACATCAACAAGTTCTCAAAGGAATACCGGGATTGGGATTTTGAGGAGATCACCCGCGCCAACATCGATGAGGTCCGGGACATGAGCCGCAAATGGGCCGAGATGATGGATACGGAGGATGACCAGAGCCTGCATGAGGAACTGAGCGCGCTGGAGGAGACCTTCCGCCATTTTGAGGAGCTGAACATGCAGGGCGGGCTTATCCGGGCCAACGGGCGCGTGATCGCCTTTTCGATCGGCGACCCGCTCAACGATGATGTCTACCTGGTGCAGTTTGAAAAGGCCTATCCGGATGTCCCCGGGGCTTATCAGGTGATCAACCAGCAGTTCGCGGAGCATTATGCCGCCCGCTACAAGTTTACCAACCGCGAGGACGACGCGGGCGATGAGGGCCTGCGCAAGGCGAAGCTGAGCTACGATCCCATCTACCTGGTCGCCAAATACAGCGCCCGGCAGATTACGCCGTGATCAGGCCGGCGCGCCC
Source organism: uncultured Christensenella sp. (assembly GCA_964480995.1). Lineage (GTDB taxonomy): Bacteria > Bacillota > Clostridia > Christensenellales > Aristaeellaceae > UBA1038. Next base: position 3,905 of record CAYZRZ010000090.1, read on the forward strand.
GGAAGACCTGCCGGGGATCAAGCGGCTGTGGATGCAGGCCTTTCACGACAGCGAGGCAGCCACGGATTTTTACTTTGATCACCGTTTGCCCCGGGTGGATCTGCTTGACTGCCTGCTGGTCGATACCCGGGGCGGCGATCTTCGCGGCATGCTGAGCCTGCTGCCGATCGATCTCCTTTCCGGCGGGGTCAGCTATCCGGCGCGGTATTTCTTTGCCATCGCGACCGATGAGCGCTTCCGCCGCATGGGCATCAGCACCCGGCTGATCGGGGAGGCCGAGCGGATCACCCTTGAAACGGGCGGCGTGGCCTCCCTGCTGGTACCGGCAAACCCTCCCTTGTTTGATTTTTACGGCAAGCGCGGCTATGAGACAATGTTCTCCCATGAGCCGGTTGAATATGCCGGGGCCGGTATCGGCGATTGCCCGCCCGGGGCCCGCTTGCTTCCGGCAGAGCCGGAGGACATCCTGCGCCTGCGGGATGCCGCCTTTTCCAAAAGCCGCCTCTACGCCCGATGGGACGAGAGGGCCCTCCGCTTTGTCATCAAGGCCTCCCGCGCCTGGGACGCGCCCCTGCTGCGCTTCATGCTGGACGGGGGAGAGGGCTATGCTTACTGCGAACGCGATGGAAAGAGCGTCATCATCAAGGAGCTGGCGCTGTCGGGCATCGATACCCGCGACGCGATGCGGATCATCCACAAGGAACTCCATGCCGATGCCTACCGCGCGCGCCTGATGCACAGCGATGCCGCGGCGGATATCCGGCCCTACGGCATGATCCGATGGCTTCAGATGCCCCTCACATTATCACCCGAAGGCCCGGCACCCTATCTGGGCCTTGGAAAGGACTGAACAGCGTGAGATATGAAAAATCCTGCGGGGCGCTTGTGTTCCGCCGCGCCGGCCGGGGCCTGGAGGTGCTGCTGCTCAAGCACCGGGCCGGGCATTGGGATTTTCCCAAGGGCCATGTGGAAGCGGGGGAGAGCGAGCAGGAGACGGCGCTGCGCGAGGTGCTGGAGGAAAGCGGCCTCGTCGTGAAGCTGGAGGATACAGGCTTCCGGCAGGTCATCCGTTTTTCGCCCTATCCGGGCTGCGAGAAGGATGTGGTCTATTTCATCGCCTTCCTGGAATCGGGCGTGCTGACGCCCCAGCCGCAGGAAATATCCCTCGCCGCCTGGCTGAGCCCCGCGGAAGCGCTGGAGCGTATCACCTACCAGAACGCCCGCAACCTGCTGCTGAAGGCGCTGGCGCACCTGGAAGCAGAAGGTGATTGCGATCCTCCTGTGTGAATCGTTTGCCTATTTCTTGCTATTCCGTGTTTTCCGTGCTTTCCGTGGTTCGTTACCCTATCAGCAGGAATAACCAACCACGGAAAACACGGAAAACACGAAAACAGTGCAAACCATTTGCGTGTTCAGTGATAAACGCAATCTATGAGTCTGCTGCCGTATTGGAATGAGTAAAAAACCGCCGCTGATTCAACGGCGGTCATTGGCATTAATCCCTGTCAGCCCATTTCCGGGGGAACGGACTGCTGCAGGTGTTCGTTTTTCATGTCTGTTTCCAGCACGCTTGAGTTGCTGTCCTTATCAGGCGTTGAGGAGGAACTGTCCGGGTTCGCCGGGGGCTTCTCCATCCGGTCACGCTCATCCGTCGGCGCGCTGGGCGAGTCATAGGGGATCTCGCCCTCTTGGGGCTTATCAAAAAAGGTATCCGCGTCATCATCAGCATCGGCCGCGTCATCGCCGGGCTTGTCATCCCGGCGGGTCAGGGCCTGCAGGCGGAGGGCCAGCTTGACGGCCAGATCCGCGCGCTTACCGATGGCCTTGGCAAGCGTATCGGCCCACAGCGCGGTCTCGGCGTCGCTCAGCCCTGAGCGCAGCGCGGTCCCGGCGTCTGCCGCTTCCTCCTGCAGTTTCTTCAGGGCGGAGGCCAGGGCATCCTTTGCCGCTTCGGGCGTGGTGTAGGGCTTGGTGACCGGGTTCTCCATGGCGGCCTTGACCTTGTCAAAGGTCTGCGCGCTGAAATCCTTCACATGGTGGAACAGGCCCTCGCTCTTGTCCATGATGGTGCTGAAAGCCTCTTCGCCTTTTTGGGCGTATTTTTCACGGTTTTCTTTGGAAACGGCGTCGCCGATGACCTCTGCCGCCTTATCAAAGGCGCTTGATATGGCCCCGAAGGTTGCCATGGCAGCCTGCTTGATCGGGTTGTCATCCTGGGGTTTGTTGGGGTCCTTGTGATCCTGATCCATGCGCAAAACCTCCTTGTGTTATTGATATATACATACACGTTTGTGACAGAGTTAAACCTGCCGCTTGCTTGTCATATGCTCAGGCGCTTGCTATAATGGCTCTATTGCGGAGGAAAGCGGCATGGATGAAATCAGGCTGAAGGATGTTGTGGAGATGCGCAAGACGCATCCCTGCGGCTCCAGGGAATGGACGGTCACCCGCATCGGGGCGGACATCAAGATGAAGTGCTCGGGCTGCGGGCGCGTCGTGATGCTCGACCGGGTGGAGTTTCTGCGCCGCCGCAAAAAGGTGCTGGTACAGGGCCCGGAGTCAGCGGAGGTTACGCTGGGCCTGGTCCCCAGGCCGGCAGAAGAAGGAGACACCCTGAGCAATGGATGAAACGAAGCGCGAGGAACCCCTCGCCGGGGAACATGAGACCGTGAAGGCACAGAGCGACCAGCCCGCGGGCAAAAAGGGCAAGAAAGAGAAGAAGAAAAAAACAGTGGGGCAGGAGATCCTCAGCTGGGTGTTGACCCTGCTGGCCGCGGTGGCCATCGCGGCGACCGTGCGCTATTTTGTGTTTGAGCCCGTGCGGGTGGACGGCCACAGCATGGATACCACCCTGGCTGATAAAGAGGTCATGCTGGTCACCAAGCCCGAGGTGCTGCTGGGAAAGCTTAAGCACGGCGACGTGGTAGTCGTCCGATTCCCGGACCGCTTCACCCAGGCCACCCTCCGCATAGGCGCGCCGATCGATATCAGCCTGTCCTCCCACACCCTGTTTGTCAAGCGGCTCGTGGGCCTGCCGGGCGATGTCATCGCCGTGCAGGGCGGCCACCTGTATCTCAACGATCGGCCGGTGGACGAGCCCTATATTGATGAAGACAAGTTCGGCGGCCGCGATTTCGCCCGCTATACCCTCAAGGAAGATGAATATTTCGTGATGGGCGACAACCGCGCCAACTCAAACGACAGCCGCTCGCCTTCCGTCGGCCCGCTGAGCTACGACATGATCGTGGGGCACGCCAAGATGGTGCTGCTCCCCCTGGGAAGCCTGAGGACGATCAAATAAAGCGTCCGGATATATTTCATGGATAAGTACGAAGCCCTCCGGCAAGTCTTCGGTCACAGCGCCTTCCGCCCCGGGCAGGAGGCGCTGATTGATGCTGTCATGCAGGGGCGGGACGCGCTGGGCATCATGCCCACAGGCGCCGGCAAGTCGGCCTGCTTTCAGATCCCGGCGCTGACGCGCGAGGGCGTGACCCTGGTGATATCACCCCTGATCTCCCTGATGAAAGACCAGGTGGCCGCGCTCAAGCAGGCGGGCGTGCCCGCGGCCTACATCAACAGCGCGCTTACGCCCGGCCAGTGCAGCCTTGCGCTGCAGCGGGCCTCGCAGGGGCAGTACAAGATCATCTATGTCGCGCCCGAGCGCCTGATGACGCCGGGCTTCCGGCGCTTTGCAAAGCAGTGCCCGCCCGCCCTGATCGCGGTGGATGAAGCCCACTGCGTGTCTCACTGGGGGCAGGATTTCAGGCCCAGCTACCTGGGCATCCCGCAGTTTATCGATACCCTTGATAAGCGGCCGCCGCTGTGCGCCTTTACGGCCACGGCCACCCGGCAGGTGCGCGATGATATCATCCGCCTGCTGCGCCTTGACGATCCCCTGATCCGCGTGACGGGCTTTGATCGGCCCGGCTTGCGCTTTTTGCTGTACAAGCCCAAGGATAAGGATGATGCCCTGCTGAAATTGCTGCGCGAGCGCCGGGGCGCTTCGGGCATCGTCTACTGCGCCACGCGCAAAGCGGTGGATGAGGTGTGCTCCCTGCTGCGCCGGCGCGGCTATGCCGCCGCCCGCTACCATGCCGGCATGCCGGATGAGGACCGGCGGGACGCGCAGGATGATTTTCAGTTCGACCGCGCGCAGATCATGGTGGCCACCAACGCCTTTGGCATGGGCATCGACAAATCCAACGTGCAGTTTGTCATCCACTACAACATGCCCCGAAACCTGGAAAGCTACTACCAGGAGGCCGGCCGCGCCGGGCGCGACGGGGCGCCTGCCGATTGCATCCTGCTCTACGCCAAAAAGGATGTGGCCCTGGCCCATTGGATGATCGACCACGGGGATGAGAACCCGGAGATGACCCCGGAGGAGCGCGAACGCCTCAAGGCGCTTGAACTGGAGCGCCTCAAGCAGATGACCTTCTACGCGGCGGGCAAGCGCTGCCTGCGCCAGAGCCTGCTGAAGTATTTCGGCGAGGCGGGTGCCCCTGCCTACTGCGGCAATTGCTCCGTCTGTCTGAATATGGCCGCTGAAACCGTGGGCCATGAGAAGCAGCGCGCCCAGCCGGCCTCCGCAGACCCCGATGAGCAGCGCTTCGCCGCCCTGCGGGCGCTGCGAAACATGATCGCCAAGGCAGGCGGCATCCCCGCCTATGTCGTGTTTTCAGACGCCACCCTGCGGGAGATGGCCCGTGTCATGCCGAGGAATGAGGATGAGTTTTTAGGGGTCTCCGGCGTCGGCCGGCATAAGCTGCAGCAATACGGGGAAGTCTTCCTGGATTTTATCGGCAAGCTCGATACCGTGCTGAGCGAAAGAGAAAGCTGGGATACCGCCGCCTTCACGCAGCTGGTGCAGGCCAGCTATATCGCGGAAGCGCCCTGGTCAAGCGGCGAGCTGAGCAAATTAAAAGCCCAGGCCGCCATGGGCCTCCCGCTGGAAGCAATGGCCAGAGCCCTCGGCAGATCGCGCGAAAGCGTGAGGAGCAAGCTGGCGGAGCTGGGGCTGAAGGCGAGTTTTTGAGATCTGATTGCATGGCCTGCCAATTCCGGCAGACGGAGGATGAGGGTTTATTTGCCTGGGAGTAGGGCGTGTATGAATAATCATAAATATACATAAAAATGGATAAATAACCAAAATGATATTGAGAAACGCCGTCGAATCAAACAATTGAGGTGATAGAAATGACGGCACA
>CAYZRZ010000091.1:0-9094 GCA_964480995.1 uncultured Christensenella sp.
TCATTTCCCAAGGCTTCCTGCATCTTCTGCCTGCCTTTTTCATGCGCGCCGGTCCAATTGGTTTCCGTACGCCCTTCCTCATAGGCAAACAGGACATTCGCGGTCCTTTTTGTGCTGAACAAGCGGCTGATCAGACCGGGTCCCGGCCGCTCCTCCTGCACGTCAAGCAGCAGCGTGGGTTCCTTATCAAGATTCTCCGCCAGTTCCAGTTGAGGCTTCAGGTTATGGATGCGCTCTGTCACCAGGCTGAACGGATCGTTGATGATGAAACCGTAGACCTTCAGATACTCCAGGAAAGCATCGCCCAGAGACAGGCTGCTGCCCGCATCCGCGTAGGCGATTTCAAAGCGCAGGAACATGGAGTTGAAGTTGATATCCTCCCGCTCCTCGCCGCTCATCTGACCCAGCAGCGACCGCTCCGTCGCGGCCAGGGTCTCATAGCGCCTGGGATCGCTCAGACGGATATTCTTAAACAACCCTTTGCGGTCGTAGCGTAAAAACGCGTAGTAGGTGGCTGTATTGAGATCTTCGGGGTCAAGCTGCGGGATCATCCTGGTGATCTCTGCCCGCACGGAAGGCGCGCCGAAGTACTTCAGGACGCTGACGCGCTTGTTGCCCTCAATGACATAGTAATTCCACAGGTACTCATATACCTGGATGGGGTCCCGGAGGCCTTCCGTCGTGTGGATGGCGCACAAGGCCGTCCATTTGGAGGCAAACTCCGTATCCACATCATGCAGGGGCATGAAACCTGCGCTGAAGCTGCGCGCGCGGCCTGATGTATAGGTTCCCTTGATGCTGCTCATGGAAATCTCGCGCGAAGGCTGCTTGACATAGGCCAGGATGCGATTTTCCTGTGTCAGCTCATCGAGCACCACAAGGATGCCTCGCTCCCCCTTGGCGGTCAGCGTACTGTACTCCCTGCGGCCCCGCCGCAGCGCGCGGTCATATTCCTGAAGCGCCTGCAGTTTATACGATTCTTCCATATTCTTTCACCAGATCATAGCGCGTCTTCAGGTAAGAAAGACGCTTGACCGCCTGATCCGGCACCTCCATATCAATCAATTGGTAGCCAAAGCCATTAATCACTTTCGTCCCCTTGTATTCCTGGCGGGCGACAGCGCGGTCATAGTTGAGGTGCTGGTGCCCATGCAGGTGGTAGACCGGCTTGAACTGGTGGATCAGGGCCAGATAGCCGCGAAATCCTTTATGAAAAGTATCGCTTCCGTCGCCCAGCCCCTCTGCCGGCGCATGGGTCACAAGCACATCAAAGCCGCCGTTCATACAGATCTCAGGCAGCCTGCGCACCACCTGCCGAGACAGATCCTTCTCCGTATAGTGGAAAGGCTTGGGGCTGCGGCTGTGCGCGCCGCCAAAGCCGATAAAGCGCACGCCTTTGATGTTCACCATCTTTTCCGTCAGGTCATCACATCCTTCCGGCGGGTTATGCAGGTACTCGCCGTCATGATTGCCCGGCACATACAGGAGAGGGGCCGCCACCATTGTCGTCAAAAAGGAGAGGTAGGAAGCCTTCAAATCACCGCAGGAGATGATTACATCAACGCCTTCGAAGCGCGAGCGGTCAAAGTGGTCCCAAATATACTTGCTTTCCTCATCCGCGACCAGCAGCACCCTCAGGCGTTTGGCCATCACGCCCCTCCTTTCCTTTATTCATGTAAACGCTTACCCCTTTACTTCAGGCGGCAGCATGCACATAGATTCCTCGCGCTCCAGTATCTCCATAAACTCCTCGCCTGTAATGGTTTCTTTTTCATAGAGGTGCTTTGCCAGTGCATGCAGCACATTGATCTTCTCCCTGAGAATCTCCCGCGCGCGGTCATGCTGCTTGTTGACGATGGCCACCGTCATTTCATCGATCCTGGAACTGGTCTCGTTTGAACAGTTGAAAAGGCCTCCTCCGCCCAGATAGCGGTTCCCGTCCTGCTCAAAGCCCACCATGCCGAACTCGTCCGTCATCCCGTAGCGGGTGATCATCGCGCGGGCCAGCTTGGTGGCCTGCTCAATATCGTTGGAGGCGCCTGTGGTAATGGAGCCGAATATGATCTCTTCGGCGGACCTGCCGCCCGTCAGGGTGGCGATTTTGTTCTCGATCTCCTCCCTGGTCACCAGGAAGTGCTCATCCTGCTCCACCTGAAGGGTATAGCCCAAAGCGCCTGAAGTGCGGGGAATGATGGTGATTTTGTGCACCGGGGCAGAATGTGTCTGGCTGGCGGCCACCAAGGCATGGCCGATCTCGTGGTAGGCGACAATGTTCTTTTCCTTATCGCTGAGCACGCGGCTTTTCTGCTGCGCGCCGGCAATCACAGTCTCCACGCTCTCCTCAAGATCCTCCTGGCTGACCAGCTTGCGCTTTTCACGCACCGCGCGCAGTGCCGCCTCGTTGATGATGTTGGCAAGATCCGCGCCTGAAGCGCCAGCGGCGGTCCTGGCAACCGACTCAAGCCTGATATCCGGTTCGGTCTTGATCTTTTTAACGTGCACTTTCAGGATAGCAACGCGGCCTGTCATGTCAGGCAGTTCTACCGGGATGCGGCGGTCAAAGCGGCCGGGGCGCAAAAGGGCAGGGTCCAGCACCTCAGGACGGTTGGTAGCGGCCAGGATCACCACGCCTTTACGCCCGTCAAACCCATCCATCTCGCTGAGCAACTGGTTCAAGGTCTGCTCGCGCTCATCATTGCTGCCGGGCAGTCCGTTATTGTCGCGGCGCTTGCCGATGGTGTCGATCTCGTCAATAAAGACGATGCAGGGTGCCTTTTCACCGGCTTGCTTGAACAGATCGCGCACCTTGGCGGCGCCCATGCCCACGAACATTTCCACAAACTCAGAGCCGGAAATGGAGAAGAAGGGTACATTCGCCTCGCCGGCTACGGCCTTGGCAAGCAGCGTCTTGCCGGTACCCGGAGGGCCAACCAGCAGCGCGCCCTTGGGCATCACCGCGCCGATCTCGGTATATTTGCCGGGATTGTGCAGGAAGTCGACGATCTCGCTGAGCGCGTCCTTCGCCTCATCCTGTCCGGCCACATCCTGAAACTTGATGCCGGTTTTTGATTCTATGTATATCTTCGCGTTGCTCTTGCCAAGCTGCATGGCATTGGTTCCGCCCATACGCTGCATCATATTGCGGGACAGATACTGGCCTACCGCCACAAACAAAGCGATCGGCAGCACCCAGGTCAGAAGGAAACTCATCAGCGGCGAAGCCTCTCGCACGATCGGTGAAGTAAAGTCCACCCCGGCGTCGCTCAAGCGCTGAACAAGGCCCGGATCCTCTATCACACCCGTTTCGTACACCCGCTTTTCATCACCCGTTTCGGTGAACAGGATGCGCCGCTCCTCTATCTGCACCAGATTGACACTGCCGGAAGAAAGCCTGTCAATGAAGTGCTTATAGCTGACCTCCGTGATCTCGCGGCGCATCAGCATGGGAAATACAAAGGTGTTGAGCAGCATCAGCACCACCATCACGATCGCGTAATAGAATATCAGCGGTTTTCTGGGGGATTTTACTTCTTTCATATGGTTATTCTCCTACATCAAATTCGATATCTTGCGCGCGACATGGCTGAATGTGATACGCGCCGCCTTCCCCGCCTCAATGTCGATTGTCAGCAGGCGGCTGTAAGCAGTTTCCTTAAACAGCGTAGCCGTATACGACAGCACGCCTGTCGTCGGGTCATCAGAGGCCACCTTGTAGCCGGCGAAGCCGTTATCCACGTCATAGTACAGGCCCCTGTCTCCCCGATCATTTGGCGGCTGTCCCATATCGCGGAACATGGCCATGATATCCACCATGTCCATCCCCACTGAAACGCCCCGGGGGCCGGTCATCGAAGCATCGTCTGTACTGATATAATAAATCAGCCGGCCGATGTCGCTCTCTACAAAGCGCGCCTCGCCCCAGGAGTACAGGGCGGAATAGCTTTGCCCGCCAACATCCTCATCCTCTACAGGATCAAAACGCTGCGGCTCTCCATAGATTCCGGTAAAATCTTCATACGTTGTCTTCAGCAGGGTGAATTTCGAAAACTCGTCCTCCCCGTTGAAGTACTTTTTGAATGGCACTTTCTCAATCTTATACAGCACATTCATCTCGTTGGATACCTTGCCGTAACTGTTGACCGCGATCGCGCGCACGGTGGTCGACCCGCCCGCCAGCTTGATGGGTTCTCCCGTGTAGCGCGGCGAGTCCCCGGGCTTGGGCGGTGTGCCATCCAGCGTAAAGTACAGAACATTGGGGTTCTTCTTATCCTCCGCCATGTCACGAAGCTTGATGCTTCGCACGCCTTGATAGGTGTCGGGCTGAAGGGTCGACTTGGGTGCCGGCGGTGTGGGCAGGGTGACGACATACTTGACGTCCATCACATCGCTGACCAGGAGCTTGGACACGCATACAGCCCGGAAACTGTGCGCGCCTTCGCCCAGCGTAATCGGGCCTGTATAGAGGATACCGTCCTCGGGCAGCTGTCCCGGACCGGTAAGATAGTAAATATCATAGCCCTGCGGTGAAACAAAATCCACCGTCTGGCTGATCAAATGACGGCCTGAAGGAACCGTCGCTGTCGGCGGCAGCGGAACATAGCCGGAGCGCTGCTTTGAAAAGCTGTTATCGCCGGTTTTTTCCGCGGCCAGTTCCATGATGCCTACCGCTTCTGGCAGACGCTCCGGCTCCTGAAGGATCAAGCGGATGGCGTTGCGGTATCCGATCGGATCCGTCGGCGCCAATTCCATATAGATGCGGGTGTACACGCTTTCAGCGTCATTGCGGCGGTCAGCTGTTTCATAGGCTTCCGCCAGCAGCATCAGCCGATCCACCAGCTCAGGATGTTCGGGCTGCATGCTGAGCGCCTTCTCGTAGGTTTCCACCGAACGGCCGATGTAGCCCTGGTCAAGGTATTCTCCGCCCAGCTCCCAATAAGCGTCCGCGCTGGCGCTTCTGCCCATGCGCGCCAGAATCAGCTGTCCGTTTGGCGTTAACTGCAAATACACATAAGAACCGAGCGCTGCCGCAAACCCAACGATCAGGAGCACAAGGGCCACCATGGCCCAGTTGACCATAGGCCTGCGATAGTTTTCCTTCTTGCGTCGCTTTGCGTCCGCCCGTCCGCTTTGTTTATTCCGGCGGCGGGCACTCTTTCGCTTTTGCCGGATTGACTTGCCGGAACGCTCCTTGGGCCTGTAATCGCTGTCGTCGTAAACGGGCACAGCGTCACCGGCGATCAGAGGCGCAGCCTCATCACCCATAAACTGCCCGCAGTAGGGGCAGATGCGGCTTTGCGGATTGGACTCATTGTTGCAGCGGTTGCAGATCATGCCTTATTCACTCCGTGTGGAAAAGAGGGCCTCATATTCCGAGTCACCGTAAAATTCGCGTCCGGGCGCTTCGCCTCCCAGCGCTTCAATGGCGCTGCGAAGCTCGATATAATCGAGGTATCTGATCCCCTCGTCCTCAGCCAGCTGGTTGAGGGCAGGCAGCGCGCGGGCATCGCCCAGCCTTCCCAAACAGGCCGCCAGGATCGCCAGGCGGTCAGGCCGCGCCTCGATCAGGCGCAGCAGCCCTTCCAGGATACGGTCATCACCGGGATAGCGGCTCAGCGCTCCGAGCAGAGCTTCCTTGCCGGCGAGGCTTGCCCCTTCCAGCGCCTCCAACATGGCATCGCGGGCCTCTTCGCCCATTGCCTCCAGGCTTTCCATGGCGTTGTCACACAGTTCGTCCTCGTCCTCACGCTCATACTGCCAGGCGATGTAGCGCTCCATGGGCAGGCTGCTGCCGAGCTCTCTGAGCAGAGAAACAGCCAGCATTTTCTTCTCATTGCCGGCTCCCTCGTCATCAAGCAGCGCCATCAGGGATTTTTCCGACTCGCCGCCTATTTCAACCAAACGGTTCATCAGCATATCGGGCACGCTGATATGGCTGTCAATATAAAGGCTCATCAGCCGCACCAGTTCGTCCGAACTCTGGAAGCTGTCGAAATACTCACCCGGCTTCACACCCTGCAGCCAGTCTGCCGGCATTTCCAAAAAGGTCTGGTATACCTCCGGCACCTGCTCTTCCATTTGGTCAGCGTTCTCAAACTCATCTTCATGCGCATCTATCCAGCCGCGCATATAATCAGCAAATCGGCTGTCAAAATCGATCAATTGCATGTCTTATTTCTCCTCCCGCTCCTGTACCATGTCCCTGACCTCTTCCGGTGAAAAACTGTGGATGGTCCGACAGAAGTGGCAGGTCATTTCAGTGTCGCGCCCTTCATCAGCCATGTCCAGAAGTTCCTCTTTTCCAAGGGATTTCAGGGCTCTGCCCATACGATCACGCGAACAGTCGCACCTCAGGCGCAGCTGCTCTTCCCCGGCGATCTGCAGATCCATGCCCTGAAACCAGAACTCAGCCAGTTCCCGCATGGATCGGTCATACAGTTCACGGCTGATGCCGCGGAAGAAGGGCTCCCGCTTCTCAAGTTCTTCTATCACATCCATGCCGCATCCGGGCAGGGCCTGTATAAGAATCCCCCCCGAAGAAAGGACGACGCCATCCTGGTTCAGGCAACCCAGCGCGACCAGGGAAGGTGTTTGTTCAGACATTGTAAAATACTCGGCAAAATCAAGCCCCAGCTCACCTGACACCAGGTTGGCAATGCCAATGTAGGGCTCCCCCGCGCCGCGGTCACGCACAACCGTCAGGCGGCCTTCACTGCCCACAAAGCCTGCTACATCCTGTTTGCCGTCCGAACGGACGGGCAGCTGTTCCTGCGGGTTTTCAACGGCGATCTTCAGATCGCCTCCATGACGGCCGACCACTGTCATTCTTCCGCCGGCGCCATTTCCGGTCACAGTTACAGTGACGCTGCCCTCCTCATCCTCGACGCTATGGAACAGCATCGCGCTGCCCGAGAGCAGCCTGCCCATCGCGCAGGCCGCTGTGTCGGAGGCCATATGGATATCCGCCGCCTCCTGTGTCAGCCTGGTCGTGCGGCACATCATAACCCGCGCCCGGCCCCCCGCGATCAGCATACGGAGCAGTCCGTCAGGTTCGTTAAATATCAATTCATTTTGCATGTCGTTGCTTTTATCTTCCTTCATGTCATGGTTTGCGGGCAAGCAGATAAAGCCTCTTTTCCCCCTCATCCGGCTGTCTGCGGGTTCTGTCGCCGTAAATCAGCGGACACTCAAAACCGCAGGCTTCAAGCATTCCTGCCAGTTCATCTTCCGTCCAGGCACGCTGCCTCTGTATCTCCTCTGTATGCCAAAAGCAGTTATCCCGCTCGCGCGCATAGAACTGCAGCCTCATATCCAGCAGACGCCGGACAGGGTCCCAGTGATTTTCCCAGATGTAATGTACCCGTCCCCGGGTATTGGTCAGTGTGTGATCGCCTAAGATCGTAGAGAGTTTGTACAGGGAGGACACATCAAAGCACAATGCCCCGCCGGGCCGCAGGGCCGCGTGGGCTGAAGTAAAAAAGCCGCGCAGTGCCGCCTCGTCTGTCAGGTAGTTGACTCCGTCGCAGGTGCAGAGGATGGCATCCTGCTGCCTGTGAAGCCTGAGCTTACGCATATCCTGCCGGATCAAGGGGATCGTCTTCCCGCCCGACCGCAGCTTCAATGCCGCGATGGAGAGCATTTCCTGCGAAATATCCACACCGCACATCTCATAGCGCCTGCTCAGCGCCAAGGTCAGGCTTCCGGTGCCGCAGGCGCATTCCGTCACCAGGGACCCGGGAGGAATTCCCGCGTCCTCAAGCAATGAAGCATAGTAATCCGCCCAGCCCGCGTAATCGACTTCCTCCATCAGCTCATCGTACAGGAGAGCAAAGTCTGAGTACATCAGGCCTCTGTATCCTCATCGTCGTCAGCACCCTCGTCGATGTCCTCTTCCTTGGCCAGGCCGCGGTTGATCTGGACCCCCTCAAGGCGGGTATTGATAAATTTGTCAAACACGGCATTTGACAGCGACGCGTAAACAAAGCGGGCCAGGGCATTGCCAATCAGAAGATAGTAGCCTGCCAGCACCATCAGGGCATAAATGGTATAAGCCGGCATAAACCAGCTGACAGCGAGCGCAAGCAAGGCAGGCACCAGCATCACAAGCCGGACACCCGCTGTCTGGGGCAGCCTGCCGATGGAAAGCAGCAGGGCGTTGCGCAGAAGCGTTCTCAGGTTAAGCTTGTATGTGACCATCATCGGATAAAAATACACCAGCGCCAGAGTCCACACCAGACCCAGCACTGCCGTCAGCATCTGGGGCACAACGAACAGCATGTTCTGCTGCCCCATATCACCGTAAAACTGATAGCCAACATACACGATCAGAGGAACAAGGCCCGTGATGAAAGAAATGACCAGAGACTGCTTCCAGTTCGCGATCAGCGCGTCCTTAAAGTCGCTCCAGACAAAAGCATGCTCATCCCGCGCCCAGTTGCGCGTAACATAGGCCATACCCGCCTGAAATGGCCCGGTGATGGCAATCGCCGGCACTAAAAACAGCAGCGAGCGCATGATCACGCTGTTATAAAGCGGTATCAGGTTTTGCACAAGCTCCAGCTGCTCGGGTGTGGCAGCTGATGGATCCATCTCCACCGTCTGGGCGACGCCGGCGATATTGAACAGGTTGCTCATCAGCTGGATCAGCACATACATGGCCGGCAGCCAGGCAATCACGCTGACAATGTTCAACCGAAACAGGCCCGCGAATCGCACGCGCAGCATTTCCCAGAATAGCTGCCATCTCGTGCGGGGAAGATCATCTTTCTGGTAATCTCCGTTGCCCGATTTTCCGTAGTAATAGTTGTTCATGAATTTGCCAAACACCGCGCTGCCTCCATCCACATAAGAGATACCCGATTATACCATAAATTTGCCCGCCGCACCTAAAGAGAACAGGGTTTAACAATATGTTAAAATATGGATCAGCATGATCCTGAGGGCTGCATCGGGAATAAACTTGAAATAAACGGAAGGAGCGCCTGTATAAAGCGCTCCTTCCGGTGCCAGCCGCCGGGCATCAGTTCTTCGGTTTATAGGTATATCCTGTCGGACTTCGAGCTGTCAAGGTTTGTGGTGTGTACGGACGCGGGGCTGG